>DASQHM010000182.1:0-21047 GCA_035632095.1 Candidatus Cybelea sp. | reverse complement strand
TATGGCCACGCGCGGATCAAGTCGATCAACAAGGACGCGGCGGTAAAATTACCGGGCGTCAAGGCCGTGCTCACGGCCAACGACCTGAAACCGCTCAAGCTGCATTACATGCCGACCCTCGCCGGCGACGTGCAGGCGGTGCTCGCCGACGAAAAGGTCCTGTTCCAGGGCCAGGAAGTGGTTTTCGTCGTGGCCGAGGACCGCTACATCGCGGCCGACGCGGTCGATCTCATCGAAGTCGACTACGAGGAATTGCCGGCGCTGGTCGACCCGAACAAGTCGATGAATGCGGGCGCGCCGGTGCTTCGCGACGATCTCAAGGGCAAGACCAGCGGCGCCCACGGTCCGCGCAAGCACGACAACCACATTTTCACCTGGGAGGTCGGCGACGCGGCGGCGACGGATAAGGCCCTGAAACAGGCCGAGGTGGTCGCCAAGGAGCTGATCATCTATCAGCGCGTCCACCCCTGCCCGCTCGAGACCTGCGGCTGCGTGGCGTCCATGGACAAGGTGAACGGCCATCTGACCGTGTGGGGCACGTTCCAGGCGCCGCATGCGGTGCGAACCGTCGCCTCGCTGATATCAGGCATTCCGGAACACAAGATCCGTATCATCTCGCCCGACATCGGCGGCGGCTTCGGCAACAAGGTCGGCGTCTATCCGGGTTACATCTGTTCGATCGTGGCTTCGATCGTTCTCGGCGTACCGGTCAAGTGGATCGAAGACCGCATGGAGAACCTGCAGGCCACGGCCTTCGCCCGCGACTACCACATGACCGGCGAGCTCGCCGCGACCAAGGACGGCCGCATCACCGGATTGCGCTGTCATGTGCTGGCCGATCACGGCGCCTTCGATGCCTGCGCCGATCCGACCAAGTATCCGGCCGGGTTCTTCAGCATCTGCACCGGCTCCTACGACATTCCGGCGGCACATGTGACGGTGGATGGCGTCTACACCAACAAGGCACCGGGCGGCGTCGCCTATCGCTGCTCGTTCCGGGTCACCGAGGCGTCCTACTTCATCGAGCGGATGATGGACGTGCTGGCCCGCAAGCTGAATATGGACCCGGCGGAGATCAGGCGGCGGAATTTCATCCAAAAGGAGCAGTTCCCCTACACCTCGGCTCTCGGCTGGGAGTACGACAGCGGCGACTACCGCACGGCCCTCGACAAGGCGATGAAAACCGTCGGCTACAAGGAGCTGCGCGAGGAGCAGGGCCGCAACCGCGAGGCGTTCGCGCGCGGCGAGACCCGCAAGCTGATGGGCATCGGCGTTGCCTTCTTTACCGAAATCGTCGGCGCGGGGCCGATCAAGAATTGCGACATCCTCGGCCTCGGCATGTTCGATTCCTGCGAAATCCGCGTTCATCCGACCGGCAGCGCCATCGCCCGCCTCGGCACCATCAGCCAGGGCCAGGGCCATGCGACCACGTTCGCGCAAATCCTGGCGAGCGAGATCGGCATCCCCGCGTCGAACATCACCGTCGAAGAAGGCGACACCGACACCGCACCCTACGGGCTCGGCACCTATGGCTCGCGCTCGACGCCTGTTGCTGGGGCTGCAACCGCCATGGCGGGGCGGAAGATCCGCGCCAAGGCGCAGATGATCGCCGCCTATCTGCTCGAGGTTCACGACGACGACCTGGAGTGGGACATCGACCGCTTCCGCGTCAAGGGCGCACCGGAGCGGTTCAAGACCATGGCGGAACTTGCCTTCGCCGCCTACAACAAGGTGCCGCCGGGAATGGAGCCGGGGCTTGAAGCGGTGAGCTACTACGATCCGCCCAACATGACATATCCCTTCGGCGCCTATATCTGCGTCGTCGATGTCGACGTGGACACGGGCGTAACCGATGTACGGCGGTTTTACGCGCTCGACGATTGCGGCACGCGCATCAATCCCATGATCATCGAAGGCCAGGTGCACGGCGGTTTGACCGAAGCCTTAGGTATCGCCATGGCCCAGGAAATGGCCTACGACGAACTCGGCAACCTGAAGAACGCGAGCCTGCTCGACTACTTCCTGCCGACCGCCGTTGAAACCCCGGCGTGGGAGACCGACTACACCACCACGCCCTCGCCGCATCATCCGATCGGCGCCAAGGGGGTCGGAGAATCGCCGAACGTCGGCGGTGTCTCCGCCTTCTCCAATGCGGTCCATGACGCCTTCGCCCATGCGGGTCTGGTCCATACGCAGATGCCGCATGATCACTGGCGGGTGTGGAAGGTCGCGCAGGGGCTGAAACTGACGGCCGCTTGAATGCGATACTCTCGGGCGCGACCGGCCGGCAAACTGAAATCGGCCGCGCCCGGAGCTAAGGCATGAAGCTCGAATACGCGCCGCTGCAACGCGACCTGGCCGGAGTGGGCTACATCGCCGACGACAGTCTCGCCATGGCCCTGTCCCTCGCCGTCGGCCTGCAGCGGCCGCTGCTGCTCGAAGGCGAAGCCGGCGTCGGCAAGACGGACGTCGGCAAGGCGCTGGCGAAGGTGCTCGATACGCGGTTGATCCGGCTGCAGTGCTACGAGGGCCTCGACGCCAACGCCACCATCTACGAATGGAACTACCAGCGTCAGCTCTTGGCGATTCGCGCGCACGAACGGGATGCCATGCCGTCCGACCAGATCGAGCGCCATATCTTCTCGGAAGACTATCTGCTGCGGCGGCCCCTCCTGGAAGCCATCTCGCAGACGAAACCGCCCGTGTTGCTGATCGACGAGATCGATCGAGCCGATGAGGAGTTCGAGGCGTTCCTTCTGGAGATCCTTTCCGACTTCCAGATCACCGTTCCGGAATTGGGCACCATCGCGGCCAAATCGACGCCACACGTCATATTGACGTCGAACGGCACGCGCGCCCTGTCCGACGCGCTCCGGCGGCGTTGCCTCTATAGCTATCTCGATTTTCCCGACGAGCGAAAAGAGCTCGCCATCGTCCATGCCCGCCTTCCCGGCATCGATCGCCGCCTGGCCGAGCAGGTCGTCCGTTTCGTGCAGCTCCTGCGGCGCGAAGCATTGGAGAAGAAACCCGGCATCGCCGAAACGCTCGACTGGGCGCGGGCGCTGGTCGGGCTCGACGTCAGGTCCATTGACGGCGATCCAGTCACGATTCAAGCGAGCCTGGCGTGTCTGCTGAAGACGGAAGCCGACCTCAAAGCCGTCCCGCGCGAAGTGACCGCGCGGATCGTCGGCAAGGTGGCGTGATGGCCGCAGGCACGCCGCCGCCGGCTGGCGCCGCTGCCCGCATGAGCGGCTTCATGGCGCATTTGCGCCGGAACGGGTTTGCGGTGGGCCCCGGCGAGACCGAATTGGTGTTGTCGACCCTCGCTGCCAACGAATTTCCGAACGCGGACGCGGCCCGCCTGGGCTTGAAGACCATGCTGTCCGGCAGCCGCGAGCAATGGGCGCGGTTCGACGATCTGTTCGATGCCTATTGGTTCGAGCGCGGCCTCAGAACGGTCGAACGCTTGGGCCAAAGCACCGCCACGCGCAGCCACCGGCCGCGCCCGGACATCTGGGACAAGGTGCTGCCCGCGGACGAGCAAGCAGAGGCGCAAGGCCGCACCGACCGCGCGCCCGGAATCGGACAGGGCGACGGCGAGAAGACGTCCGGCCGGCTCGTTGCCAGCGCCGGCGATGCACTTATGCGCACGGATCTGAGAACCCTCGTCACGCCGGATGAGATGGCCGAGGCCGAGCGCACCGCCGAGAGGCTCGCCCGCGCCATCCGCTACCGGCTCAGCCGCCGCCGCCTGCCGTCCCGCCGCGGCGAGATCATCGACCTTCGTCGGACCATCCGGCGCAGCATTTCGCACGGCGGCGAACCGGTCGAGCTTCGACGTAAGCACCGGCCCGAACGTCCGGTCAAGCTTGTCGTCCTGCTCGACGTGTCCGGCTCCATGAAGGTCTACAGCCGCTACTTCCTGAGCTTCGTTCGCGGCCTGATCGGGACGTGGCTGCGGGCGGACGCGTTCCTGTTTCACACGCGCCTGGTGCGTGTCGCCGACGTCCTCCGCGAGTCCGATGCGAACATCGCCATGGCCAAGCTTTCGCTGCTGGTCGAAGGCTTCGGTGGCGGCACCAGGATCGCAACGTCGTTGAAGGCGTTCAACGACCGGTACGCCAAGGAGACCCTGGGTTCGCGGAGCGTCGCGATCGTCATCAGCGACGGCTACGACACCGATCCGCCGGAAGCCTTGGCGGTCGAGTTGCAGCGCGTAAAGCGGCGCGCCTACAGGCTGATTTGGCTCAATCCGCTGCTAGGCTGGAAGGATTATGCGCCCGTGGCGCGCGCCATGGCGGTCGCCTTGCAATACGTGGACTGCTTTGCCCCGGCGCATTCGCTCGAGAGCCTGGCGGCGCTCGAAGACGAATTTGCGCGGTTGTGACGGAGGTTGCCATGACCCATTCCCCCGACGATACGCTCTCCCAGATCGCTGCGCTCAAGGCGCAAGGCGAGGATTTTTGCCTGGTCACTGTGGTGCGCACGGAAAACGCGACGTCGGCCAAAGCCGGCGCCAAGGCGCTGGTGATGCGCGACGGCACGATTCGCGGCTTTCTCGGCGGTGGCTGCGTGCAGCGTGCCGTTCGGGAGACTGCTGCCGCCGTCATCAAGGAAGGACGCCCGCGACTTATTCGCGTCATGCCGAAGGACGACGTCACCGCCGCCGTCGATGTGGATGGTACGGAACTGCATCGCAGTTTTTGCCCAAGCGGCGGCACGGTGGATATGTTCGTCGAACCCGTGCGGCAGGCGCCTCGCGTCGTTGTGTGCGGCGGCTCGCCTGTCGCCGGCGCCGTGGCGGATCTGGCGTTGCGCGTCGGCTACCGCGTCGCCGTGGCCGCTTTGGCCGAGGATTTGCCTGGCTTCGCCAAGGAAACCGATCGGAACGAGGGCTTCGAACTGGCGCCGCTCAAGATCACGTCCGACGATTGGGTCGTGGTCTCCACTCAAGGCAAGCGCGACCGGGAAGCCTTGGCCGCAGCGCTATCGAGCGATGCGGCCTATGTATCGTTCGTCGGCAGCCGGCGCAAAGCCCAGGTACTGGTTTCGCAGCTTAGGGAACGGGGCATCGCAGAAGATCGCCTCGCGCGGCTGAAGGCGCCGGCCGGGCTCGACATCCACGGCATCGAGCCGGCCGAGATCGCGCTGTCGATCATGGCGGAGATCGTCGCCCGCCGCCGCTCGCAGGTGCGCGAAGACCAAGTCGCCGCCGCCTTCTCCGGCGGTGCGGATCAGGTACGTCCCGCGTCCTGAGCTGTCCGCGCTTCAGCCCGGCAGATAGGCGGCGAACTGCTTTTCCACCGCCTTCGGATCGGCGGCCAACCCTTGCGACACGCCGCTCGCCATGTCGCCCGGGTAGACCTCTTCCGCACCCTGCTGGAGGCCCGCGAGCGCCGCGCTTACCACGTCGGCCGGCGCCATTTTCGGGGGCGGGAAATCGCGGCTCATGTCGGTGTCAACGGCGCCCGGCAATACGGCCATAACTTGCGTACCCTGTTTCGCAAGTTCCGCGCGGATGCCCTGGGTGAGGCTGAGACCCGCCGCCTTGGAAGCGCACAGCGATCCCATCAAGGGCAGGTTCACGCGCGCCAGGATCGACAGCATGTTGATGATTGCGCCGCCGCCGTTCGCCTTGAGGATCGGCGCAAAGGCGCGGCACATGGACAAGGTTCCGAAGTAGTTGGTATCGATCTCAGCCCGTGCCGCCGAAACATTCGGCGCGGCGATGAACGCGCTCAGGCGATTGACGCCGGCGTTGTTGACCAGGAGCGTGATATCGGTGCAGCGCGCCGCGGCGGCGGCCACCGACTTTTCGTTGGCGATGTCGAGTTCGACCGCGACGACCTTGCCCGCGTGCGTCCGCACCAGATCGGCGACGCCGTCCATGCGGCGGGCGCTGGCATAGACCTTCTTGGCTCCAGCCGCGACCAGGCCCTCCACATACGCCCTGCCGATGCCGCGGTTCGCCCCGCTCACCAGCGCGACACATCCCTTGACTTGCATGCCACCTTCTCCTTCATCCTCGATTGCGTCTTCGACCACGGTTCGTTTCAGCCACTCGGATTCGACGACCGGCAGCGGCACGGCATCCAGGAGCGCCTGGGTATAGGAATGTTTCGGCTGGGCGAAGACATCCCTGCAGGATCCGGTTTCCACGGCCTTGCCCTGCGAGAGTACCAAAAGCCGGTCGCAAAGTATCCGCACCACCGACAAATCGTGGCTGATGAAGATGAGCGAAATGCCGAGATCGCGCTTCAGATCGCGCAACAGAGCCAAAATCTGGGCCTGCGACGATACGTCGAGCCCCGAGACGATCTCATCCGCGACCACGAGGCTCGGCTTCAAGGCGATCGCGCGCGCGATGCCGACCCTTTGGCGTTGGCCGCCACTCAGTTCGTGCGGGTAGCGTTTCCCGAGGCTGCGGGGGAGGCCAACCAGGTCGAGCAGCTCCTCAGCATGCCGGCGTCCGTCGCCCTGTTCCGTCGCCCGGCCGAACGCAAACAGCGGCTGGGCGACGCTGTCGATCACGCGGCGGCGCGGATTGAGCGCCGATAGCGGGTCTTGAAAGACGATCTGCAGCCGCGCCCGCAATGGCCTGAGCGCCGCTTCGTCGAGATGCGTAATATCTTGCCCTTCGAAGACGATGCTCCCGCCGGTCGGCCGCAACAGGCGCAACAGGGTGCGCGCAAGCGAGGTCTTTCCCGACCCCGATTCTCCGACGACGGCAAGCGATTCGCCGCGCGCCAGATCGAGACTGATGCCGCGTAGGATCTCGACCATCGGCGCAGGCCGGAAGGCGCGCTTCGCCGCGCGGTTCGGCAACGCCAGCGACAGGTCGCGAACCTCAAGCATCGCTTAGGCGTCCGGCGCGCGCGGCGTCATAGGCCGCCGCTTCGTCGTTCAGGCGCGCGATCAAGGCCGGCGGGACGGGATGCAGGCTCTCGCCCGGCCGGTCGTAGCGCGGCGTGGCGGCGAAAAGCGCGCGGGTGTACTCGTGGCGCGGCGCGCGGAAGACTTCCTCGACGCTTGCGGATTCGACGACGCGCCCCGCATGCAGCACGCTGACCCAATCGCAGATCTTCGCGACAACGCCGAGATCGTGCGTCACGAAAAGCAGCGCCGTGTTAGACGTCGCCTGCAGGTCCTTGATCAGCCGAAGGATCTGCCGTTGCACGGTTACGTCGAGCGCCGTGGTCGGCTCGTCGGCTATGATGAGCTTCGGCTTGCAGGCAAACGCATTGGCGATGAGCACGCGCTGGCGCATGCCGCCGGACAGTTCGTGCGGATAGAGACGCAGCACGCGCTCGGGCTTGCGGATATGCACGTCGGACAGCAGTCTCAGGGCCGCCTCGCGGGCCGAATCCCGCGAAAGGTCGAGGTGAAGCCGCAGAACGTCGAGCATTTGAGTCTCGATGCGGACGACCGGATTGAGCGCGCTCATCGGATCCTGCGGAATCAACGCCATGCCGCGACCGAACAACGCTCGCCGCACGTTGCCGCCGAGATGCGTGATGTCCTGGCCTTCGAACCGGATTGCACCTTCGCTGATCCGCGATCGTTCCGGTTGGATGCCGAGGACTGCCTTGGCGACCATGGTCTTGCCGGCGCCGCTCTCGCCGACCAGGCCGTGCACCATTCCAGCCGGCAAGGCCAAATCGACGCCGCGCAGGATCGGCTGCCAGCCGCTCGGCCCGGCGATTTCGAGGTGCAGGCCGCTTATTTCAAGCAGCGCGTTCATCGCCGCAATACCGGATCGAGGCTTTCGCGCAAACCGTCGCCCAACGCATTTAGACCAAGCACCGTCACGATGATGCAACCGACTGGCAAGGCCAGCAGCCACCATGCCTGATTGATGTAGAGCCGCCCCTCCTGAATGAGACCACCCCATGTGGGCGCGTCCGATGCGACGCTCAGGCCGACGAAACTCAAGATCGCCTCGACGATGATGGCGATGCCCATCTCCAGCGAATAGAGCACCGCAAGGGTCGGCAGGATATTCGGCAAAATTTCGCGCAACATGATGTGCGGGCGTCCCAATCCCATGGTCAGCGCCGCCGTCACGTAGTCCTGCTCGCGCTGCACCAGCACTTCCGCCCGGACGATGCGGCAGAAGCGCGTCCAATCGACCACGACGATGGCAATGATGACCGCTTGCAGGCCGGCCCCGATCACGGCGGCAAGTACGATCGACAACAACACCGGCGGAAACGACATCCAGACGTCGACCAGGCGGGAAATACCCGTGTCGATCCATCCGCCGTAATAGCCGGACAGCAATCCGAGCATGGTTCCGAGCACGCAGACGAGCGACGCCGCCACGACGGCGACGATGAACGCGATGCGGGCGCCGTAGATGAGGCGGGAAAATATGTCGCGCCCCAGGCTGTCGGTGCCGAACAGGAATTGCGGGTCGGCGTCGGGCCGCCAGAACGGCGGCAAGAACGAGTTGACGAGATCCTGCTCTAGCGGATCGTGCGGAGCCAGCAACGGCGCCGCGGCCGCGACGAGGAACAGCAGCAAGAACACGAACAGCCCGAGCAGCGCCCGGCCGTTGCGCAGAACCGCCGGCCACTGCGCGACGTCAGCCATGGCGGATTCTCGGATTGATCGCCACGTAGGTCATGTCGACGAGCAGGTTCACGACGATGAAGAGCACGGCGAATATCAGGACGATGCCTTGGATCAGCGGCAGATCGCGGTCGATCACGGCGCCGATCGCCATGTTCCCGATCCCCGGATAGCCGAAGATCCGCTCAACTAGGACGGTGCCGCCGATCAGGAAGGTGAATTGCACGCCGCTGAGCGTGACCGCCGGCACAAGCGCATTGCGCAAGGCCTCGCGCCAGACGATGCGCGCCTTGCTGAAGCCCTTCACGCGCGCCATCAGGATGTAGTCCTGGCTCATAGCCTCGTTGATCGCGCCCTTCAGGATGCGCGAGATCGCGGCGGTGAGCGGCAAGGCTAGCGCCGCGACCGGCAACACCATGTGGGCGAGCAGCGAACCGGCGACGGCAAATTCGCCGCGGACGAAACTCTCCGCCAGGTAAAATTCCGTGACGAAGCTTATTTCCGTTCGCGGGTCGATGCGGCCGGATATGGGCAGCACCGGCAACAGCACGCCGAGCGCCAGAACCAAAAGCAGGGCCCAGAGAAAATCCGGGATGGCCATGCCGAGGCCCGTCAGGGCATCGACGGCCACCTCGGGCCATCTACCTCGCCAATAGGCCGCCGCGACGCCGAACAGCACGCCCGCCGCCGTGGCGACCACCAACGCGGCCAGCGCCAGCTCGAGCGTGGCGGGCAGACGGCTCATGATCAGTCCGAAGACGCCCTGGTGCAGGCTGATCGACGTACCGAAGTTTCCGGTGACCAGATCGAGCAGCCAGCGGCCGAACTGCTCGACGATCGGATGGTTCAGCCCGTAAAGCGCGCGCAGCCGCTCGATGTCATCGGCCCGCGCGCCCGGCGGCAGCATCATGGCGATCGGGTCGCCTGGCACCACGCGGAGGAGCACGAAAACGACGACGGCGACCCCGAAAAGTGTCGGGATCGCCATCGCCAAACGCTTGCCGATATATCCGAGCGGCACCGAGGTACACCATGCTTGCCACGCGGGCCGCGGCGTTCAGGCCGGGGTTATGCTCTGCGGCAGTATGTAGTTGGCGACATGGGGCACCACCTTCAGGCCCTTGCGATAGGTGATCGGCTGGACATATTGGAAGAGCGGGATGACATAGCCCTCTTCCGCAATGTAGCGGTCCCCCGCCTTGTATCCCGCAATGCGCTTGGCTTCGTCCTTCTCGCCCCAGAGCGGGCCGATCTTCGCGTCGAGATCGGGCGTCTTCCAGGCCGAATGGGGCGATGGCCCGAACATGGCGAAGCCGGTCGAGGTGGACGGATCGCCGATCGAGTTGCCCCAGTTGTAGAAGGCCGCCGGCGCCAGCTTATGCTGCGCCCGCAACTCGAAGTGCTTGGCGATTTCGTAGATCTCGATATTCGCTTCAGCCCCGACCTTCCGCCACATGCCGACGATCGCCTGGATCATCTCATAATCCTTGGGCTTGAAGCCGCGCGTCGTTTGAATGGTGAACTTCACCGGCTTCTCCGGCGAGAAGCCGGACTTGGCCATCAGAGCCTTCGCCAGTTTGGGATCGTATCCGACCTTGATCGAGGGATCGAAAGCCGCATATTGCGGCGCCTCCAATGTATCGATCGGCACGCCGTATCCGCGAAGCAGACGGTTCACGATCGTTTTCTTGTCGATCGCGTGGTGCAGAGCGAGGCGGACGTTGCGGTCGAGCATCGGCTCGATGTTGGTGATGAAAATCATGGCGATGTCGGACACGGGCGTCGTGGTGCCCTCGAGCCCCGGCTTCTTCTTCAGGCGGTCGAATTCCTCGTATGGAATCTCGATGGTCAGGTCCGACGAGCCGCTCTCCACTTCGGCGACGCGGCTGGTCGCGTCGGGGACGAATTTGAAGACCACGCTGTCGAAGGCGGGCTTGCCGCCCCACCATTTCGGAAACGCCTTGAGCCGGACGAAGGCATTGCGCTCGAACGCCTCGACCATATAGGGACCGGACCCGATCGGCCGCTTCTCGAAACCCTCGGCGCCCGCTTTTTCGTAGGCGGCCTTCGGCAGCACATAGCCCGTGAGGAACGCCATCCATTTGAACAGGGTGGGCTCGAATTCCTTCACGTCGGCGGTGACGGTCATGCCGTCAACCTTGAAGTTGCCGATCTTGCCCCAGACGAATTGGATGGGATTTCCGCCCTTGGGATCGCCGGCGCGCTCGAGCGACCAGACCACGTCCGCCGGCGTCACCGGCGTGCCGTCGTGCCAGAACGCGCCGTTGCGCAAGGTCACAGAAATCTTCGACTTGTCGTCGTTCCAGCCCCACTTGGTCAGCAGGCCGGGTTTGAAGCTTAAATTCGGGTTCTGATCGATGTATTGATCGAACACCGATTTGTAAATGGACTGGATCGTCGGGTTGACCGCCGACAATCCGACGGTCGGATCCCACGACGGCAAGTTCACGTTGTAGGCGATGGTCAGCGCCTTCGCGCCCTGAGCGTCCGCGGCGCGATTGGCGCCGATCAGGCCGAGCGCCGGCAGGCCGGCGGCCGTGGCCTGGAGAAAATGTCGACGAGTCACTCGGCTCATGTTGGTAGCCCCCCCTTGCGGCTTGCAATGTATCGCCGCAGTTTCGATTTGCAGCGTACAACGCCGTTGCCGTTCTGCGAGGGCAAATTAGACAATAGTTTGGCTTCCGATGCCACCGGCGAATCTCGGAAAATCGCGTTGATTAGGGGCACTTGCGGGATCGCGGCGGGGGTGCAGATAGCAGATGCAATGTTCCGGCAATGGGGTAGCGTCTAAGGGGCGGCCAGCCGGGGAGCCAGGGGGATGCAATCGTTCGGGGTCTTCGCCGAGACCTTTCTGCAGGCGCTTACGGCGGGTCTCCTTGTCGGCGCCATCTACGGCCTCATGTGCGTCGGCCTCGGCCTGATCTTCGGCGTCATGCGGGTGATCAACTTTGCCCAGGGCGATTTCCTCATGCTGGGCATGTACGTCACCTTGTATCTGGTCGCCGGAATTGCGTTGCTGCCCTTCCAAAGTTCGACGGCGGTGCCCTTCGTCGCGGCAATCGTGGCCGGACCGATCCTATGCGCCGCGGGATATTTGCTGCATCGCGCGCTCATCTCGCGCGTCACGGGAACGCGGGCTGCCGGCGTCGAAGGCGAAGGACACTACGCGCAGCTCATTCTGACGCTCGGTCTTTCCCTGATCGTGCAGAACGGCGGCCTCATTCTCTTCGGCTCGACGCCGCAATCGGTGCGGACGGCGCTATCGTCGCGCGCCTGGGAGATTCCGCTGCGGTTCAACGATACGGCCGCCCTGTTCCTGAACCAGGCCAGAACGATCGCCGCATTGGTCTCGATCGTGGTTGCCGTCGCGCTGTACTGGATCATCAACCGGTCGCGGCTCGGAAAAATGCTGCGTGCCGCCGCCGACAACTCCATGGCCGCCACGTACATGGGCATCGACGTCGATCGCGCGCACCGTATCGCGTTCGGCATCGGCATCGGCGTCACCGCAGTGGCCGGCGGATTGGTCGCCACCTTCAACCCGTTCCAGCCCTATGTCGGCCTCGACTACGTCATCATCATGTACGCAGGCGTGGTGCTCGGTGGCATGGGCAGCATTCTCGGCGCCTATTGGGGTGGCATGACCATCGGATTGGTGCAGCAGCTTTCGACCCTGGTTCTGCCAACCCAACTGCAGAACGCGACGATCTTCGTGGTGTTCCTATTGATCGTGCTAATCCGCCCGCAGGGCTTGTTCGGCCGCGCGAGCGAGCGGGTGTGACCATGGCGCGACGCGGCGGGCTCGGGACCTCACTGGTGATCATCGCGCTTCTCGCCCTGGCCTGGTGTGCGCTCGCCGCCGTTGTCGCCAACTCCTATTACCTGCTTATGCTGACCCTGGTGCCGATTTGGGCGGTGATGGGGCTGTCCTGGAACCTTCTGAGCGGTTACACCGGACTTGTCTCTTTCGGCCATGCCGCGTTCTTCGGGCTCGGCGCCTACACGGTCGTAATCGCCCTGATTCGCTTCGATCTGACGCCCTGGTTCGGAATTCCGCTCGGCACGCTGGTTGGCGCCCTCGCCGGCATCGTCATCGGGTACCCGACCTTCCGCCTGCGTGGCCATTATTTCGCGCTGTCCATGCTGGCCTACCCGATGGCATTGCTCTACGTCTTCGTATGGCTTGGTTATCAAGAGGTCGCCTTGCCGATGAAGCGCGCCGAGCCTGCGTGGTTCATGCAATTCGCCGATTACCGGGTTTATGTGGCGCTGGCCGTTGGGCTTCTCGTCGTTGCGCTGTTGGTTTCGCTGGCGGTCGAGCGCTCCCGCTTCGGCATGTCGCTGCTCGCGATCAAGCAGAACGAGCCGGCAGCGGAAGCGGCCGGCATCGACACGCTGAAATGGAAGATGCGCGCCGTCATGTTGAGCGGCGCACTCGCCGCTGCCGCGGGCGGCCTTTACGCGGTGGTTTTGCTCGTGGTCACGCCCGAAAGCGTGTTCGGGGTCCTAACGTCGGCACAGGCGCTTGTGGTGACGCTGTTCGGCGGCGTCGGTACCCTGTGGGGTCCGGTCATCGGCGCAGCGATCCTGATTCCGCTCAGCGAGACATTGCAGGCCGAGCTTGGCGATGTGCTCCCCGGCATTCAGGGCGTGGTTTACGGCGTCGCGATTTTGCTGGTGATTCTGCTGGCGCCGGAAGGCATCTATTGGCGTCTTCGCGACCGATTTTACCGGCCGCGCCGAGCGCCGCCCGCAGAAATGGACGCGTCCGCGGACACCGAGGCAGCCGCAGCGCCAGCCGAGCTTCCGGCGCGCGATCCGATCCTTCGCGTGTCCGGGTTGAACAAATCCTTCGGCGGGCTACGCGCCGTCGCCGACGTCGGCTTCGAAGTTCACGCCGGAGAGATTCTCGGCATCATCGGGCCCAACGGCGCCGGCAAGACCACCCTGTTCAATCTGCTGAACGGCTTCCTCCGTCTCGACGATGGCGAGATCGTGTTCGACGGCCATAGCATGATCGGTCTCAAGCCCAATCGCGTCTGCCGGTTCGGAATTGGCCGCACGTTCCAGGTGGTGCGCAGCTTCGCCCGCATGTCGTTGCTGCACAACGTCGTCGTCGGCGCCTATGCGGTCACGACGAACGACGCGGATGCGTTCCGGCTGGCGCGCGAAGCGCTTCGGCGCGTCGCCCTTTCGGCAGAGGCCGATGACATGGCCGGCAAGCTGACCAACAAGCAACTTCGGCTGATGGAGCTGGCGCGGGCGTTGGCGGGCCGGCCGCGCCTGCTGCTGCTGGACGAGCCTCTGGCCGGTTTAGGCAGCGCCGAAGTCGAAGACGTGTTGGCGCTGCTTCGCTCGATTTCGGCCGGCGGCGTTACCATCGTCATCATCGAACACACCATGCGAGCAATGGTTCGTCTTGCCGGCCGTTTCATCGTGCTCGACCACGGGCGAGTCCTCGCATCGGGCCTCCCGAACGAAGTCACCAACGATCGCAATGTCGTCGAGGCTTATCTCGGCGCAAAGTGGGCGGCGATCCGTGCTGCAGATTGAATCGCTCAGCGTGAACTACGGCGGACTCCACGCCCTGTCGGAGGTCTCGCTCTCCGTGCGAGAAGGCCAATACGTTGCGATCGTCGGGCCGAACGGCGCCGGCAAGACCACGCTGTTCAAGGCGATTTCCGGCATGGTGCCCGCGTCCGGCGGCGGGATCCGATATCAGGGCCGCGACCTGCTGGCGCTGCCGCCGGCGGAACGGGCTCGCCTCGGGATCGCGCACGTTCCGGAAGGCCGCCAGGTCTTCAATTCCATGAGCGTGCTCGAGAACCTCGAAATAGGGGCGTATCCGCCGGCCGCGCGGACCCATTGGAGACGCAACCTGGAACGGATCTTCACCCTATTTCCCGTCTTGGCGGAGCGCCGGGCCCAATTGGCCGGAACGTTGTCGGGCGGCGAGCAGCAAATGCTGGCGATCGGCCGCGGCATCGCCTCCTCGCCCCGCCTCCTGATGCTGGATGAGCCATCTATGGGACTTGCGCCTGCGGTGGCTGACCTGATTTTCGATCGGATCGGCGCATTACATCGTGACGACGGACTGACACTCTTGCTGGTCGAACAGCGCGTCGCCGAGGCAGTCCAGTCCTGCGATTTCGGGTATGTTCTTGAGTCCGGCCGCGTCGCGCTCGAAGGCCCGAACGAGGTGCTTCTCGCGGACGATCGAATCAGGAAGGTTTACCTCGGCATGTGAAGCATCGTCATCCCAGGGAGGAACGGCAATGATCAAAAGAAACGCGTGGCTTACGAGCCTTGTAGGAACCGCGACAATCTGCGTTCTGGCGGCCTTGCCTGCGCCCGCCCAGGCGCAAACCAAGGAGGTGAAGATAGCGCTGATCGCACCCCTATCCGGCCCTTGGGCCCGCCAGGGCGACCTGGTCAAGAAGGGCGCTGAAATGGCGGTGGACGACATCAACAACGCCGGCGGCATCAAATCGCTCGGCGGCGCCAAGCTGAAACTGGTGATCGCCGACGCGGGCGACAGCGCCGAAAAGGCAAAGAACGCGGCGCAACGGCTGATCGCGCAGGAGCCCGACCTGGTCGCCGGCGAAGGCGCCTGGCTCAGCTCCTTCACGCTGGCCGTGACCGAAGTCACCGAACGGGCGGAGCTGCCCTGGTTCACGCTCTCCTATTCCGATCAGATCACCGAGCGCGGCTTTCACTACGTGTTCCAAACCTCGGCAACCGCAGGCAAGCAAGCCGAACTCGCCTTGCCGACGATGATGGCGATGGCAAAGGACGCGACCGGCAAGGATCCGACGACGACCGGCATCGTCAGCGACAACACCGCCTCGCCCGTGAGCTTCGTGAAGCCGATGCGCGAGGGTGGTTTTGACAAATATCATCTCAAGCTGGTCGTGGACGAGGTCTACACGCCGCCGCTATCCGATGCGACGCCGCTGATCGCGAAAGTGCGCATCGCGAAGCCCGACTTCTTGTGGCTGATCTCGACCAATGTTCCCGACGATACGCTCCTGTTCCAGAAATTGAGCGAGATGGGAATTCCGGCGAGCAGGCTCCCGGTCGTCGGCAACGGGGCGCATTTCGGTGCGCCGGAGTTGCTCAAGACCGCCGGCGCCGAGAACATGGAAGGGACCTTCGTCACCATTGCCAATTGGGCGCTGAAGGGCCAGGAGGACCTGATCGAGCGCTTCAAGAAGCGCACCGGCGAGCCGTGGATGACGCAGGATAGCGTTTGCGACTATGGCCACATTTGGATCATCAAGGAAGCGCTGGAGAAAACCGGCGTCGCCGACCGCAAGAAGGTCGCCGAGGTGGTCCGCGCCATGGACACGCACGACGGCGCGGCAAAATACTTCGCCGGCGGCCACCTCAAGTTCGACGACAAGGGCCGCAGGGTGGACGCGCCGCTGGTGATCATCCAGTGGCAGAAGGGCGTTCCGGTCACCGTCTTTCCGCCGGAATCCGCCACGCACAAGGCGATCTGGGTCGCGAAACAGTCCGGCTGAGGCATGGCGTGCGGCGGTCGCCGCGGCGATGGTTCCGGGAGAAGCTTGCGTTTCTTCCTGAACGGCCGCGCGGGCCAAACCATCGTTATCGTTGGGCGGATGGGGGTTTGACGCCTATCGCCATCGGCCGGCGTTATCCGATAATCTTGGGCGTGAGGTGCCTGCGCCGGCCACCCTCCAGGAGATGCACCATGGCACGCACTTTCGACATCGAGCCCATCGACGCCACGTTCGGCGCGGTCGTCCGAGGCGTGAAACTGACCAGCTTGGACCAGGCCACGTGGAACGATCTGCACGAGACCTGGCTGGAATATGCGCTGCTCATCTTTCCCGATCAGCATCTGCGTCGCGACGAGCAGATCGCCTTCGCCAAGAGATTCGGACCGCTCGAGTTCGAAATGGCGGCGATCAGCAACGTGAAGGCCGACGGCACGCTGCGCGCGGAAGCGGAAAACGACGACGTCGTGAAGGTACTCAAGGGCAATATGGCGTGGCATTGCGACAGTACCTACATGCCCGTGCAGGCCAAGGGTGCGGTGTTCAGCGCCGAAGTGGTGCCCAATTCCGGCGGGCGGACCGGATGGGCCGACATGCGCGCCGCCTACGACGCCCTCGACGACGAGCTTCGGTCGCAGGTCGAAGACCTCGCCGCGTTTCACTCGCTCTACTACAGCCAGGCGAAGCTTGGTCACAAGCCGAAGGCGGGTAGCGACTACAGCGGCTACGGCTTCCACGACGGGCCGGTGCCATTGCGTCCACTGGTGAAGGTCCATCCGGAAACCGGACGCAAGTCGCTCCTGATCGGCCGTCATGCGCACAACATTCCCGGCATGGACCAAGACGAGTCCGAGCGGTTCCTGCAGGCGCTGGTCGATTTCGCCTGCCAGCCGCCGCGCGTCTACCACCACGACTGGGCGCCAGGGGACGCGGTCGTGTGGGACAATCGGTGCCTGCTGCACCGCGCGACGCCGTGGAACATGAAGGAACCGCGAGTGATGTGGCATAGCCGCATTGCGGGCGATCCGCTGACCGAGGCTGCGCTCGGCGATCAATCTCAGGCGAACCGATCCTAACAAGTACCCATCCGCCGAAGGCTGTCTTCCGCAAGTCGTCGTGAACTGGCGTGCTTGCCCCCTCGTGCAAGCAGCGGTGCTCGAATGGTCTCTCGCTTCTGTTGTGGCTCTGAGTTGAGACGATGCAAAACATTAGTAACATCGTCGTCACAACAATTCGGCGGGCGCTGAAACCGCCGCGCCAGGGCTAGGGACGAAGGATGGTTGCCAGCGAAGACTTTACCGAATTCCTGCGCGAGCAGCTCGCGCCACTCGGGCGCATCACAATGCGGCGCATGTTCGGCAAGATCGGCGTGTTCTGCGACGGACTGATGTTCGGGATGGTGACGGACGATACGCTCTACTTCCGAGTTGATGATCACAACCGGGCCGCCTTCAAGGAAGCCGCGTCCTCTCCGCCGCTCAACTACGAGAAGAAGGGCCGCACCATTGACCTCTCCTTTTGGCGCGCGCCGGAGCGGCTGTTGGACGAGTCCGATGAGCTCGTTGCGTGGGCGCGACTAGCGCTGGCGGCGGCGCGCCGGGTCTCGGCGAAGAGAGGACCGGCGGTGGCAAGGCGGAATTCAAGGCAGGGATCAACGTGAAGGCGGCATATGGTGGCCGTGCGCCCGGCGCCCGCGGCTGGATAGCTGTAGGTGCCGACGTCGGGAGTTGGAGGTGATGGCGGCGGCGATCTCCTCCACCGCCTGCACGATCGGATTGTGCAGGAAGGAATGGAGGAATGAGCCGATTGCCTGGAACAGCCTGCCGAATAGGCCGTAGCCGGTGGGATCGGTGAAGGCGAGCGGGTTGTTGTGGACGAAGGCGTAGCGGTTGAAATCCTGTAGGTCCTCCGGGTGCTGGACGATGGGATCGGCGGTCATGAAGCGGCCGAGCACCGGGTCGTAGATCCACTGGCTGCCGCCGCCCGAGCCGACGAAGCGCTCCACGTGCAGGCCGATGCCGTCGAGATAAAGCGTGGTGCCCTTGGGCGCAATTTGGCGATGAGTACGGCACGTATTGCGCCCGGACGTCACGGTTGATTCCCGGACTCTATTGACCGTTCATGCGAGTTCTCGCGCTCGTCCATCGCCGTTTCCTCCAGTGCGCAGAGGGCGATGTCGCTTTCCTTGCCGCGCAGGCGGAACGCGCCGAGCGAGCGCACGACGATGCCCGGCGGGAGCTGCAGCCGATCGACCAAGGCCACCGAGGCCAACACTCGATTGCCGGTTTCGCGGCAGGCGGCCTGGATGCGTTCCGCCGTGTTGATGGTGTCGCCGAGAAACGCGATCTCCTTCTTGATCACCCCCATCTCGCCCACCACGACTGGGCCACAGTGCAATCCGGCGCGGAAGCTTGGCCGCACCCCGTAGTCGCGTTCGTATAGCGGACCGAGAGTCGCGAGGGTCGCCAATGCTTCAAAGCAGGCGCGCACGCAATGGGCGTCCTCTACGCCGCGATCGAGCTTCCAGCTGGCAATTAGCTCGTCACCCACGAAGCGGTAGATCTCGCCCCGCTGGCGCAATATCGGGAAGGTCAGATCGCTGACGAAACGGTTGAGAAGACGGTGAAAGGCGACCTCGCCAAGCCGTTCGGCGGCGCGCGTCGAATCCTCCATATCGATCAGCAGAAAGACCCGGTCCTCGACCTTCGGTCGGTGATAGCGGCCGGTGAGCAAGTTGAGCATCACGTTCGGACCAAGAAGCTGGCTTATGTCGAACAAAAAGACGATCACGAAGCTGACGATAAAGCAGAATACGACGTCTTGCCGATAGATCACGAAGCCGGTGACCCGCTCCTGAGGACTTGGCAGCAGGATTGCGCCGATCGAGAGAGCGAACAGGAAAATGACCAGATAGCAGAGCGTCTTGATCGCAAGATGCGGCAGGAACGGCAGCCGCCGGACCGCGGCCCCCGCCTCCGCCTGCAGGAACAGAACCTCGAAGGACGAGATCATGATGGAGATCATCGCGCCGTCGATTGCTCCGCGCGCCACGCCGTCGAAGATGCTCGCGGTGCCCTGAGCGGGGGCAGTGAGGTGACCGTAGACAACGCCGACGGCGACGCCGATCAGCGCGAAGCGCAGAATCAGCTTGAGCGCGATGGTGTTGCGGACCCAGAAGGCGGTCGCGTGAGAGGAGTTTGCCGCTGACATCGACGCCTATACTAGCGCGGACGGCCGGCCGCATTCGATGATAGGGCTTGCTCCTTCCATCGCCTTCGGCGCTTCTTGACCATCGGCCGCCCAGTCTGCACGATCACAGCAGGAATACGCCCTTCCCATCAATTTGCTTGTCGAACAACTTGTAGGCCTCTTCCGCCTGTTCAAGTTTCCAGTTGTGCGTGAAGATCTTGTCCACCGCGACCTTCCGCTCGATGCTGAAGCGGGCGCATTCGGCTTGAATGACGTTCGAGAACGTCCAGGATGCGACCAGAGTAAGCTGCCGGCGAAGTAAGTGAGGACTCACTTCGATCTTGACGTCGCCACCCTCGCCGACAAAGCACATGGTGCCCCAAACCTTCGTGCTTCGGATCGCGTTCAATCGCGCCTCGGGATTGCTTGATGTATCAAGGGTGACGTCCGCGTATCGCCCGTGCGTCAATTGCTTGATCGCCGCAACCGGATCATCGGTGTTCGGATTCACGACTTCGTCGGCTCCGAACTCCTTGGCACGCTCCAGCCGCTGGCGACTGATGTCCAGTGCTATCACCTTCGCCCCCATCGCCTTCGCATACTGGGTGCCTGCAAGCCCGACGGGCCCCTGTCCGAAGATCGCAATCGTGTCGGTGCCTGAGAGATTCACGCGGCGCAGCGCGCTATAGGCGGTACCTGATCCACAGGAGATTGCGGCGCCGGCAGCAAAGGAAAGCTCGTCGGGAAGCGGCACGAGTGTATTGGCGGGTACGCGCAGATAGTGGGCGTGTCCACCATGCGCGTTGGCGCCGTAGACTTTCACCGGGACCTCTTGGCAAAGCTGCTGCCAGCCCGAGCGGCAATGGCCGCATTGGGTACATCCTTGGTAGTGATGAACCATCACGCGCTGGCCGACGTGGGCTTCCCTTTGGTCGACGGCCGAACCTACGCTTGCCACCACGCCACAAGGTTCGTGGCCGACAATGACCGGGTCGGGATTTGACGGCAAACCGGTGGCCGCCTGCTGCTGACCTCTCGGGCGCCGGTATTGGTGCAGATCGCTGCCGCACATTCCGGACGCCTTCATTTCGATCACCACGTCATGCGGTCCGGGGGTTGGATCTGCAAACTGCATTAGCTCCAACTCGCGTCCGCCGGTGAACACCACGCCGCGCATTGCGTCCTCCCTTGTACGTGCGGGCTAGGCTGCGATCTTGAGTCGGAATGATGCAATTCGCAAATGGTAACCTGCGAAACGGCAGCGAGCCTGACCTCGGCTTTCCGCCGGCAACTGGAAGACGCGCAGCGCCAACCGAAGAAAGCATCCGCTATTGATGAACCAGCCGGCACATTTGGCCGCGCCGGCAATTCGCCCATTGGCTATCTCAAAGTGTTGGCGTCCTGTTGCAGGGCGCGCAGCGAATCCGCAACGTTTTGAAACGCTTTCAGGAACGCACTGCGATATTGCGCCGCCGCTTGCTCGTAAGCTGCCTCCGCGGCGCGCTGCCTGTGCAGAAGGGTGCCGCCCTGGAATATCGGTTGCGTCGCGCCGGCGGCTTCGAGATCGAGTTGGTAGGTGAGATCGCTAAAATGGCGGCGCTTGCGGCCGGTGCGGACGCTAAAAACAATGAAGCCGCCCACGATGGGGCGGCTCAGGGAGTCGATGCCGGAAGAGAGGTTTTGCGGCGTTCGGTAAGGCTGGTTGCGGGGATAGGATTTGACCGTTCGGCCTGACGAACGCTGCCC
>DASQHM010000181.1:0-19685 GCA_035632095.1 Candidatus Cybelea sp. | reverse complement strand
CTGCACGAACGCAGTCTGATGGCGCAAGGCTGGCCCTATAGCCGCGCACACGCGGATTCGAGCCGCCTGGAATATCGCTGCCGCCACCATCCCGACGAACTGCACGACGCCCTTGCGGCCGAAGGTTGGGCCTGAACGCTCCGGTCAGATTCGGCTGTCGCGAAGCCTCCGGTACTGCATCTGCCCGACGCCGGCGATGACCAGCAAACCGCCAAGAACTTGCCAGGCGCCGATCCGCGTCCCGAAGGCCGCGAGCGTCAAGACGGCGAACACCGGCACAAGGTTCAAGTACAGCGTCGATATCGTCACCCCGATGCGGGCGACGCCGATATTCCAGAACAAGACGGCGATGGCGACGCCGCCGACGCCGATCCAGAGCATTTGGCCGAGATCGCCCAGCGGCGGCATCGCGGTCAGCGCCGGCGCCAATCCGGCGTAAACCGCCGCCGCATACACGAGAGCGAGCGGCACGGCGGCTACGGTCGCCGTAACGGCCGTGATGCGGAGTTGGGTCAGGCCAAGAGGAGCGAGCCAGGCTTGCGTCTTCATGGAATACCAGGTCCACAGACCCTGTGAGACGATCAGCAGCAATTCGCCGCCGCGGAACCCGAATTGGCCCTGAGCGACGGGCGCACCGGCCACGACCACCACGCCGCCCCCGATAGCCAGAACGAGCGCGAGGCCGAGCCCGCGCGGGAACGGTGTGCGTTCCATCACGCGAGCCATGATGGCGGCGATCAAGGGGCCGAAATTCGACACCACCGCGGCGCTGACCGGGTTGGCGAATAGAACGCCGAACGTGTAGCCGCTGGCGAACGCGCCCATGCCGATGCTGCCAAGCAGGGTGACTTTCAGCCACGGCAGATCGCGGGAGAACGGCCAGCGCCGTTCAAGCAAAAGCACCAACGCCACCAGCACCGGGACCGCCAGGCCGTAGCGGAGGAATTGCAGGAGAAAGGGATCGTAGCGCCGCAGCAGCAGCGCCAGCGCCGGAAGCATGGAGCCCCAGAAGAATGTGGCGACGAGCAGCCCCGCAATGGCGGGCGCCGCGCGGCCAGCGGGACTTGATACGGTCGTAACGGTCATGCAACCGTCGTCGCGGCACCGAAGCCGGTATCACAATACGTTGTGCGGAGGGACATCGGGATGAAGCTTGCCCGGTTGGTTGTTAAGCTGCAGCGGGCATCAAACAAATCACACCAACATTGGGGGAAACGCAAATGCTATTTCGTATGGCCACGTGGTTGGGATTAGGGCTGCTTTGCCTCGGCTTAAGTGCCGGTTCGGCGTCGGCGCAGCTGATCGAAAAGAAATCCCTGAGTCTCGCCGCGGCGAAGAAGATCGCCGCCGCGGCTGAGGCCGAGGCGGTCAAGAACAAATGGACGATGACGTTCACGGTACTGGACGAGGGCGGCAACACCATCCTGGTGGAGCGAATGGACGGCGCACAATTGTCAAGCGTCGAGGCCTCGCACGGCAAAGCGCTGACGGCAATGCGCTACAAACGACCGAGCAAGCAGTTCGAAGATCAGATCGCCGGGGGCCGGACTGCCGTCGTCACTCTGCCGGGCATAACCGCCGTCCAGGGCGGAGTGCCCGTCGTCGTGAACGGTCAGGTGGTCGGCGCCGTGGGCGCCGCTGGCGAGCGCGCGCCGCAGGACGAGCAATGCTCCCAGGCAGGTATTGACGCGCTCGGCCTCAAATGAGCCGGATGAACCGGGGCCGGCGCATTACCAGCCGCCGGTCTCCATCCAACGCTCCATCATGTCAAGGCGGTCGGCGCCCCAGAACGGCTCGCCATCCACAAACATGAACGGCGAGCCGAAGACGCCGCGTTTGTGAATGGCGTCGTCGGTCTCGTTCCTGAGCTTCGCCTTGATCTCGGGCGTTTCGATTCCCGAAAGCAACGCCTGGCGATCGGCGCCAAGCGCTGCGGCAAGATCGGCGCAGAGTTCGGCCTTGGCGATATCGCGCCCTTCGACGAAGAAGGCGCGATATGCGGCTCGGGCGAATTCCTTCGCCATCCGGTGATCCATGGCGTCGAGCCACCAGAAGGCGCGCGAGGTGGCGATAGCGGCAATGGGGAAATTCGCCGGCATGTTGAATTCAATTCCGTTGAGCCGGGCCGAGCGGGCGAAGTCGTGCCGCGAATATTCGCCTTTGCGCGGATATTGGGTCAGCGGCTGCGTGCCTTCGAGCTTGAACACGGCGCCAAGCAGGAACGCCTTCCAGACCACATCCCGGCCGTGCCGCGCCGCAACGTCATCGATGCGCTCCGCCGCCAGATAGCCGTATGGCGACGAAAACTCGAAATAAAATTCTATCGGTGCTGTCATTGTTTTGCCTCCGCCTAGCCGAACCTAGTGCGGCGGGTCCGCGCCGCCAAGGGGAGGGCGCGCGCCACTGAGGCGGGTTAGCCGCTGCCAGAAATTCGCGTTCTTGGCGGCAGGCGTGCCGGCGCCGATTTCCAAGCCGACGCGCGCGATGCGATTGCCCTTCATCTCGCGCACAACGAATTCGACCGGCGCAATGCGCACTCTGTCGCCGATGACCGGCGTGCGGGGCAAACGCCTGGCGAGGAACTCCGCCAGGTTCTGCTGCTGGCCCTCCGGCGGCACCGGGAAGCCATAAAGTTTGCCGAGCGCGCTGACCGGCGCATCGCCCTGCAGGAGGAAGGCGCCGAACGACCCCTCCTCCAAGGCTTGCTCGCGCTTGTTCGCCCGCACGGTGAACATGGTGTCGAGCGCATAGAGCTGCTCTGTCGGCGCGACTGCAAGCACGTAATCGCCGGGCAAGAGCAGCGGCAGGGATTCGCGGTTCATGATCGTGCCGTCGCGGATGACCGTAATGACGCGCGAGCGACGCGGCAGCGGCAACCGGGCGAACGGGCGTTCGGTCGCGGCGCTTCCCGCCGCTACCCGATACGCGGTGATATCGCGATCGAGGCCGATCAACGCGTCCGGGTCGAGGCGGCCCGCCTCGTCGCCGCTTGTCGGCAAGACCAAGCGCAGCGCTTTTGCGACCAGGGACACGGTCCACCCTTGCGCCAAAAGCGAAGCCAGGACGACAACGAAGGTCACGTCGAATATGAGCAGAGCACCGGTCACGCCGGCCAGCACGGTGACCGTCGCCAAAAAGATCGGCACCGCGCCGCGCAATCCCATCCATGAGACGAAGGCGATTTCCTGCCATGTGAAACGGAACGGCGCCAAGCAGATCGCGACCGCGGCCGGCCGGGCGACGAACATCAAGACCGCGGCGATGGCAAGCGACGCCGGCAGCTCGTAGACCAGGCGATGCGGCGTCACCAAGAGACCGAGCATCAGGAACATGCCGATCTGCGCCAGCCAGGCGACGCCATCGTGAAAGCGCGTGATGCTCTTGGCGGCCCGGTGGCGGAGGTTGCCGACGACGAATCCAGCGATATACACCGCGAGAAAGCCGGACGCGCCAGCGGCCTGCGCGCCGCCGAAAATGGCGAGCGCGAAGGCGCCCGCGAGCACCGGATAGAGGCCGCCTGCGATTTCGATGCGATTGATCAGCAACACGAGGAAATATGCGGCAATAGCGCCGATCGCGACCCCGCCGAACATTTGCCCGGCGAACAGAAGTAGCATGTCTCGGGGTGCAACATGCCCGAGCTGCAATGCCTGTACCGCCGCGAACGTCAGGAAGATCGCCATCGGATCGTTCAGGCCGGACTCGATCTCGAGCGTTGCGCCGACGCGGCGTTTCAGTTCCACATCGCGATGCCGCAGCAGGATGAACACGGCAGCCGCGTCGGTCGGCGCCATGATGGCACCGACCAGAAAGCCGCTGGTCCAATCGAGCTTCAGCAGCCAGGTCGCGGCGACCGCCGTCAACGCCGCGGTGACGACGACGCCCGGCACCGCCAGCATCAGGGCGGGCCAGGCGGCCACCTCGAAGCTCCGGCGGGTGCTGCGCAGACCGCCGTCGAACAGGATCACCGCCAACGCCAGCGAGCCGACGATATAGGCGAGGTTGTAGTCGTCGAACCGAACGCCGCCGAACCCGTCCTCGCCCACCAGCATGCCGATGAGCAGGAAGACCAGCAGCAAGGGCGCGCCGATGCGGTTCGACAACGTGCTGGCAAGGATGCTGACGACGACCAGCAGCGCCGCGAAGAAAACGATTTCCGGTCCGCCGAAGTGCATGCGCGCGCCAGTCCAGCCTATCGAATTTCAGGTCACAAACGAGCGTTCGCGACAAACCGGGACCGCAGCCAGCCGAAATACGTCACGCGCCGGCCAATTGCCGTCCGATCACCATGCGCTGCACGTCACTGGTGCCCTCGTAGATCTGGCAGACGCGCACGTCGCGCCAGATGCGTTCCACCGGGAAGTCGCGCAAGTAGCCATAGCCGCCGTGAATTTGAATAGCATCGGAACAGACCCGCTCGGCCATCTCGGATGCGAAGAGCTTGGCCATGCTGGCTTCGGTCAGGCAGGGTTTGCCGGCATCGCGAAGCCGCGCCGCGTTCAGGACCATCTGCCGCGCCGCCTCGATCTGGGTCGCCATGTCGGCGAGGCGGAAGTTGACCGCCTGGTGATTGATGATCGCCGTCCCGAACGTCTCGCGCTCCTTGGCATAGGCGAGCGCCGCCTCGAAAGCCGCGCGCGCCATGCCGACCGCCTGTGCGCCGATGCCGATGCGCCCCGATTCCAGATTGGCGAGCGCGATGCGATAGCCCTCGCCCGGCGCACCGAGCATGTTCTCGTGCGGAACAAGCAAATCCTCGAACACGATCTGGCAGGTGTCGGAAGATTTCTGTCCGAGCTTGTTCTCGACCGACGCGATGCGATACCCGGGCGTGTCCGTCGGCACGATGAAACACGAGATGCCGCGCTTTCCCGCCGCCGGATCGCTCACCGCGAACACCAGTGCCGCGGCGGCCGTCCGGCCCGAAGTGATGAATTGCTTGGTCCCGGCGATGCGCCAGCCTTCGTTCGTGCGCTGGGCGCGGGTGCGAAGCGCCGACGCGTCGGAACCTGCCTGGGGTTCGGTCAGGCAGAACGCGCCGATCTTCTCGCCACGGGCAAACGGCACCAGGAAGCGCCGCTTCTGCTCGTCGGTGCCGTATTTCAACAGCGCGGCACAGTAAGGCGAGTTGTTGACCGACATCACCGTCGATACGCCGCCATCGCCCGCCGCGATCTCTTCCAGCGCCACCACATAGGCGACGAAATCGGCGCCTGCGCCGCCCCATTTCGGCGGCACCGTAACGCCCATCAGCCCGAGCTTGCCCATTTCCGCTAGCGCCTCGACCGGCACGCTGCCGGTCTCGTCCCATTGCTTGGCGTTCGGAATCAGACGATCGCGGGCGAACGCGCGCGCCATTTCGCGGATCAACGTCTGTTCCTCGGTCAGCATGACGGCCCTCGGATCGTGTACCTGCCTATTTTTCGAGTTTAGCAGCTAGACTATGGCCGATGCAGCCGAAAGCCGGAGAGACACAGCCATGATCCTCGAAGTCGCCGCCCTTACCGTAAAGCCAGGACAGGAACGGGCCTTCGAGGCCGCGTTCGCCGAAGCCGCGCCCATCATCACCCGCGCGCGCGGCCACTTGGCGCATCAACTTCAGCATTGCGTCGAGCGCGCCAACGGCTACCTCCTCCTGGTGTGGTGGCGCACGCTCGAGGATCACACCGAAGGATTCCGCGGCTCGGCCGACTATCAGATCTGGCGGAAGCTCCTGCACCATTTCTACGACCCGTTTCCGGTCGTCGAGCATTTCCGCCTGGTCCGGGCGACGGGCGAGCCGCCCAAGCCATGAATGCCGCTACGTTCGACGGTGTCGGCGGTTAAGGAGCAGCCGCGCCGCTCAAGCCGTTTCGATGAAGAGCTCGCGGCCGATCAGCATCCGCCGAATCTCCGAGGTGCCGGCGCCGATCTCGTAGAGCTTCGCATCGCGCAGCAGGCGCCCGGTCGGATAGTCGTTGATGTAGCCGTTGCCGCCGAGCGCCTGAATCGCCTCCAGCGCCATCCAAGTCGCCTTCTCCGCCGCATAGAGGATTGCGCCGGCCGCGTCCTTGCGCGTGGCCTGGCCGCGATCGCAGGACTTGGCGACCGCATACACATAGGCGCGACTCGCATTCATGGTTGTATACATGTCCGCGAGCTTGCCCTGCATGAGCTGGAATTCGCCGATGGGTTGGCCGAATTGCTTGCGCTCGTGCACGTAAGGCACCACCACGTCCATGCATGCCTGCATGATGCCGAGCGGCCCTGCCGCGAGCACGGCCCGCTCGTAGTCAAGGCCGCTCATCAGCACGTTGACGCCCTTGCCGACCTTGCCGAGCACGTTTTCGGCCGGTACTTCGCAATCCTCGAATACGAGCTCGCAGGTATTGGAGCCGCGCATGCCGAGCTTGTCGAGCTTCGGCGAGGTGGAAAAGCCCTTGAAGCCGCGTTCGATGATGAACGCCGTTATGCCGCGCGGGCCGGCGTTGGGGTCGGTCTTGGCATAGACCACCAGCGTGTTGGCGTCCGGCCCGTTGGTGATCCACATCTTGGTTCCGTTCAGCACGTAGCGGTCGCCCTTGCGGTCGGCGCGAAGGCGCATGGATACGACGTCTGATCCGGCGCCGGGCTCGCTCATGGCCAGCGCGCCCACGTGCTCGCCGGAAATCAGCTTCGGCAGATAGCGCCGCTTTTGCGCATCGCTGCCGTTGCGGCGTATCTGGTTGACGCAAAGGTTGGAATGCGCGCCGTAAGACAAGCCCACGGCGGCGGATGCGCGCGACAATTCTTCGACCGCCACAACATGCTCCAGATAGCCGAGACCGGCCCCGCCGAACTCCTCTTCCACCGTGATCCCGAGCAGGCCGAGCGCGCCGAGCTTGGGCCAAAGGTCCTTGGGAAAGTCGTTCTGCCGGTCGATGTCGGCGGCGCGCGGCGCCACTTCGTCGGCGGAGAAAGCCACCACCGTGCTACGCAACATGTCGGCGGTTTCGCCGAGCCCGAAATCCAAGCTCGGCAATGTATTGGGCAACATGCGGCACCTCCCTTGGCGCGTCAGCACCGTTCTAGCGCCAATCGGCGATCATGGCGATGGGCCTATGCACCAGCCAGTGGACCGGTATGGTCAGGCCGGCCGGTCGCTCCGACCGTCGAGACACATGATGGTTTGCAAGCCCCGGGCACACGGGATCGAACGTGAGTCCGTAACTGCATCGACCGCCAGCTCGCAGATCGACAGGGTTCGCCCGGCCTTGAGCACCCGGCCGGTCGCGATCAGCCGCTCGCCCTGCGCCGGCGCAAGCAAATTGATCTTGTATTCCACCGTCAGCACCGAGGCGTCGGCCGGAAACAGCGTGAACGCCGCGTAGCCGCCGGCGGAATCGGCGATGGCGCTGACAAATCCGCCATGGAAGAAGCCGTGCTGCTGGGTCAGGTCGTCACGATGCGGCAGTTCGATCTGCACCAGCCCGGGCTCGACCCGTATCATGCGTGCGCCGATCAGCAGCATGGCTTTCTGCCGGTCGAAACTCTCGCGTACTCGATTTTCGAAAGCGGGATCGCAGACCCGCGGGGCAACCGAAGCTCCGGTCATGCGGCGTCGGCGGGGGCTTCGGCAAGCGCGCGCGCCTGCTGCAACAGGGCCGGCGGCCAGGCATGCGCCTTCCGCTGCTTCAAGTGCAGACACACGACCACGATGCGCGCCGACATGACCAACACGCCGTCGCCCACACGCCGCATGCGATGTTCGAACGTGAGCTTCCGTTCCGCCACGTCGACGATCGCAGTTTCCATGCGCACCACATCACCGCCATTCAGCTCGCTCTTGAAATCGACTTCGGCCCGCACGCCGGCGTAACCGAGATCGAGCGCCGCGGCGCTGGCGCGATCGAAGCCCATGGTCGCAATGAGCGATAGAGCGGCATCCGCCACCCAACCCATGTAGTGGCGCACGTTCACGTGGCCGAACTCGTCGCATTCCCACGCATGCACCATGAACCGCAGGGTTTCGACAAAACGAGGCATGGCGTCCCTTCCACGAGTGCCAAAGCCGTAGGATAGGGGTATTGAAAATATAGAGATAATGAATTGAAATTATATTTCTGATAGCTTGTGTCTATGAATTTGACCCACCTCCGCTTCTTCGTGGCTGTTGCCGACACCGGCGGGTTCACCCGCGCTGCCGAGCGGGAGCACGTCACGCAACCGACTTTATCTGCTGGAATCAAGCGCTTGGAGGATTCTCTCGGCGTCGAATTGCTGGACCGGCGCCGGCGCTCGACCTTGACCGAGGCGGGCCGGCGCTTCCTTCCCCGGGCCCGCTTGATCGTCGAGGAATGGCGGGCCGGGCGGCGCGAGGCAGCCGGTGCCGGGGCGACGTCGCGCCTCGCCGTGGGTTGCTTGAAGACCATTCCGGCAGCGGCCATCGCGCGGCTCATGGGCGATTTCCTGCGCGCCCATCCCGAAGTGCCCGTCGACCTGACCGAAAGCTCTGCCGAAGTCCTTGGCGCCCGCCTGCACAAGGGGACGCTCGATATTGCCGTGACCGTCCTTCCCACGGACCGCGCCTCGGGCCCGGCCCACAGTCTCTACCGCGAGGACTTTGTGGTGGCGGCGCCTGCCGGACACCCCTTGGCGCGGCGGAGCCGGACCGCCATCGCGGACTTGCAGGGCGCCCCCTTCGTGCTCCGGCCCTATTGCGAACGACAAGCGGAAGCCGAACGGGTGTTCGACACCCACGGCATTCGCCCCCGCATCGCCTATCGGGCGGCCGACGACGAGCGGGCCCTAGCCATGGTTGCGGCGGGCCTCGGTTGCTGCTTCATGCCGGAGTGCTATCGCGACCCCGGCGTGACGCAGCTTGCCGTGCCCGAGCTCGCCTTCCATCGCACCATCGGCTTGGTGTGGCGCGACGCCGTGCCGGAGCCGGTCATGCGGTTCCGCGACTTCGCCGCCAGCCACGACTGGCGCGGCGACGGCCGTTTCGACATCGCACACTGACCTTCAGCCGCCGGAGAGGTGCTCCTGCGCATCGACCACGGCAAGCGCCGTCATGTTGATAAGGCCGCGGGCGCTGATCGCCGTCGTCACCACATGAACCGCCGCGTCCATGCCGAGCAGGATCGGCCCGATCGATAGTCCATCGCCGAGCACCTTTGCCAGATTGAAGGCGATATTGCCGGCATCGAGGGTCGGCATGATCAACAGGTTCGCCGTGCCCTTGAGTTCGGAGTCGGGAAAGATGCGGTTGCGCAGGTCCTCGTTGAGCGCGGCGTCAGCCTGCATTTCCCCTTCGACTTCGAGGTCGGGCGCCATGCGCTTCAAGAGGCGGAGCGCAGCGCGCATCTTCACCGCCGACGGCCGGTCCGACGAACCGAACCGCGAATGCGACACCAGCGCGATCTTCGGCACGATGCCGAAGCGGCGAACGGCGGCGGCCGCCATGACGGTCATCTCGGCGATCTCGTCCGCGCTCGGATCCTCGTTCACGTGCGTATCGGCAAGGAACAGCGTGTGGCGCGGCAAGATCAAGAGCTGGAGCGCTGCGGGACGATGAACTCCCGCGCGCAACTTGATGATCTGGCGCACGCGCGAAAGATTCTGGACGAACTGGCCGACCGTACCGCAGATCATCGCATCGGCCAGGCGGCGCTTCACCATCATCGCCGCGATGACCACGTTGTTGGTGCGGACCAGCACGCGGGCCTGATCGGGCTCCGTGCCCTTCCGCTCCATGATGCGATGAAAGTGCCGCCACAAATCCGCGTAATCCGGCAAGTCTTCCGGATCGACCAGTTCGACGTTTTGGCCTAAGCGAATTCGCAGGCCCAGGCGCTCGATGCGATTCTGGATCGACTGGCGGCGGCCGACCAGCATCGGCTTGGCCAGGCCTTCATCCACCACCACCTGCACCGCCCGCAGCACGCGTTCGTCCTCGCCTTCCGCATAGACCACTTTTAGGGGGTTGGCGCGCGCGCGTTCGAAGATCGGGCGCATGGCGAAGCCGGTGCGGAACACAAAAGCAGTCAGCGAGCTGCGATAGGCATCGAGATCGGTGACGGGCCGCGTTGCGACGCCTGAGTCCATCGCCGCCTTGGCCACGGCCGGGGCGATCTGCACGATCAGGCGCGGATCAAAAGGCTTCGGGATCAGGTACTCCGGACCGAAGGAAAACGCGCCTTCGCCGCCGTAGGCCTTGGCCACGATATCCGACGATTCCGCTTGCGCCAGCTTGGCGATGGCATGCACCGCGGCCAGCTTCATTTCCTCGGTAATGGTCGTCGCGCCGACGTCGAGCGCGCCGCGGAACAGGAACGGGAAGCAAAGCACGTTGTTCACCTGGTTCGGATAGTCGGAGCGCCCGGTCGCGATCACCGCATCGGGTCGCGCCGCCTTGGCGACTTCCGGCAGGATTTCCGGCGTCGGATTGGCGAGCGCCAGGATAAGCGGCCGCTCGGCCATCTTCTTCACCATTTCGCCCTTTAGCACGTCCGGCCCCGACAGGCCGAGAAACACGTCGGCCCCCCCGATCACCTCGTCCAAGGTCCGCGCCTTGGTGGTTTGCGCGTAACGAGCCTTGAATTCGTCCATGAGTTCGGCGCGGCCGCGATAGACCACACCGGCCAGGTCCACCACCATGATGTTTTCCCGCTTCAAGCCGAGCGAGACCAGGAGGTCCAGGCAGGATAGCGCCGCCGCGCCGGCGCCGGTGCAGACGAGCTTCACCTGGCCGATTTTCTTGCCGACGACCTTCAATCCGTTGAGCACCGCCGCGCCGACTATGATCGATGTGCCGTGCTGGTCGTCGTGGAACACCGGAATCTTCATGCGCCGGCGCAATTCGCGTTCGACGACGAAACACTCCGGCGCCTTGATGTCTTCGAGATTGATGCCGCCGAAGGTCGGCTCCAAAGACGCGATGATGTCGATGAGCTTCATCGGATCGGTCTCGGCGATCTCGATGTCAAAAACGTCGATGCCGGCGAATTTCTTGAACAGCACCGCCTTGCCTTCCATCACCGGCTTGGCGGCGAGCGGGCCGATGGCGCCGAGGCCGAGCACGGCCGTGCCGTTGGTCACGACGCCGACCAGGTTGGCCCGCACCGTGAGCGCCGCGGCGTCGGCCGGGTTTTTCGCGATCGCCATCGATGCGGCGGCCACGCCCGGCGTATAAGCCAACGCTAGGTCGCGGTGGTTTGCCAACGGCTTGGTCGGCACGATGGCGAGTTTTCCGGGCGTCGGGCGGCGGTGATACTCGAGCGCGATCTCGTCCAGATGCTCCGCCATGCCGTGCCCCTTTTTGATGCCCTGCGAGCCGCCTGCGTCCTCAGTATATGCGGGAATGGAAAAGCCCCGCGTGTCGCAAGGACAAGCGGGGCTTTTCAATCCGGCTGGTGCGGTCGAGAAGACTCGAACTTCCACGAGCTTTCGCCCACAGCGACCTCAACGCTGCGCGTCTACCAATTCCGCCACGACCGCATCGACGCGACCGCCCGCCAGTCCGCAAAGCACGGGCGGTCCCACCATGGCCCGCAGGCAATAGCAAATCTGCCAAGCCCGTACAAGGGGAGTTTGGCTGGGCGAAAAATCCGTCAGAACAGCGATTTAGCCGCAGGCCCGAGGCCGGGAATCAGCCGGCCTGGCGCACCGTGTCGGTAATGGAGACGGCGACGTTTTCGCCGACCACGACGATTTCGCCACGCGCGATGAGCCGGTTGTTGGCGAAGACCCAGGCATGGTCCTCAATGGTGGCGTCGAGCTCGATCACGGCGCCGCGACCCATCTTCAACAATTGATGGATGGGCATGGTGGCCTTGCCCAGCACCACGGAGATTTCCACGTCGACGTCGTTGATGGCTTTCACAGGGGCGGTCCCTTTGCGTGCTTTGCGACCTTAGAGGCCTCAAGGTTAGCAAAGGGTTAAAGCAAGGCCGCGCCGTCGATCCCATGCGGGCAATGCGGTAAGGTGGGCCGATGTCGATGATCGCCTGGGAAATCGCCGAACGGCCCGTGCCCTACGCTGACGCCGTGGCGCGCATGGAAGCGCGCGTCGAGGACATCCGGACGGGGCGAGCGGACGAGCTGATCTGGTTGCTCGAGCACCCGCCGCTCTATACCGCCGGCACGTCGGCGCGCGAGCAGGATCTTTTGGAGCCGATGCTGCTGCCGGTCTACCGCACGGGTCGCGGCGGCCAGTTCACCTATCACGGCCCCGGCCAGCGGGTCGCTTACGTGATGCTCGACCTGAAACGCCGCGGCAGCGACGTCCGGGCCTTCGTGACGCAACTGGAAGACTGGCTTATCTCGACTCTGGCGCAATTCACGGTGCGCGGCGAACGCCGTCCGGGGCGCGTCGGCGTGTGGGTCGATCGGGGCCACGGCCGCGAGGACAAGATCGCCGCCATCGGCATTCGCGTGCGCCACTGGATCAGCTATCACGGCATCAGCATCAACGTGGACCCGGACCTGTCGCACTACCGCGGGATCGTGCCGTGCGGAATTCAAGGCCACGGCGTTACCTCGCTGGTCGATCTCGGGCGGCCGGTCGACATGGCGGCGGTCGACACCGCGCTCAAAGAGAGTTTCGCCGTGATTTTCGGGCCGTCGGGCAGCATCTGTGCCGCGTGACGCGCGCGCCTGCCAGAACATGTGGCCCCCTGGTCCCGCGCCGCATAAGGCCATAGACTTGAACGGATAGCAGTTCCATCGACGACACAAAATCCGTATCTCTAGGGGGAGAAGCATGAAGCCGTTTTTTGGCGTGGTTAGCGCGTTGGCCCTGTCGCTGGGGGCGTTTACAGCGAACGCACAGATTTCGGACAACGTCATCCGGATCGGCGTGTTGAACGACCAGTCCGGCCCTTATGCCGACATTACCGGCCACGGTTCGTACATCGCCGCGCAAATGGCGGCGGAAGACATTGGCGGTTCGGTGTTGGGTAAACCAATCGAGTTTCTCGAAGCGGACACTCAGAACAAGCCCGACGTGGCCTCGTCGATCGCGCGCGAATGGATCGACGCGAAACAGGTTGACGTGATCGCCGACGGCGCCGCCTCGTCCACGGCGCTTGCCATTCAGGAAGTCGTGCGCGAGAAAAAGCGCATCTTCCTCGCTTCCGGCCCAGCCTCTTCGGATTTCACCGGCAAGGCCTGCTCGCCATACGGATTCCAATGGACATATGACACCTACGCTCTCGCCAAGGGCACCGGCGGCGCCATGGTGAAGCAGGGCGGCGATAGCTGGTTCTTCATCACCGCCGACTATGCCTTCGGCTATGCGCTCGAAACCGACACCGGCAACTTCGTCAAGAACGCCGGCGGCAAGGTGCTCGGCTCGGTCCGCGCACCGCTAAACACGCAAGACTTCTCCTCGTTCCTGCTGCAGGCGCAAGCCTCCAAGGCCAAGGTCATCGGCCTCGCCAACGCCGGCACCGACTTCTCCAACAGTCTGAAGCAATCGGCCGAGTTCGGTATCGTCGCGGGCGGACAAAAGCTCGCGGCTCTGCTGGTGCAGATCACCGACATCAACGCGCTCGGCCTGAAAGTCGCGCAGGGCGTGGTGTTTACCGATCCGTTCTATTGGGACCGCGACGACAAGTCGCGCGCCTTCGGCAAACGCTTCATGGCGAAGCACGACGGCAAGGCGCCGAGCGCCGTGCAGGCAGGAACCTACAGTTCCGTATTGAGCTACCTGCGCGCGGTCAAGGCCGCCGGAACCGACAACGCCGACAAGGTTCGCGCCGAATTGCTCAAGGCGAAGCTCGATACGCCGATGGACCGCGACGGTTGGGTGCGCGAGGACGGCCGCGTCATGCACGAAATGCTGCTGGTCCAGGTGAAGAAGCCGGAGGAGTCCAAGTATCCGTGGGACTACGAGAAGATCCTGGCGGTCATACCGGCGGATCAGGCGTGGCGTCCGCTGAATGAGGGCAATTGCCCCTACGTCAAGAAGAGCTGACGCGAGGCGATATCGCGCGATCCGGGGCGGCGGCAAATCCGCCGCCCCATTTGCTTAACGATGAGGCCACATCATGAGCAGCCGGAAAATCGACGTCGTGCCGCAGGAAGCGGAACATCACGCGGACGCGTCCGCCCTGCCGGATACGCGCGGCCTCGATTTCTTCCAGGCCGATCTGTCGTTCCGGCAAGTGTTGCCACTCTATCTGGCGGCCGATGTCGCGGCGCACCTCTGGCCGCATTTGCGCCGCCTGGCGGCCATGCTTGGCGGCAAGCTCGATGCATTGGCCGACGCCGCAGACAAGAACCCGCCCGTGCTGCATCACCGCGACCGGCGCGGCATCGACCGGCAATGGATCGAGAAACATCCGGCTTACGAAGAGATGGAGCGCATCGCCTTTGGCGAATTCGGGCTCGCCGCGATGTCCCATCGCGGCGGCGTTCTCGGCTGGCCGGAACCGCTGCCACCCGCCGCCAAATACGCGCTGACCTATCTCCTCGTCCAGGCCGAGTTCGGCCTGTGCTGCCCCGTCAGCATGACGGACTCGCTCACCCGATCCCTGGTCAAGTTCGGCGATCCCGCCCTGGTGGCCCGTTACCTGCCCGCGTTGACCTCGCAGGATTTGGATGCGTCGGCCCAGGGCGCCATGTTCATGACCGAGCAGCATGCCGGCTCCGACGTCGGCCAGGTGCAGACCGTCGCGCGACGCGAGCGCGGCGAGTGGCGCCTCTATGGCGACAAGTGGTTCTGCTCCAACGCCGACGCGGACCTCGCCATGGTTCTGGCGCGTCCCGAAGGCGCCGGGCCCGGAACGAAGGGCCTCGGCCTCTTCCTGTTACCGCGCAACCTGCCGGACGGCAGTCAGAACGCCTACCGGATCGTGCGCCTCAAGAACAAGCTCGGCACGCGTTCGATGGCCAGCGGCGAGATCAAGCTCGAAGGCGCGCTGGCCTATCCGATCGGCGACATGGCCAAGGGCTTCGTGCAGATGGCCGACATGATCAACAACTCGCGCCTGTCGAACGGCGTCCGCGCTGCCGGCCTGATGCGGCGCGCGTTGACCGAGGCGCGCCACGTCGCGCGCGAGCGCGTCGCCTTCGGCAAGCGGCTGGAAGATCTGCCGCTGATGCGCCGGCAATTGCTTAAGCTCATGGTGCCGACCGAACAGGCCTTGTCGTTTTTCCTCTACACCGCCGAGACCCTGCGGCGCGCGGATGCGGGCGAGACCGCCGCCAAGCCGCTGGCGCGCATCCTGACGCCGCTCATCAAATACCGGGCCTGCCGCGATGCGCGCAAAGTGACCGGCGACGCCATGGAAGTGCGCGGCGGCGCCGGCTACATCGAGGAATGGATCGATCCGCGCTTGCTGCGCGACTCCCACCTCGGTTCGATCTGGGAAGGCACCAGCAACGTGGTGGCGCTCGACGTGCTGCGTTCGGCGCGGAAAGACGGCGCGCACCACAAGCTTGCCGAAGCACTGGTTGCCGAACTCGCGGCCACCCGCGGACTCGCCAAGGCGCAGGTTGCCCTGTTCGGCGGGCCGCTCCAACGCGCCGCCGATTTCATAGACTCCGCGATCAAGGCCAAGCTCTCGGACCGGCTGGCCCGTCAGGGCGCCGCCCTGCTCTATCACGCCACAAGCGCCGTCCTGATGGCGCGGGAGGCTTTTGCCATTCATGCCGCGAGCGGCGATGCGCGGCGCTTGTTGCTGGCGCGCCTAGTGCTCGACCATCGCCTATCGGCCCGCGATGCCTTCGCAGCGGACGACGCGGATTGGTTCAGCGAGGTGGCGGGGCTGCTGCTGTCCGATAAACCGGTGCCGCTGGAGAAGGCGCTTTCGCTCAGCGCGCGATAGTCAGCGCGTCACGTGGGCCGACACGGCGAGCCAGCGGCCGTTCCGCCGCGCCCACACGTCCGTATAGCGGCCCTGGCGCTGCTCGCCGTTCGCCGTCTTGTAGTTGGTGCGCGCATGGATGATGGCAACGTCGCCCAGGATGCGGATTTTCACGTCGTCGGCGGTAAGGCCGCCGATGGCGATCGGCCGCGCCGTCTGCTCCAGAAACTTGCGCTTGTCGACCAGCGATCCGTCCGGGTGCGAGCAGAGGAAATCGTCGGCCAGGATTTCGTCGAACCGCTTCACGTCGCAAAACTGCACCGAATTAATGTAGTCCCTGTTCAACGAGGTCAATTCGTCAAGGTCGCTGCGGCTCAACGTGGCGGTGCTCATGGTTGCCTCCGTGGATGGCCTGGGCAAACTCTAACAGGCATTGCGCCGAGCCGTCATCACACGGTCGGCACATGCCGGAAGCCTCCCGCATCGGGCGGCGGCACGTCATCCTCGACATCGATGCGCGCGACGCGCGCCGCTGGCGGGCCGTCGCGGCAGGCCTCGATCATGGCTTGCACGACCGATACCTGGCCAACCAACAGCGCCTCGACGGTACCGTCGGACCGGTTGCGCACCCAGCCGCGCACGCCCAAAGCTTCGGCGGTTTCGACCGTCCATGCCCGGTAGGCCACCCCTTGCACGCGGCCGTGAATGCGGATGCGCTTGGCGACGGCGCTCAAGGGCGCCTCAGGCGAACTCGAGGATGACCTGATCGACGGCGAGGCTGTCGCCGGCGCGCGCGGCGATCTTGGCGATGGTGCCGTCTCGCTCGGCGCGGAGCACGTTCTCCATCTTCATGGCTTCGACCACGGCCAGCGGCTGTCCGGCCTTGACCTGTTCGCCTTCGTTGACGTTTATCGCCACCACCAGACCCGGCATCGGGCAGAGCAGGAACTTGGACATGTCGGGCGGCACTTTGACCGGCATGAGCGTGGCGAGCTTCGCCGCTTCCGGCAGGCGGATGGTCACGTCCAGGTCGGTGCCGCCGTGGGTCAACCGGAACCCGTCGCGGCGGCGCTTCACCAGAACGCTGATCGCCTGGTTGTGCACGCTGCCTTGCAGCAGCGCCGTGCCCGGCTGCCAGTGACTTCGCACCGCGAGAATGTGGCCGTCGATGGTCACGTCGACGCCGTCTTCGGCTTCCGTCGCCGTGATGTGCAGCACGTCGGCGCCGACCTGCGCCACCCAGTCGCTGCCGAGCACGGGCCGGCGGTTGGGCATCTGCCCCGAGATGGTGAACTCGCGGCGCCGCATGCGCAATTCGGTGAGCGCCGCCACGGCAATCAGCGCCCGCCGTTGTTCCGCGGAAAGCGTTGCGCCGTGGAAGCCGTCCGGAAACTCCTCGGCGATGAACCCGGTGCTGAGCCGCCCTTCCTGAAAGCGCGGATGGGCCGCCACGGCGGCCAGGAAATTCACGTTGTGGGAAATGCCGCTCACATGGGTCGCGTCGAGCGCGTCGCGCATGTGCCGGATCGCCTCGTCCCGCGTCGCTCCATGGGTGCAGAGCTTGGCGATCATCGGATCGTAGAACACGCTGATCTCGGAACCCTCGGTGACGCCCGTGTCGACGCGCACGTGGCGCCCTTCGACCGGCGGGCGATATCGCACCAGGCGTCCGGTGGACGGCAGGAAGCCGCGATAGGGATCCTCCGCATAGATGCGGCTTTCGATGGCCCAGCCTTCGAGCTTGATGTCCTTTTGCGCGAACGGCAGCCTTTGGCCGAGCGCCACGCGGATCATCTGCTCCACGATGTCGATGCCGGTGATCAGCTCCGTCACCGGATGCTCCACCTGCAGGCGCGTGTTCATTTCGAGGAAATAGAAGTCGCGGTTCTTGCCGACGATGAATTCGACCGTACCGGCGGAGAAGTAGCCGACCCGCTTTGCCAAGGCGACCGCCTGTTCGCCCATGGCCTTGCGCGTCTTGGCGTCGAGGAACGGGCTCGGCGCCTCCTCGATCACTTTTTGATGGCGCCGCTGGATCGAGCATTCGCGCTCGCCGAGATAGACGATGGTGCCGTGCTGGTCGCCGAGCACCTGGATCTCGATGTGGCGCGGCTGCACGATGAACTTCTCGACGAACACCCGCTCGTCGCCGAAGCTGGATCGCGCCTCGTTGGTCGCGGAGACAAACCCTTCGGCCGCTTCCGTGTCGTTCCAGGCGAGCCGCATGCCCTTGCCGCCGCCGCCGGCCGAGGCCTTGATCATCACTGGATAGCCGATGTCGCGGGCGATCTTCACCGCGTGTTTCGCGTTCGGAATGGCGCCGAGATAGCCCGGCACGGTCGTCACGTTGGCGGCGTTGGCGAGCTTCTTGGATTCGATCTTATCGCCCATTGCGGCAATGGCTTCGACGGACGGGCCGATGAACACGACGCCGGCACGCTTCAGCGCGTCGGCGAAGGCGCGGTTCTCCGACAGGAAGCCGTAGCCCGGATGCACCGCGTCGGCGCCGGTCTGCTGCACGGCCGCCAGCATCTTATCGATGACTAGATAGCTCTCGGACGCGGCGGGCTTGCCGATGTGCACGCTTTCGTCGGCCATGCGCGTGTGCAGCGCGCCCTCGTCCGCGTCGGAGTATACGGCGACGGTCGCGATGCCGAGCCGCCGGCACGTCTTGATGATCCGGCAGGCGATTTCCCCGCGATTGGCGATCAGGATCTTCTTGAACATGCTAGACCGATCTCTGACCCCTCATGCTTCGACAGGCTCAGCATTAGGAGAATAAGTGACCTCACCTTGAGCCTGTCGAAGGGTGAGGTCGACCATTTATAGCGGAATGTTGTCGTGCTTCTTCAGCGGGTTCTCGAGCTTTTTGTCGCGGAGCATGGCGAGCGCGCGGCAAATCCGCCGCCGGGTCGAGTGCGGCATGATCACTTCGTCGATGAAACCGCGGTGGCCGGCGACGAACGGATTGGCGAATTTGGCGCGATATTCCTCGGTGCGAGCCTCGATCTTGGCCTTGTCGTTGAGTTCGCCCCGGAAGATGATTTCGACCGCCCCCTTCGGCCCCATCACGGCGATTTCCGCCGTCGGCCAGGCGAAATTCAAGTCGCCGCGCAAGTGCTTCGAGCTCATGACGTCATAGGCGCCGCCATACGCCTTGCGCGTGATGAGCGTGACCTTCGGCACGGTCGCCTCCGCGTAGGCGAAGAGCAGCTTCGCGCCGTGCTTGATGATGCCGCCGTATTCCTGGGCGGTGCCGGGAAGGAATCCCGGCACGTCCACGAAGGTCACGATCGGGATATGGAAGCAGTCGCAGAAGCGCACGAAGCGCGCCGCCTTGCGCGACGAATCGATGTCGAGGCACGCGGCCAGCACCATGGGCTGGTTGGCGACGATGCCGACCGTGGAGCCCTCCATGCGTCCGAAGCCGATGATGATGTTCTTGGCGAAACTCGGCTGCAGTTCGAAAAAATCGCCCTCGTCCACCACCTTCTCGATCAGCTCGTGCATGTCGTAAGGCTTGTTGGCGTTCGCCGGCACCAGGGTGTCGAGCGACGCCTCCATGCGGTCGGGCGTGTCGAAGCTCTCGCGGGTCGGGGGCTTTTCGCGGTTTGACAGCGGCAGGAAATCGAAGAAACGGCGCACCTCGTGCAGCGTTTCCACGTCGTTCTCGAATGCCAGGTCGGCCACCGACGATTTCGTGGTGTGCGTCACGGCGCCGCCGAGCTGCTCTTGCGTCACCACTTCCTGGGTGACCGTCTTCACCACGTCGGGGCCGGTGACGAACATGTAGGAGCTGTCCTTCTCCATGAAGATGAAATCGGTCATTGCGGGCGTGTAGACCGCGCCGCCGGCGCAGGGTCCCATGACCAGCGACAGCTGCGGCACGACGCCGGAGGCGAGCACGTTGCGCTG
>DASQHM010000180.1:0-13576 GCA_035632095.1 Candidatus Cybelea sp. | reverse complement strand
CAGAATGTCTCGTCTCTGTCAGCTCAATGCGCCACCCAGCCGCCATCCACTGGAATTGCCGTGCCGGTGATCGACGCGGCACCCTCCGACGAAAGAAACACGGCAAGCGCGCCCATTTCCTCGACGGTGGCGAACTTCTTGTTCGGTTGATTGGCCAGCAGCACGTTTTTGATCACATCGCCTTCGGACATGTGAAACGCCTTGGCCTGATCCGGTATCTGCTTTTGCACCAGCGGCGTCCAAACATAGCCGGGGCAGATCGCGTTGCAAGTGATGCCGATCTCGGCCACTTCCAGCGCCGTCACTTTGGTCAAGCCCAGCATGCCGTGCTTCGCCGCGACGTAGGCCGACTTGAAGGGCGACGCCACGAGGCCATGCGCCGAGGCGATGTTGATGATCCGGCCCCACTTGCGCTGCTTCATTCCCGGCAGCACGGCCTTGGTGGTATGGAACGCCGACGAAAGATTGGTCGCCAGCACCATGTCCCACTTGTCGAGCGGGAATTCGTCGATCGGCTGCACATGCTGGATGCCGGCGTTGTTGACCAGGATGTCGACCTTGCCGAATTGCTTCGCCGCCTGCTCCATCATTTTGTAGATCTCGTCCGGCACGCTCATGTCGGCGCCGAGGAAGGACACCTTGGCCTTGGTTTCGGCCGAAAGTTGCTTGACCAGATCGTCGGATTCCTTGCTGGCCTTGCGGCTGTTCAGCACGATGGCGACGCCTTGCTGCGCCAGGGCCTTTGCAATGCCGAGACCGATTCCGCTCGTTGAACCGGTGACCACCGCGACTTTGTCGTTCAACATATCCCCCCTCCATTTCCAAGACTCATGGCGCGCCGTCACCCCGGAACGCGCTGCGCCGATGCACGGCGCCCAAATCTCGCATCGCGAGCCCGATCCTTCGGGGCGCGAGCGTTGTTGATCCTAACCGTGTAACCCCGCATCATCTAGGCATAAATTGCGCGCGGTTTGGTCGCGATGTGTATCAACCGGGAGGAGCCAAGCCGCCGGCCGTTAAGCCCGGATAACCGGGATACCGCCGGTTGCTGATCGGGGAAGTCCAGCGAAGGGGTGCAAGAATGTTAAATAGGCGTCAGGCTCTCGGCCTGCTCGCGCTCGGGCCGGCCATGGCGGCGTTTGGGGGCCCAAATGTGCTGTCCGCAGAGCGCCGTCTGCCGATCGTCTTCGTCCACGGCAACGGCGACACGGCCGGTTTGTGGATCACGACGATTTGGCGGTTTGAATCCAACGGCTATCCGCGTTCCCTGATGCACGCCGTCGACCTGCGTTATCCCCTGGCCCGGACCAAGGACGACACGCCGCAGGAAGGGCGCTCCTCGACCGCCGACGCAATGCAACAGCTGGCGCAGGAAGTCGCCATGGTGCGCAAACGCACCGGCGCGCCCAAGGTGATCCTGGTCGCGCAATCGCGCGGCGGAAATACGGTCCGCAACTACATCAAGAACGGCGGCGGCGCGGCCGTGGTCCAGACCGCAATTCTCTGCGGCTGCGTCAATCATGGCGTTGTCGTGTCGGACAAGGTTCTCGTCGGCAGCGAATTCAACGGCGCTTCGCCGTTCATGCGCGATCTGAACTCGACACCGGGCGAGGTCGTGCCGGGGGTGCGCTTCTTCACCATCCGAAGCGACAAGAACGACAAGTTCGCGCAAACCGACGGCAAGGTGTTCGGACTTCCCGGGCCCACGGGCCTGTCATACGACGCGCCAGAGCTGAAAGGCGCGACCAACATCGTCCTGCCGGGCATCGACCACCGCGAAACCGGATACGCCCCGGAAGCCTTCGCCGCCATGTACCGCGCGATCACGGGACACGATCCCGCGATGTTGGACATCGCGGTCGAAAAGCATGCGGTGCTGGCCGGGAAAGTCAGCGGCTTCGAGGCCGGAGCGCAAACCAATATCGGCGTCGGGGGCGCGAGCGTGGAGATCTATGAGGTCTCGCCCAAGACCGGCGAGCGCCGCGGCCGCGCGGTGCATTCGAAAAAGACCGGAGCCGACGGCCAGTGGGGCCCGTTCGAAGTGGGGCCCGACGCCTATTACGAATTCGTGGTCGGCGTGCCGGGCAATCCGATCACGCATATCTATCGCTCGCCCTTCGCGCGCTCCAGCGGCTACGTGAACATCCGGCCGCAACCCTTTGGAAAAGGCGATAGCGAGGCAGGTGCGGTGGTCTACATGTCGCGCCCCCGCGGCTACTACACGCCGGGCCGTGACGTTGTGCTGTTGGACGGTCAGGTGCCGGCGGCAATCCCCCCGGGCGTCGGCACAATTTCGTTGGTCAAGGTGAATGCGGCGGCGCCAAGCCGCTCGGTGGAAGGCATCGTGAACCAGGAAGGCATCGTCGCGCGGACCTGGCCGGTCAAGGAAAACCGCGTCAGCGTGATCGAACTGACCTACTGAGCGGGCCGGCCGCCGGACCCAGGCGCACCATGGCGGACGTGATCGAATGCATTGTGGTGGGCGCCGGGGTCGTGGGGCTTGCCGTCGCCCGGCGCCTGGCGCTCGAAGGACGCGAGGTGATCGTGCTGGAAGCCGAAAGCACCATCGGCACCGGCACCTCCTCCCGCAACAGCGAGGTCATCCACGCCGGCATCTATTACACGCCCGGAAGCTTGAAGGGCCGGCTTTGCGTCGCCGGCAAGCGCGCGCTCTACGACTTCTGCGCCAGCCACGGGGTCGCGCACAAGCGAATCGGCAAGCTGATCGTCGCCACGAGCGATGCAGAGCGTCCGACGCTCGACGACTTGAAACGGCGTGCGGAAGGCAACGGCGTATTCGACCTCGAACCGATGGACGGCAGCGATGCGATCCGTCTCGAACCGGCGCTCCGCTGTGTTGCGGCACTTCTCTCGCCCTCCACCGGAATCGTCGACAGTCACGGGCTGATGCTTGCCTATCAAGGCGATGCCGAAACCCACGGCGCCATGATTGCGTTCCGCAGTCCCTTCCTGAAAGCGCGCGCCGGCAATCGCGGATTTCGCGTCACAGCCGGCGGCGATGCTGGCGCCACGACCGAAATCGACTGCGAACTGTTGGTGAATTGCGCCGGATTGCAGGCAATCGAAATTGCGCGCCGCATCGAGGGCCTGGCGCCCGCGCATGTTCCGGCCGGATACTTTCTCAAAGGCAACTACTTCACGCTCTCCGGCAAGCCGCCGTTCACGCGGCTGATCTACCCGGTCCCGGTCCCGGGCGGTGCGGGTACCCATGTCACCGTCGATCTGGCGGGGCAGATCAAGTTCGGACCCGACACGGAGCCCATCGCCGCGCTCGACTACGCCGTGGACCCCGGCCGCGCCGGTAGCTTTTACGCGGCCATCCGTCGCTATTTTCCGGCGCTCCGCGACGGCAGTTTGCAGCCCGGCTACGCCGGCATCCGGCCGAAACTCGGGAGCGAAAAAGACGGCGGCGCCGACTTCATGATCCAAGGCAGCGCCATTCACGGCATACCGGGACTCGTGAATTTGTTCGGGATCGAGAGTCCGGGCCTGACCTCGTCCATGGCGATTGCCGAAGGGGTGGCGCGGATCATTGGCGGTGGCGCGATCGACGAAGTGGATGCGGCGTCGGTCCGCTAGAGCCAAGGTTTGACGAAGAATCTAGCCGCAAATTGCAGCAACTCGCCTAATAATTCGGCAATTCGAATGCCAAGCGGCCTGTAGAAGAATTCGTGGCGCGAAGGTTTTGTCGCGAGGAGTAGCGCTCCCAAGGAAATTTACATAATATTCAACGTTGTGGCATGGTTATTGCTGTTTCAAAACGTGTGTTGCAACAAAGTAATGGTTCGATGGAAAGTTCGTGCCGCTGGGATTCGACCCTGGACCCCGGCCCACGTTCGTGTACAAAACGCGATTGCGGCCTGGATTGCTCTGAACGCGCGAGGGAACTGACGTGACCAATAAGAAGACTTTTCGGCACCTGATCGGGGTCGGCACTATGGCCTTGGCAATCGGCGCGATGTCCGGCGGGGCGGCGCGCGCTGACGATGCGAAGCCGGCAGACGCGAAGCCGGCCAACTGGCTCGACGCCGTCAAGCTGGGTGGACAACTTGATGTCGGCATCACCGGCAACCCGGACAGCAACAACGATCATCGCAATTTCGGCCGGTTGTACGACGATCACGAAAACCAGCTCATGCTGAATCAGCTGCTGCTGACCGCACAGCGGCCGATCGACAGCACCAAGCCGGTCTACGACCTCGGCTTCAAGCTGCAGGGCATGTACGGCTCCGACGCGCGCTACACCCATTTCCTGCATGAGTTCGACCTGGCGACGACGCGGGTCAATCAGTTCGACCTGGTCGAAGCGAACCTTCAACTGCACGCACCGTGGTTCACGGACGGCGGCGTGGACCTAAAGGCGGGCCAGTACCCGACGCCGCTCGGCAACGAGGTGATCGATCCCTCGGGCAATACGTTTTACTCGCACAGCTACATCTATAACTTCGGCTTGCCGGTCAAACATACCGGCATCCTCGCCACCTGGCATGCGCTGCCGATCCTGGACGTGTGGACCGGCTTCGACTGGGGCAATCTGACCAGCCCGTTCGCCGACAACAACAACGCGGAAGCCGGCATTCTCGGCGTCGGCCTCAATTTGCTCGGCGGCAACCTGACCATCTTAGGCTTGAGCCACTTCGGTCCGGAAAACCCGAACGGCAGCGTCGATCTCAACGGCAACCCGATCCGGGCCGATAGGAAGTACCGCTACTACAACGATATCGTCACCACGTGGAAGGTCACCGACAAGTGGACCCTGGTGAACGAGGCGAACTGGGTGCATGACGACGGCCTTAGCGCCAACGGCTACGGCATGGCGCAGTATGCGAGCTACGCGCTCGACGACATCTTCACGCTGTCGGCACGCGCCGAAGTCTGGCGCGATGCGCAAGGCGCGTTCGTGGCGCAATTCGGCAACAACACCGACGCGGCGCGCCTGCTCGGGCTGCCGTCCTCCCAGATCCCGAATTTGAGCTCGCGCACGGTCGGCGGCGGCAAGACCACCTACGGCGAATTGACGCTCGGCGTCCAAATCAAGCCGCCGGTGCCCTCGTTCATCACCGGAACGGTGATCCGGCCGGAGATTCGGGTCGACCGCGCTCTGTCGACCGACAATTCGAGCAGCTCGTCGACCGCCACGCCGTTCAACGATTCCAAGGACAAGACCATGTATACGGCGGCCGTCGATGTGGTGATCCCGTTCTAACGCCGATCTATCTGGCACCGCACGAGGGGCGCCCGAGCGGCGCCCCTTTTCGTTACAGGAGCCCGAGCATCTTCAACTCCGCCAGCAGCTCGGCCGGCATGGCGCGTTCGCCCTTGCCTTTCGGGTCGAGATCGGGAGGAGCGTCCGCCGGCTCGAGATAGCGCCAGCCCTGGTGCGGCTTGCGCGGCTGCGGCACGGTCGGCACCAGCTTCTTGTGTAGGGTGATCCGGCAATACCGCCCTTCTTCCTGCAAATGGACCGTATCGAGCGCGATGATCCGCTGGCGCACGCGCACGAAACCCTTGATGACCCAATACATCGAGCCGCCGTCGAGAATCTCTTCGTCGCGCTTGGGAAAATTTCGCGTGTAGTGATATGAGCCTACGGCGCTCTTGCGGCGCTTCTTTTTTTGCCAGCGCGCGAGTTCTTCGATGCTGTCGATACCGACGCAAAGCTTGAGCAGATGCAACGTCATTCCGCGCGCCGTCCGGTTACGATAGACACTTCGACTTGAGCGCCCGGGCGACGCGCGACACGGGCGGACGGCCGAGCCGGTCGGATATCCACCACGCGGTCCGCACAAGCTTCGTCAGATCGCTGCCGGTATCGATGCCGAGGCCATCCAGCATGTAGACCACGTCCTCGGTCGCCACATTCCCCGTGGCGCCCGGCGCATAGGGGCAGCCGCCGAGACCAGCGACGGAACTATCGACGATGCTGACGCCCATTTCCAGCGCCGCCAGGATGTTGGCCAGCGCCTGGCCATAGGTGTCGTGCAGGTGGACGCCGAGCCGCTCGATCGGCACGACTTTCGCGCACGCTTCGATCATCGCTTGCACTTGTTTCGGCGTGCCGACGCCGATCGTGTCGCCGAGGCCGACGTCGGTACAGCCCATGTCCATGAGCGCCCGCGCGACGCGTGCCGGCGCATGCGGCGCAACGGGCCCTTCGAACGGGCATCCGACAACCACGCTGACGAAGCCCCGGACCTTGATTCCGTGTTTTGCCGCTTCGGCGCATACGGGGCGAAACCGCTCCAGGCTCTCTTCGATGGAGCAATTTATGTTTCGGCGCGAGAAGCTCTCACTCGCCGAAGCGAAGACCGCCACGTGATCCACATGCGCCGCGACGGCCGCTTCGATTCCCTTCACGTTCGGGGTCAGCGCCTGATAGACGACGCCGTCGCGGCGGTGAAGTCGCGCCATGACCTCCGCGCTATCCGCCATGCGCGGAACCCATTTCGGCGACACGAAGCTTGCCGCTTCGATATGCGTCACGCCACATTCGACAAGGCGCTCGATCAACTCCACTTTGACCGCGGTCGGAACCTCTGCGGTTTCGTTCTGCAGGCCATCGCGGGCGCCCGCCTCCCAGAGCCGCACGGTTCGAGGCATTGCCATGGCGCGGCGCATGCGCCGTCAGTCCTTTTGCGCCAAGGCGACCAGAACGGCGCCTTCCTGCACCTGCTCGCCTGCCGTTACGTTCACCCGATCCACAATGCCCGTCGCCGGCGCCAGAATCGTGTGCTCCATCTTCATGGCCTCCAGCACAAGCAGCGGATGGCCCCGCTCCACCGCGGCGCCCGGTTTCACGAAAAGTTGGATCACCTTGCCCGGCATGGGCGCGACGATGGCGCCGCCGGAACCTTCATCCTCGTAATCCTGCAACAAAGGATCGTCCAGGATCAGCCTTTCGACCTCGCAACGCGCGATCACGGTGACGTCACTGCCGCGGTGAACCGCCGCCGCCGGGACGCGCGTTCCATTGAGCACAGCCGTCAGGCCGCCGTCGCCATCGCTTGCGGCATCGGCACGAATGTCCGCACCGTCTATGCGGAGCTGCCAACCGCCGTCGGGGCGGTACTGCACGTCGACGCGGTGGTCGGCCGTGTCGCCGGACCGGCGAAAAACAAGCTCGGAGCGACCAAGGCCATTGAGCCGCCAGCCGCGCATTTCCGACCAAGGCGAATAGCGATCGCTCGGCGCCACGTTGGCTTTTGCCGCCGTTTCCCGCTCAAGCAGCACCGCGACCGCCGCGATCGCCAGCATGTTTCCGGCCGGCGGCGCCGGCGCCGGCACAAGATCGGAAAGATGCCGTTCGATAAAGCCCGTATCCAGCTCGCCGTCCAAAAACGCCGGGTGCTCTGCCACGCGCGCGAGGAACGCCACGTTCGTGATGCAGCCGGCGATCTCGCAGCTTCGCAGCGCGCCAGCCAGGCGCCGCGCGGCGTCGGCGCGGCTGCGATCCCAGACGATGAGCTTGGCGATCATCGGATCGTAATAGGGCGTGACCTCGTCACCTTCCCTAACGCCCGTGTCGATGCGCACGTGCCGGTCGGCTTCCGGAAAGCGAAGCCGATGCAAGGTGCCGGTTGCGGGCAGGAATTGCGTGGCTGGATTTTCCGCGTAGATGCGCGCTTCCACGGCGTGACCGCTAGCCCGCACTTGATCTTGGCCCAGCGGCAATGCTTCGCCGCTCGCGATACGCAGCTGCCACTCCACCAGATCCAAACCGGTAATCATTTCAGTCACCGGGTGTTCGACCTGCAGCCGCGTATTCATCTCCATGAAATAGAAACCGTCCGCCTTCAGGCCGCCGGCCACGTCGGCGATGAACTCGACCGTGCCGGCGCCCACATAGCCGATCGCCTTAGCGGCGGCGACCGCCGCCTTTCCCATCGCCTCCCGCATTTTTGGCGGCATACCCGGCGCGGGGGCCTCCTCCAGCACTTTCTGATGCCTGCGCTGCAACGAGCAATCGCGTTCGAACAGATGAACCGCGTTTCCGTGCGTGTCGGCAAAGACCTGCATTTCGATATGGCGCGGCTTCAGCAGATATTTCTCGATCAGGACTCGCTCGTCGCCGAACGCGGCTTTCGCCTCGCGTTTCGCGCCGGCAAGCGCCGCATCGAAAGCGGCGTCGCTATCCACCCGCCGCATGCCTTTGCCGCCGCCCCCGGCCACGGCCTTGATCAATATGGGGTATCCGATGCGCGCTGCCTCATGCTTGAGGGCTGCCGCATCTTGCGCATCGCCATGATATCCGGGAACAACCGGCACGTTGGCCAGCTGCATCAGCGCTTTGGCGGCACCCTTAAGCCCCATGGCGCGGATCGCCGAGGCCGGCGGACCGACAAAGCGGACGCCGGCAGCAGCGCAGGCATCGGCGAAAACCGCATTCTCCGAGAGAAAGCCATATCCGGGATGGATGGCCTCCGCCCCCGACCCCCGCGCGGCGTCGAGGATGGCATCGGCGTTCAGATAGCTTTCGCGCGCCGGGGCCGGACCGATACGCCACGCTTCGTCCGCCATGGCGACGTGGCGCGCCCGGGCGTCGGCATCCGAATAGACCGCAACGGTTCGCATGCCAAGACGCCGCGCCGTTTCGATGACGCGGCAGGCGATTTCGCCCCGGTTCGCGATCAACAATCTGCGGAACATGCGCGACTATTCACAGGCGCCGGCGACACGCTCGAGCGCGGCCCCACCGCCCTCGGCCGCAATCAGATCCTGTTCGATGACGCTGCGGTGCTCGTTGATGTTCGGGCAGAATTGCCGCTTGCCGAGCACGCAGCTCTGATCCGCGTCGCAATTCCTTATGCGCCCCCTCATGTCGGCGGACAGCGCGGTCGTCTTGTTGCGGAGCGCGGATTTCTCGGCGGTCGGCAATTCGCAGGCATCGAGGCGGCGCGCGGCCAACCTTCGCAGGCGCTCGCCCGTCGCCTGATCGCCGCAAACGTCGTAGTAGTACGAGAACTCCACCGTCTTGCTGACGGAAAGGCCCATGAAGACGAATCCGCCGGTGCCCTCCGCCGCGATGGGCGTTGCGGCCAGGGTTAGCGTGGCGGCGGCAATCAGCAGCATCGGGATATTGCGCATCGGTCAGCCCTCGTTGGCCCATCTGGGCTTGCGTTTTTCCAGGAACGACGCGATCCCTTCCCGGCCTTCGGCGCTGATCCGCCTCGCCGCGATGCGCCGCGCCGTGTCGAGCACCAATTCGGAATCGGCGTGCCGGTTCTTGACGGCGAATATCAGCTCCTTGGTATCGGCCAGAGCCCCCGGCGCCGCGTCGAGAAAATGCCGCAGCATCCGGTCTCGCGCCAATCCGAGGGCCGCCATATCCGCAACGACCCCGTGAACCAGGCCCATGCGGTAGGCATCCTCGGCCGAAAATCGCTCGGCGGTCAGGAAATAGCGCCGCGCGTTGTGCGGTCCGATGGCTTCGACGACGTAAGGCGAGATGACCGCGGGGATCAGACCGATCTTCACCTCGGTCAGGCAAAAGGCCGCATCCTTGACCGCAATGGCCACATCGCAAGCCGCCACCAGCCCGACGCCGCCGGCGTAGGCCGCGCCATGCACGAGGGCGACGGTCGGTTTCGGCATGTTGTTCAGCGCGCGCAGCATGTAACCGAGCGCCGTCGCGTCCTCGAGGTTCTGCTCTTCGGTGAAATCCGCCGCCCGGCGCATCCAGTTCAGGTCGGCGCCGGCGCAGAAGCTCTTGCCGTTGCCCTCGACGACGACCACTCGCACGCCGTCCTGTTTCGACAAGTCGTCGAAGATATCGGCAAGCCGCTCGATCACGTCGTCACTGAAGGCGTTATGCATTTCGGGACGATTCAAGGTCACCGTCGCGACGCCCGCGGACGTGGTCTCGAGCAGAACGGGTTCGTTTTCGCTCATGATGCCTTGCTCCTGACCCTACATGCGGAAGACGCCGAAACGCGTCGGCTCGATCGGCGCGTTCAGCGATGCGGAAATTCCGAGCGCCAGGACGCGGCGCGTGTCCACCGGATCGATAATGCCGTCGTCCCAGATTCGCGCCGTGGAATAATACGGGTTTCCCTGCGCTTCGTATTGCTCGCGGATCGGCGCCTTGAAAGCCGCCTCTTCCTCCGCGCTCCATTTTTCGCCGCGGCTCTCCATGCCGTCGCGCCGCACCGTCGCCAGCACGCTTGCCGCCTGCTCGCCGCCCATGACCGAGATGCGCGCATTCGGCCACATCCAGAGGAACCGGGGCGAATAGGCACGCCCGCACATGCCGTAGTTTCCCGCGCCGAACGAACCGCCGATGATCACGGTGAACTTCGGCACGCGCGCGCACGCCACGGCCGTCACCAGCTTGGCGCCGTCCTTGGCGATGCCGCCGGCCTCGTATTTGCGGCCGACCATGAAGCCGGTGATGTTCTGCAGGAATACCAGCGGAATGCCGCGCTGGCAGCAGAGCTCGATGAAATGCGCGCCCTTCAGCGCGGATTCGGAGAACAGAATGCCGTTGTTGGCGAGGATGCCGACCGGATAGCCCCAGATGTGCGCATACCCGGTCACCAGCGTCGCGCCGTAGAGTTTCTTGAACTCGTCGAATTCCGAACCGTCGACGATGCGGGCGATGACCTCGCGCACGTCATAGGGCGTGCGTACGTCCTTCGGGATCAGGCCCGCGATTTCCGACGCTTCGAACTTCGGCTCTACGGGCGCCCTCAGTTCCAGCGATGCCGGTTTCACGCGGTTGAAATTCGCGACGATGCGGCGCGCGATCGCCAAGGCATGGCTGTCGTTCATGGCATAGTGATCGGTCACTCCGGAGGTCCGCGAGTGCACGTCGGCGCCGCCGAGCTCCTCGGCGCTAACCACCTCGCCGATGGCGGCTTTCACCAGCGGCGGGCCGCCGAGGAAAATGGTGCCCTGATTGCGCACGATGACGCTCTCGTCGCACATCGCCGGCACGTAGGCGCCGCCTGCGGTGCATGACCCCATGACCACGGCGACCTGCGGGATGCCGAGCGCGGAGAAGTTGGCCTGGTTGTAGAAAATGCGCCCGAAATGGGTGACGTCGGGGAAGACTTCGTCCTGGTTCGGCAGGTTGGCGCCGCCGGAGTCCACCAGGTAGATGCACGGCAGGCGGTTCTCGCGCGCGATTTCCATGGCGCGGAGATGCTTTTTCACCGTGATCGGATAGTAGGTCCCGCCCTTCACTGTGGCGTCGTTGCAGACCACCATGCATTCGCGGCCCATGATCCGGCCCAATCCGGTGATTATGCCGGCCGAGGGCACTTCATCGCCGTACATGCCGTGGGCGGCCAACTGGCTCAGTTCGAGGAAGGGCGACCCCGGGTCAAGCAGCGTACGGACCCGGTCTCGGGGCAGCAGTTTCCCCCGCGAAACATGGCGCGCCCTAGCCCTTTCGCCCCCGCCTTCCCGGACACGGGCGGCGTTGCTCCGGAGCTCGGCGACCAGGCCCTGCATGGCTTCCGTGTTGGCACGAAAGGTGTCCGAACGGGTGTTCAGGACGCTCTGCAGGACGGACATGGCGGCAAAGGCTTTCTAGGACAGCGCAAATCCGACCAAATTTGCCCGTCCGTCTGCCACCGCCGCAAGGAAATTGTGGCCGGAAGCGCTTGCGCCTTTGCTATGATGCCGCCGCAACCGATAGGACGTTCAGGGCGGGGGACGGCATGGCGTATAAGCCTTTCGATTTGACCGGTAAAGTGGCTTTGGTCACCGGCGGCAACAGCGGCATTGGTCTTGGCATGGCCAAAGCCGCGGCCGAGGCGGGCGCCGACGTGGCGATTTGGGGGACCAATGCGGCCAAGAACGAGAGCGCCAAGGCCGTTCTCGCCAAAACCGGGCGCAAGGTGCTGACGCTTATTTGCGATGTCGGCGATGAAAAGGCGGTCGATGCCGCGTTCGCCGAAACCGTGAAGCAGCTCGGGCGGGTCGACGGATGTTTCGCCAATGCCGGGGTCAGCGGCCGCGGCAGCGCATCCTTCCTCGAAATGTCGGCCGAGGAATGGCACCGGGTACTCAGGGTGAACCTGCATGGCGCTTTCTACACTTTCCGGGCGGCGGCGCGGCATATGGTCCAGCGCGGCGGCGACGGGGTGCTGGCGGGTACGGCATCGCTTGCCGCCATCGAGGGCGCGCCGCGCGGCGAACACTATGCCGCCACCAAGGGGGGCATGATCTCGATGGTCCGCGCCATGGCGGTCGAGTTTGCCCGCTACAACATCCGCGCCCATTCGATTTTGCCGGGCTGGATCGAGACGGATATGACCCAGCGAGCCATGACGAACGAGAAATTCGTCAAGAATGTCATGCCGCGCATTCCCATGCGCCGTTGGGGCACGGGCGACGATTTCGGCGGCATTGCCGTCTATCTGATGAGCTCTGCGTCCAAATACCACACCGGCGACACCTTTTTGATCGACGGCGGTTACGCGCTGTTCTAACAGCAGTCAAACCGCGAGCGGAGGCGACAAACATGGCCCGCAGGCCAGCACGCAAGAAGAAGACAGCAAAGAAGAAGCCTGCAAGGAAGCGTAGCGGAGCCGCGGGTCGGACAACGCGGAAGATCGCCAAACGAGCGGTTGCGAAGCGCGTCGCGCCGAAGAAAAAGGCGCCCAAGCGGAAAGCGGCGAAGCGCATTGCGAAGAAGCGCGCAGTAATAAATAGGCCGGAGAAGCGCTCGCCGGTGGCTGTGGCGGCGCCCGCGGCGATTGTCGTATCGGCGCCGGCAACTGCCGCGCCAAAACCTGCGGCCAAGCCCGCGCCGGTTCCCAGGCCCGCGCCCGCCGCCAGGCCGGCGGTCAAGCCGGCCGCGGCGCCGGCCACGAAAGCGCCGCCCAAACCGAAGCCTCTGGCGATCCCGAGCCACCTCGATCGGTCGCGAATCTATGTCCAGAAGATCGAAACGATTGCGCACATGGCCGTATGGATCGTGGACGGCGCCTATATTCGCGGTCACATCGACGAGGAATTCACCAACTTCGGCCAGCACTATCGCTATCCGTATATTCCCCTGAACGAGCTATGGCTCGACAAGTGGACGCGGCCAAACGAGCAGCGGTTTTTCATCGACCATCTGCTGGTCGAGCATCGCCTGATGGCCAAGGGCGCAAGCTATGCCGAGGCGATTGAGGCCGGCGACCGGGAGGAGCGCAAGGAACGGCGCCGCGCCGGCGACGTCCGGCGGATGACGGAAACCGGCAAACGCATCCCCGTCGGCCAGGACGTGCATCAGCGCCTATGGAAGCACCTGGAAAACGGCGTGAGCGTCTGGATCATCAACGGCAGGCTGGTCCGGAGCGTGTTCGACGTGGATTTCACCGCGGGCGGCCACGATTATGTCTACGAATTCGTGCCGGAAAACGAAATCTGGATCGACGATCAGATCGTCGAGCAGGAACGTGGCTATGTCCTGCTCCATGAACTGCACGAACGCAGTCTGATGGCGCAAGGCTGGCCCTATAGCCGCGCACACGCGGATTCGAGCCGCCTGGAATATCGCTGCCGCCACCATCCCGACGAACTGCACGACGCCCTTGCGGCCGAAGGTTGGGCCTGAACGCTC
>DASQHM010000179.1:0-20529 GCA_035632095.1 Candidatus Cybelea sp. | reverse complement strand
CCGGTCAAGGTCGGACCCGGCGTCGGCGACCTCGTCCCGGCCATGATGGCGGCATACGGCGTCATGGCCGCGGTCTGGCGCGCCGAGCGCAGCGGCCGCGGGCAGTACGTGGACGTCGGCATGGTCGATGCGATCCTGTCGCTCTGCGAGCGCATCGTGCATCAGTTCTTCTATCAGGACAGCGTGCCCGGACCGGAAGGCAGCCGCCATCCGTTCCTGTCGCCCTTCGGTCTGGTGCCGGCCAAGGACGGCCACGTGGCGCTCGCCTGCCATGCCGATGAATTCTGGGCCGAGCTTTGCCGCATCATGGGCCGCGAGGAGTTGATCGACGATCCGCGCTGCAACACGCGCGACCTTCGTGCCGCCAATCAGGACCTGGTCTATGGCGCGGTCACCGAATTCACCTCCAAGCGCACCCGCCGCGAACTCATGGCGGCGCTCGGCGGCCGGGTGCCGTTCGGGCCGGTGTTCGACGTGTCGGACATCGTCAACGATCCGCATTTCAAGGCGCGCGATATGATCGTGCCGCTGGACCATCCGGGTTCGGCCACCAAGGTCGCGGTGGCGGGCATTCCGATCCGCCTGTCGGAAACGCCGGGTTCGGTCCGCCGCCGCGCGCCGCTGCTCGGCGAGGATACGGATGCCGTGCTGGCGAAGCTCGGCCTGGCAGCGGTGGAGATCGCCAGGCTAAAAGACGCAAACGTCGTGCGGTAGGCAGAAGACGGGAGGACGCAATGTACGAGAAACCCAAGCGGCTTCGGCGCGTGCAGCTATCCGTGCCGGGCTCCAGCGAAAAGATGATGGCGAAAGGCGCAGCCTCGGCCGCCGATCACGTTTTCCTCGACCTGGAGGACGCGGTGGCGCCCTCGGCCAAGGTGGAGGCGCGCGGCAAGATCGTCACCGCGCTGAAGACCCTCGACTGGGGCCGCAAGACCCGCTGCGTGCGCATCAACGACCTGAGCACCAAGTACGCTTACGAAGACATCATCACCGTGGTCACGGGCGCCCGCGAGCACCTCGACACCATCATGGTGCCGAAAGTCCTGTCCGGCGCAGACGTGCACTTCGCCGCGACGCTGCTCAACCAGATCGAGATGAACATCGGCCTGAAGAAGCAGATCGGCATCGAGGTGCTGATCGAGGAGGTGCAGGCGCTGCAGAACGTCGAGGAGATTTGCAACGCCAATCCGCGGCTCGAATGCGTGATCTTCGGCATGGGCGACTATTCGGCGAGCCAAGGCATCGACATTCGCTCCATCGGCGCGGCCGACGGATACCCGGGCGATATCTGGCACTATCCGCGCTTCCGGCTCGCCATGGCGGCAAAGGCCGCCGGGGTCGATCCGGTCGACGGACCTTACGCCAACTTCAAGAATCCGGAGGCTTACCGCGAAGAAGCGAAACGGGCAATGATCCTCGGCTGCGTCGGCAAGTGGGCGATCCATCCGGCGCAGATCGACATCGCGCTCGAAGTGTTCACGCCGAAGAAGGAAGAGGTGGAGCGCGCGCGCAAGCTCGCGGCGGCCTATGCCAAGGCCGAGGCGGAAGGCATCGGCTCGGTCAACGTGGACGGGGTCATGGTCGACGTGGCGTCCATCCGCATCCTCCGGAACACGATCCTTCGCAAGGCCGACATGATCGGCATGTGAGCTGCGGTTGAGACAATACGCGATGCTCGATCTTCGCAACCAGCACGTTCACCCCTTCGCCGGCATGGACCTGGCAAGCCTGTTGGCTGCGCGAACGGAAGAGCGGGGCGATCATCCGTTCCTGATCTGGGAACCGTTCGAAGGCGAGCGCTTGTCTCTGTCCTACCGTCAGTTTCGCGACCGGGCCCGGCGCGTGGCGGCGGGACTGGCGAAGCGCGGGATCAAACGGGGCGACTTCCTGCTGGTGCACCTCGACAATTGTGCGGAAGCGATGCTGACGTTCTTCGCTTGCGCCGAGATCGGCGCCGTCGCGGTCACCACCAATGCCCGCTCGTCCGGCGAAGAAATCGCCTATTTCGCCGAGAACGCGGCCGTCGTCGCGGCCATCACCGAGCCGCGCTTCGCCGACCTGGTGGCGGCCCATGCGCGCAACATCAAGTGGCTCGCCGTCACGCCGGCCGACAGCGGACTTGCGCCACGCGCCGGCGCGGTGAGCAAGGGCGATGCCTTCGCCAGCCTCGACGGCGATGCGGCAAACCTACCGAGGCGCGCTCCCGATCCGGCGACGCCGCTCTCGGTGCAATTCACTTCGGGCACCACGTCCCGGCCCAAGGGTGTACTCATCACCCATGCGAATGCGCTTTGGGGCGGACGCGTCAACGCGCAGCTGCAGACCTTGACGCAAGCCGACGTGCATCTGACTTATATGCCGCTCTTCCACATGAACGCGCAGTGCTATTCGGTCTGGGCCACGCTCTGGGCCGGCGGCACGGTGGTGCTGATGCCGCGCTTCTCCACAAGCCGTTTCTGGAACGTGGCGAACCGCAACCGCTGCACCTGGAATTCGACGATTCCGTTTTGCTTGAAGGCGCTTTCGGAGCGCGAGATTCCGCAACATCATTTCCGGCTATGGGGCACGGCCGTATCGGAGCCGCCATCGGACAAGCTCTTCCGCGTCAAGACCATCGGCTGGTGGGGCATGACCGAGACCATCACGCCCGCCATCGTCGGCGATGCGCTGCATCCGAACCGCCCCGGCGCCATCGGCCGGCCGACGACCCATCAGCAAGTCACCGTGGTGCGCGACGACGGCACGCCGGTCGGCCCGGGCGAAACCGGCAACCTGCTGTTTCGCGGCATCCGCGGCCTGTCGATGTTCCAGGAGTACCTGAACAATCCGAAGGCCACCGCCGAAAGCTTCGACGAACTCGGCTGGTTCAAGACCGGTGACCGGGTTACCGTGTTCGAAGACGGCGTCATCGCCTTCGCCGACCGCGCCAAGGACATGTTGAAGGTGGGCGGAGAAAACGTGGCCGCCTCGGAGATCGAGGAGGTCGTCCGCACCATGCCCTACTGCCGCGAGGTGGCGGTGGTGGCGCGCAAGGACCGCATGCTGGACGAGGTGCCGGTGCTCTTCGTGCTGGTCGACGGCGGAACGGCAAAGGCGCCGCCGGATCTGGCGGAACGGATCCTTGCTCAATGCCGCAAGAGCCTCGCCGATTTCAAGGTGCCGCGCGAGGTACGTCTGGTGGACGAGCTGCCGCGCTCGACCCTTGAGAAAATCGCCAAGAACGTGCTGCGCGCCCACCTTGCCGAAGAGAGCGGGAGTGCCGGCCGTGGCCCTTGACGTTTCGGAGTGGCTGCGCGGTCTCGGGCTCGCGCAGTACGCACCGGCATTCCGTGACAACGACATCGACGGCGACGTTCTGCCGCAACTGACCGCTGATGATCTGATCGGTCTCGGCGTCGCCTCCATCGGCCATCGCCGCAAGTTGCTCGCCGCGATCGCCGCGCTTAGCGGCGCAGCGCCGTCAAGCGAAGCAGCGCCGACGCCGAAGCCCGGTCAGGCGAAGGCAGGGCCGCCCAAGACGGGACCTGTCCCCGAGCCGGCCGACGCCGCTGCCGCCGAGCGGCGCCAGCTGACGATCCTGTTCTGCGACGTGGTTGGCTCGACCGAACTGGCGACGCGGCTCGATCCCGAAGACCTGCGCGAGATCATCGCCGCCTATCACGGCTGCGTCGCCGCCGTCTTGACCCGCTTCGGCGGGTTCGTCGCCAAGTACATGGGCGATGGCGTGCTGGCCTACTTCGGTTATCCGCAAGCGCATGAAGAGGACGCCGAGCAGGCGGTGCGCGCCGGTCTGGCCATCGTCGATGCGGTCGGCCGGCTCGAGTTGCCGGAACGGCTAGCGGTGCGGCTCGGCATCGCCACCGGGCTCGTCGTCGTCGGCGACCTCATCGGCGCCGGCGCCGCGCAGGAGCAAGCGGTGGTGGGCGAGACGCCTAATCTCGCGGCGCGTCTGCAAACTCTGGCGGAGCCCAATGCGATCGTCATCGCCGCCGCCACGCGACGGCAAATCGGCAATCTGTTCGCGCTGAGCGATCTCGGCCCGCAGGCGCTCAAAGGCTTTGCCGGCCCCTCCCAAGCCTGGCAAGTGCTCGGCGAGAGCGGCGTGGCGAGCCGCTTCGAGGCGCTTCGCTCCCGCACGACGCCGCTGATCGGCCGCACCGAGGAAGTGGAGATGTTGCTGCGCCGCTGGTCGCAGGCCGCAGCGGGCGTGGGCCGCGTCGTGCTGCTGTCCGCCGAGCCCGGCATCGGCAAGTCGCGGCTCGCCGAGGCGGTGGAGGAACGCATTGCCGGCGAGAAGCATCGCCGGTTGCGCTATTTCTGCTCGCCGCACCATCAGGACAGCGCGCTTTACCCGATCATCGGCCATCTGGAGCGCGCCGCCGGCTTCGAACGCGACGACGATCCGGCGACCAAGCGGCGCAAGCTCGCCGCGATGATGGCAACGAGCCGGACGGATGAAGCCGACTTGCCGCTGCTCGCCGACCTGCTCGCGCTGCCGGCCGCAGGGGCGGAGCCGTCTCCCGGTCTGCCGCCGCAACGGCGCAAGGAGCGCACCTTCGACATCCTGCTGCGCGGCCTCGAAACCTTGGCGCGCGTGCAGCCTCTGCTGATGGTGTTCGAGGACCTGCATTGGATGGATCCAAGCTCGCGCGAACTGCTCGACCGCCTCGTCGCCCGCGTCGAACGGCTGCCGATCCTGCTGATCGCCACGTTCCGGCCCGAATACCAACCGCCTTGGATCGGAGCGCCGCACGTGACGATGCTGGCGCTCTCGCGTCTCGGCCGGCGGGACGGCGCGGCGCTGGTGCAGCAGCTTGCCGGCAACGCGGCGATGCTGCCGAGCGACGTCGTCGAGGAAATCATCGAGCGCACGGACGGCATTCCGCTTTTCCTCGAAGAGGTCACCAAGGTCGTGCTCGAAGCCGAAGCCGCCGGCGCGCGGGGCTCGATCGCGGCGATCCCCGGCGCCCGGGCCGTCGTGCCGGCGACGTTGCAGGCGTCTCTGATGGCGCGGCTCGACCGGCTCGGCCCGGCGGCGCGGGAGATCGCCCAAACCGGCGCCGCGATCGGCCGGGATTTCCCCTACGAACTACTGGCGAGCGTGATCCAGCGGGGCGAGGCCGAGACGCGAGGCGCGCTCGATCAATTGGTCGCCGCCGGACTGGTGTTCCAGCGCGGCACGCCGCCGCTTGCGGACTACCAATTCAAGCACGCATTGGTGCAGGACACCGCCTACGGCACGCTGTTGCGCGGTCCGCGCCAGGCGCTGCACGGCCGCATCGCCGCGGCGATCGAGTCACGACTGCCGGACCGGGCCGCGCGCGAGCCGGAGATCCTGGCCCATCACCTTTCCGAAGCGGGCGAAAGCGAGCGCGCTTCGGCCTATTGGCGCAAGGCGGGCGCGCTTGCGGTGCGTCGCACCGCGAACCGCGAGGCGATCGGCCATTTCCGCCGCGCCTTGGCGCTGGTCGAGGCGCAACCTGAAAATCCCGAACGCTGGCGCGCCGAACTGGCGATCCTCTCGCAGCTCGCCCCGCCGACGATGGCCGTCTTCGGCTGGTCGGCGCCGGAAGCGGGCGAAGTCGTCGAGCGCGCCGTCGAGGTCGGCCGCCGCCTCGATCGCTCTTCCGAGATGGCGTCGGCCATGGTCAATCTGTGGTTCTTCACCGTGGTCGGCGGACGGATCGACGACGCCGACAAAATCTCGGCCGAACTTTTCCAGATGGCGCGCGATCTCGATGATCCCGAAATCCTGCTGCAGGCGCACCACTGCGCGTGGGCCACCCGCTTCAGCCAGGGCCGCTTCGCGGAGGCAGGCCGCCACATCGAAGCGGGCACCGGGATGTACGACGAAGTGCGCCACGCCCATCATCGCTACATCTATCACGGGCACGACCCGGGATCATGCGGGCTGCAATTCGGCGCTTGCACGGCGCAGGCGCTCGGCAGGTTCGATGAGGCATACAGGCGGGCCGGCGAATGCCTGGCGCTCGGCCGACGGCTGGACCACGCGCCTTCGCTCGCCAACGCCTTGTGGCGGGCTTGCGAGGTCTACGCGCAGCGTGGCGAAACCGCGACGGTTGCCAAGCTGGCGAGCGAGGCGGGGAACTTGGCCGAAAGCCACGGCCTGGTCGTGCCGCGCGCCATGGGAATGTCCTTTCTCGGCTGGTCACTCGTGCAATCCGGCAGCACAAGCGAGGGGCTCGAACGGCTCCGCGAGGGCGATCGCCTGCAGGAGTCGATCCGGATGAACCTGAACAGAACCTACAACGTCACCTTAAAGGGCGATGCGCTGCGCATCGCGGGACGCTACGCCGAAGGCCTGGAGCAGGTCGACGGCGGCCTTGCGGTCGCAGCGCAGATGGGCGAGCGATCCTACCTTGCGCCGCTCTACCGGCTTCGCGGGATCTTGCTGTTGCATTTGCGCGGCTCCGCCGACCCGGAAGTCGAGGCGAACCTGCGGCAGGCCATCGCGATCGCAAGGCAGCAGGATGCGAAAGGATGGGAGATCGGCGCCGCGTTGGCCCTGGCCCGGCTCTGGGCCGAGGCCGGCCGCCGCCGCGAGGCACACGGCCTCCTGGCCCCGGTCTACGGCTGGTTCACCGAAGGGTTCGACACGCCCGAACTGAAAGAGGCGCGCGCGTTGCTGGCGAGCCTGGATTGAGACGTCTGCCGACTTACGCCGTCGCCATGGCCTTCCGGCAATGAGCGAGCACCGCATCGGCCAGGATCGGCACCAATTTGGTCTCGATCGCATGACCCATGCCGGGGATCAGCGTGAGGTCCGAACCCGGAATGTTCGCCGCCGTGTCCTTGCCGGCATCGACGGGAACCAGCGGATCATCGATGCCGTGGATCACCAGGCTTGGAACGCGGATGGTCTTCAGCAAGTCCACGCGGCTTCCGTTGGCCATGATTGCGGCAAACTGCCGGCTGATGCCTTGCGGATAGTAACTGCGGTCGATGTTGCGCTCGGCCGAACGGCGAAGCACGGCCTCGTCTTCCGCAAAGCCCGGGCTGCCGATGGTGCGCTGAACCTTGATCGAATTCTGGATCAGCGCCTCGCGCTCGCCGGACATGGGCCGCGTGGTGATCGCTTGCATTGCTTCCGGCTTTCCGGGCGGCAAGCCGCGCCGGCCCGATGACGACATGATTGAGATCATGCTTGCCACGCGGCCCGCATGCTTGGCGGCAAGCACTTGCGCGATCATGCCGCCCATGCTGACGCCGACCACATGCGCCTTGTCGATCTTCAGCACGTCGAGCAGACCGATGGCGTCGGCAGCCATGTCCTCGAGCCGGTAGGGTGCGTCGATGGGCTGTCCCTGCGCCGACTTCTGCAAGAGTTCCGCCATGTTCGGAATTCCGGCGGCCTCGAATTTCTGCGACAGGCCGCAATCGCGGTTGTCGTGACGCACCACCCGGAATCCTCCGGCGGCGAGCTTGTCGCAGAATTCGTCCGGCCAGCGCGTAAGCTGCGCGCCGAGGCCCATGACGAGCAGGATCGCCGGAGCGTTCTTGTCGCCGCTATCCTCATACTCGATGGTAATGCCGTTCGCCTTCAGCGATGCCATGCGCTGAACCTCTCTCTTTGCAATCCGGCGGGCATCCTAACAGATAGACTGGTAAACGGGCCAAGGCCTGTTTTGTTCGTGTTATGCTTAACGCGCAAGAACACAAGAGGGAGGAACGCCATGTTGCATCCGGTTCGCCGCATCGTGACCGGTCACGACGCCAAGGGGCGCTCGGTGATCGTGTCCGATGGTCTCGCCACCAATCTCGTCAGCAGCTCGGCGAGGCCAAACCGCGGCTTGCCCAATCTTTGGCGAACCGAAGGCACGCCGCCGAGCAACAAGGGCTATGTGGACCCGATGGCCGGACCGCCGGTCGGGCTGGAGCCGCCGAAGCACGGCACGGTCTTCCGCTTCTTCCAGATCGCGCCGGAGAAGGAAGAGGCGCATCTGTCGAAGGAGGACCGGGAGAAGGCGGCGCAGGCGATCTTCAACGCCATGGGGGCCGGCCACGCGCGCGTCGACACGCGCCGTCATCCGTCCATGCATAAGACAGAGTCGGTCGACTACATCATCCTGCTGTCGGGCCAGATCACGTTGCTGCTCGACGAAGGCGAAGCGGACCTGAAGCCCTTCGACGTGGTTATCCAGCGCGGCACCAACCACGGCTGGGTCAACAAGGGCGACACGCCGGCGGTTCTGGTCGCTGTGCTGGTCGACGCCGAGAAGCAATAGGGCCGCGCGGGCCCTATTCGGCGAGCGCGCCAAGGGCCGAGCGGAGCATCTGCCCGCGTGCCTCGCGCTCGGACCATTTTCTCCCTCCGAGCAAGGCGCCGTCGACGACAAGCGCGTGGCCGCTTACGAAGCTCGATTCGTCGCTGGCGAGGAAAAGCGCGGCGTTGGCGATGTCGTTCGGCACGCCTGAGCGCGGAATCGGCTGCATCTGCGCCAGGAACTGCTTCATGGGGTCGACCGTGTTGTCGGCGACCTGAGTGGCCAACCCCATGGCCTTGCCGAAGATCGGCGTCGCGATGCCGCCCGGGCATATGCAGTTGACCCGCACGTTGCTCTCGCCGAGCTCCATCGCGACCGATTTGGTCAAGTGGATCACCGCGGCCTTCGCGGCGCTGTAGACATGCGGGCCGTAGCCGATATAGAGGCCAGCCACCGACGCGGTGCTGATGATGGACCCGGATTTCTGCTTCACCATGACGCGCGCCGCGTGCTTGATGCCGAGGTAGACCCCGCGGAACAGCACGCGCATGGTCGAGTCGAAACCTTCCGCAGGCGTTTCGGCGATGCCGCCGCTGACGCCGGCGAAGCCCGCGTTGTTGAACATGCAATCGAGCTTGCCGAATTTTTTCACGGCGAAGGCAACCAGCGCCTCGATGTCGCGCTCCTCGCCAACGTCGGTGCGAAGGTAGGCGCAACGGGGCCCGAGCTCTTCCGCCAGGCGCTCGCCCTTGTCGTCCTGCAGATCGGCGACAACGACCGACGCGCCTTCTTCCGCGAAGCGCTCGACCGTGCCGCGGCCGATTCCGCTGGCGCCGCCGGTGACGATTGCGACCTTTCCGCTAAGCCTGCCCGACATGATTTCCTCCCGTTTCGCCGACATGAATGCCGCGCAAACCTAACAGGTGGCGCTGGCGCGCAGCAATTGCCGTCGCGGATGTCCGGGAAGCGCGCCTACTCGCCTTTGGCGTTTTCGTCGGTCCCGGGCGGGGGGTCGAGGCGCTTGCCTTCGAGATCGTTCTCGGCGCGCTCGCGATCGCGGCGCGGAAGCGCCCGTTCGGACTTGCTCAAGCCGTGGCGGATGCGGTTTTCGTTGGCGCGGCGCTTGTTGTCCAGGCGCGCGCGCTCCTTGCGGTATTGATTGAAGTTGACGACGTCGCCCATCGATTTTTTTGGTCCGCTGATCGACGCGGCCCACGCCTCCCACGGCATAACGCCTTTAGCTTACCGCAACCGGCGGCGCGCGCAACCACGCATAGAAACGCCCTCAGGCCGCCGGGCTACCCGAGGGCCGTTCGCCTAATGTCCGCTCGACTGCGCCGCCGGCCGCTCCTCGGGTGCTTCCGCTTCGTCGGCCGGCCCCCGGACCTTGTGGAGCACATAAACCCGTATCGCGCTGGACAGATTTCCGCTTCTCGACTGATCGATGTCGCTTACCAGTTGATTGAGCGTCTTGTGCTCCCGTTGCGCGATCGCGCGCAGCGCATCCCAGAACGCCGCTTCCAGGGAGACGCTCGTGCGATGCCCGGCGACGACGACGGAACGCTTCTTCACCGTGGTCAGCATTTGTCACGCACCTTCATCCGGTTCGTCCGGCATGATCATCGCTTGCGGGTCGACGATCCGGTCGAACTCGGCCGCATCGACGAACCCGAGACTGACGGCCGCTTCGCGGAGCGTCACGCCTTTCTTCAGCGCCGTCTTGGCGACGATCGCCGCTTTGTCGTAGCCGATATGCGGGGTCAATGCTGTGACAAGCATAAGCGAACGACGCATCAATTCGTCGATGCGCCGGCGATCCGGTTCTATCCCAGCGACGCAATTATCGGCAAAACTTACGCAAGCATCGGCAATCAACTGAATCGACTGCAGTAAGTTGTGGATCAGCACCGGCTTGAACACGTTGAGCTCGAGATGCCCGCTCATGCCGGCGACTGTGATCGTTTGGTGATTGCCGATCACTTGCGCCGACACCATGGTTAGCGCCTCGACCTGCGTCGGATTAACCTTGCCGGGCATGATCGATGAGCCGGGCTCGTTCTCGGGCAACAGCAACTCCGCCAGACCGGCGCGCGGGCCGGAGCCGAGCAGGCGGATGTCGTTTCCGATCTTCATCAGGCCGACAGCCAGCACGTTCAACACGCCCGACATTTCGACAATGGCGTCGTGAGCGCTCAGCGCCTCGAACTTGTTCCCCGCCGTTTCGAACGGCAGACCGGTGATCGCAGCAATTTCCTCGGCGACGCGCTCGGCGAACCCCGCCGGCGAATTCAGGCCGGTGCCGACCGCGGTGCCGCCCTGGGCCAGCCGATAGAGGCCGGGCAGGGCATTCCGCACCCGTTCCATCCCGTAGCGCATCTGCGTCGCATAGGCGGAGAATTCCTGCCCCAGGGTAAGCGGCGTCGCGTCCTGCAAATGGGTGCGGCCGATCTTGATGATTCCTCTGAAGCTGCGGGCCTTCGCATCCAGAAGCTTGTGCAGATGATTGAGCGCCGGCAGCAGGCGTGCGTTGATCTGCTCTGCGGCGGCAACGTGCATCGCGGTCGGAAACGTGTCGTTCGACGATTGGCTGCGGTTCACGTGATCGTTGGGATGCACCGGCCGCTTGGAGCCGAGCTTGCCGCCGAGCATTTCGCTCGCCCGGTTGGCGATCACCTCGTTGGCGTTCATGTTGGTCTGGGTGCCCGAGCCGGTCTGCCAGACCACCAGAGGGAAGTGCTCGTCGAGTTTGCCCTGCCGCACCTCGAGCGCCGCGCGGACGATCGCGCGCCCGAGTTCCTTCGGCAGAATCCCGAGCTCCATGTTCACCCGCGCCGAGGCCATCTTGATGGCGCCGAGAGCATGGATCACCGGCAAGGGCATGCGCTCGCCGCCGATGCGGAAATTCTGCCGGCTGCGTTCGGTCTGCGCCCCCCAATAGCGGTCCGCCGGCACCTTGATCGCGCCGAAGGAATCGGTTTCCGTACGTGTCCTGATTCTGGTCATGCGCATATCCGTCGGGCCAACCGTCGCCCCTAGACTAGGACATGGCTTTGGTCGCGTCACCCGTCCGGAGTGACGCACGCGCCCGCGGCGGCAACCGCCTCAGTGGATATCGGCGAAGAAATCGTTGCCCTTGTCGTCGACGATGATGAAGGCCGGAAAATCCCGCACCTCGATGCGCCAGATGGCTTCCATGCCGAGTTCGGGGTATTCCTGCACTTCCACCTTGGTGATGCAGTTCTTCGCCAGGATCGCGGCCGGCCCGCCGATGGAGCCGAGATAGAAGCCGCCATGGGTCTTGCAAGCCGCCGTCACTTCGCGCGAGCGGTTGCCCTTCGCCAAGGTGATCAGGCTGGCGCCCTGCCGCATGAACGCATCGACGTAGGAATCCATGCGCCCCGCCGTCGTGGGTCCGAACGAGCCCGACGCGTAGCCCTCGGGCGTTTTCGCTGGGCCGGCGTAATAGATCGGATGGTTTTTCGCGTAGTCCGGCAGGCCTTGGCCGTTGTCGATGCGCTCTTGCAGGCGCGCGTGCGCGATGTCGCGGGCGACGATCAGCGTGCCGGTGAGCGAAAGGCGCGTCTTGACCGGATATCGCGACAGCTGCTTGCGGATCTCCGCCATCGGCCGGTTGAGATCGACGCGAACCACGTCGCCGCCGAGATCCTTCTCCGTCACTTCGGGCAGGTATTTGGACGGATCGATCTCCAGTTGCTCCAGGAACATTCCGTCGCGTGTGATCTTGGCGAGGATTTGCCGGTCTGCGGAGCAGGACACGCCGATGCCGACGGGCACGCTGGCGCCGTGGCGCGGCAAGCGCACGACGCGCACGTCATGGCAAAAATATTTGCCGCCGAATTGGGCGCCGATGCCGCTGGCACGGGTCAGCGCATGCACCTTGGCCTCGAACTCCACATCACGGAACGCTTGTCCGAGCGGATTGCCCTCGCGCGGCAAATCGTCGAGGTAGGGGCAGGAGGCAAGCTTGACGGTTTTCAGATTGAGCTCGGCCGATGTGCCGCCGATGACGACCGCGAGGTGATACGGCGGGCAGGCGGCCGTGCCGAGGGTCTTGATCTTTTCGTCCAGAAACTTGAGCAGATTGTCACCACGGAGCACGGCGGGCGTCTGCTGGAACAGGAACGACTTATTGGCCGATCCGCCGCCCTTGGCGATGAACAGGAACTTGTATGCGTCGCCGCCCGTCGCCTGGATTTCGATTTGCGCCGGCAGGTTGGTGCCGGTGTTGACTTCCTTGAACATGGAGAGCGGCGCCATTTGCGAATAGCGGAGATTTGTCTCGGTATAGGTGCGATGGATGCCGCGGCTCAAGGCCGCCTCGTCGGCGCCGTCGGTCCAGACGTATTGCCCTTTTTTCGCGACCACGATCGCTGTGCCGGTGTCCTGGCAGCTCGGCAATACCATGCCGGCCGAGATATTGGCGTTCTTCAGCATCTCCAAGGCGACAAAGCGATCGTTCGCCGACGCCTCGGGATCGTCGAGGATGGCGCGAAGCTGCGCTAAGTGTCCTGGCCGGAAGAGATGCGCGATGTCGCGCATGGCCTCGAAAGCAAGGTTGCTCAGCGCATCGGGCGCCACTTCGAGGACATCGCGGCCAGCGGCCTTGGTGGACTTGATACCGGCGGATCCAAGTGCGCGATAGGCGGTCGAATCCGGGCCGAGCGGAAACATCTCCTGGAACTGAAAAGCGTCAGCCATGCGCAATCCTCGATTTCGGGGAAAACGGAGACCGGCGCGCCGTCACTTCTTGCGGAAGGCGTCGAGCGTGACCACTTCGCCGGTCTTCTTGTCGGCCGCCGCCGTTTGCGCCGCCGGATCCTCGGCACGTTGCGCCGGAACCGGAAGATGCGCCGGCGGCACCGTGTCCTTGGCCGGTTCGCCGCCCCGGAATTGCAGGCCAAACGGCACGCTCGGATCGGCGAAGGCGGTGACTGCGGCGTAGGGGATGCGCAGCCGTTCCTGCATCTTGTTGAAGGAAAGCGTCACGGCGAAGCCGGCGTCCTCCACCTCGAGGCCCCAGAACTGATGCTGCATGACGATGGTCATTTCGTCCGGGTAGCGCGTCGCCAAATACTCCGGGATCGACACGCCCGGCGCCGCCGTCCGGAAGGAAATGTAGAAATGGTGATTGCCGGGAAGGCCGCGCTCCTTGGCGCGAATCAACGCCTCGCGGACAACGCCGCGAAGCGCGTCTTCCATCATCCGGTGATAGTCGAAAGAGTCCGTCCCCATCGCGCAACACCCAGGCGCGTCGACGCGCGCCACATTCCGTTGCAGCAATATTAGCGCGACGCGACCGCGCGGCGCAAAAAATCTGCGCCCGCGATTCGAATCGCTCGAAGCCGCGGCGTCGCTGCCGCGAATCGGATCGCACGGGAATGAAGTGGGGGGCTTCTGTTGCCCGGTGCCCCCCGAACCGCGCTTGCTTAGATGTTAAGCAGCGAGTGCAACGGTGTTATCGTTGGCACTTGTGGTTTGACCCGATAACGGCGGTATCATACCGGGCAAAAGTCGACCCTTTACCACGCACGTCGATCCTGATTCGCCCCCAGCAAAAGCGCGCCTGCCTGCGACACGATTCAGGCCGCAGCGGCGTTTTTGGTGGAGGCGCCGGGTACTGCCCCCGGGTCCGTATCGCTTATTCCGATCGATGTTTATCGCCATAGCCGGTTTCCCGGCGCTCCTTATATAAGCGAAGTCGACGGCTTTTTGAAGGTCGAGGGCGTATGGCGCCGGTCTTCGCCCCACGTTAAAGTACCGGCCCGGCTCCGAGTCTCGACGATGCAATGTGGCGGCCAAGAATATGCAGCAATATCATGATCTTATGAGACACGTTCGGAGTCGCGGGCTGCCCAAGCAGGATCGGACCGGCACCGGGACGCTGAGCGTGTTTGGTTACCAAATGCGTTTCGATCTCGAGGCCGGATTTCCGCTCACCACGACCAAGAAGCTGCATCTCAAGTCGATCGTTCATGAGCTGCTGTGGTTTCTGCGCGGTGATACGAACGTCGCCTATCTGAAAGAGAACGGCGTCAGCATTTGGGACGATTGGGCGGATACCGACGGCGAACTCGGTCCGATCTATGGCCATCAGTGGCGCTCATGGCCGAAGCCCGGCGGCGGGCACATCGACCAGATCGCCGAGGTGATCGCGCAGATCCGGAAGAATCCCGATTCGCGCCGGCTCATCGTCAGCGCGTGGAACGTGGCGGAGGTCAACCAGATGGCACTGCCGCCGTGCCATTGCCTTTTCCAGTTCTATGTTGGCGGCGGGCGTCTCTCGTGCCAGCTCTATCAGCGCAGCGCCGACATCTTTCTCGGCGTGCCGTTCAATATCGCGTCCTATGCGCTGCTCACCATGATGGTGGCGCAGGTGACCGGCTATCGTCCGGGCGAATTCGTGCACACGCTCGGCGACGCGCACCTCTACAGCAACCATCTCGAGCAAGCCGACCTGCAGCTCACGCGCAAGCCCTACCCGTTGCCGCGCATGGAGATCAATCCGGCCGTGACTGACATTTTCGGCTTCGGCTACGAGGATTTCCGGCTGGTCGGGTATCAAGCGCATCCTCATATCGCGGCGGCGGTCGCGGTCTAGCGGCGGGCCCGGCCGTGGCGTCGATTGCCTTGATCGCCGCCATGTCGCGGAACCGCGTGATCGGCCGCAACGGCGGCTTGCCCTGGCGCATCCCGGCCGACTTGCGGTATTTCAAGGCGCAGACCATGGGGAAGCCCGTGGTGATGGGCCGAAAGACCTGGCTGTCGATCGGCAAGCCATTGCCAGGCCGCCAAAATATCGTGGTGAGCCGCGACCCGGCATTGAGCCTACCGGGCGCGACCGTGGTTGCAGACATAAGAGCGGCACTGGAGGCCGCCACACGACTCATGCCGGACCGGGAGGTCATGGTGATCGGCGGCGGGCGCATCTATGCGGCCGCCTTGCCCTATGCGGACCGCCTCTATCTGACGGAAGTGCATGCCGACGTCGCCGGCGACACCGCATTTCCGGAGATCGATCCGGCGGAATGGGTCGAGCGCTCGCGCGAAAGGCACTCCCAGACCGAGCCGGCACCGCTCGAGTTCAGCTTCGTCGTGCTTGATCGCGTCCGAGCGCCAGCCAGCCCAACAGGCCGGTGAGACCGGCTGTCGCGATCACGAGCGCGAGGGACACGGCCGAGGTTCCGGGCAGCGACAACACGGCCAAGGTTCCGAGCGCGCCGCAAGTCATCTGCAGGCAGCCGGTGAGCGCGGCCGCCGATCCGGCGAAATTGGGATGGATGCTCACCACGCCGGCCAGCGCATTGGGCAGGGCGAGACCGAGGCCGAGCGTAAAGACGATCATCGGACCGAACAGCGCCGCGATGCTCAAAGTCCCCGACAGGGCGATCAGCGCCATGATGGCGCCGGCTCCCGCATAGACGATGCTGCCGAGCAGCACAAGCCGGTCCATGCCGATCCGCACCGTCAATGCATTCGACAGGATGCTGCCGAGCAGCGAACCGAGCGTCGGCAAGGCGGCGAACGCGCCGTAAATATCCGGCCCGAAGCCCAATTTGTCGATGACCAGCACGGGCGCGCCGGTGGTGAAGGCGAACAAGCCGGCAAAGATGCCGGAAATGACGAAGGCGTAGGCCCAGAAAGGCGGCGACGCCAGCAGCAGCCGATAACCCTCCAGCAAGCCGCGGGCGCTGGTGATGCCCACCTTGCGCGGATTGGTTTCCGGCAATTGACGCCAGGCGAATGCCATGATGAGGGCCGAGGCGGCCGCCAGAAAAATGAAGCTCGAACGCCAGCCGAAGGTCACCTCGAGCTGGCCGCCGAGCACCGGTCCGAGCGCTGGTGCCGCCGCCACGGCGGCGCCGATGACCGAATTGGCGCGCGCCGCCTGCTCGCGGGCGAACAGGTCGCGCACCACCGCGCGCGAGACCACCACGCCGGCGCACGCGCCCGCGCCCTGCACGACTCGCGCCGCGATCAAAAAGCGAATGTCCGGCGCCAAGGCGCAGGCCAGAGAGGCGACGCCGGCGAGGCCAAGGCCGGCAAACAGAATTGGACGCCTACCGAGTCGGTCCGACAGCGGCCCGTGGATCAATTGGCCGAATGCGTAAGGGATCAGGAACGCCGTTAAGGTGAGCTGGATGGCTGCGATGTCGGTATGGAACGCCCGCGCCATGGCAGGCATCGACGGCACGTAGAGCGTGGTCGAGATGATCGCCAGGATTATCAGCAGGCCTAGCAGCGGCAGCAGGCGATTGGGACGGGCGGGCATGCGCACCCGATGAATGATTTTGCCCACGATCTTATGTCGGCGGTTTATTCGGCGGCCAATCGAAAACAATGAGGCAGTGCTGTTCAAGCTTGCCCGAATCGCCTTAGGGTGCGGCTATCCTGACCGGAAGGGGCGGCCGGTCTCCGCGACGGAGCGCCATTCATGCCTAATAGAACCAGATCACACGTGTCGGCCGGCTATCTAGCGGTCGGCGCGATCGCGCTGCTTGCACTCGGCGCATGCAGCAATCTGTCGGACGACGCCAATCCCACCAACAATCAAGTCGCGCAGATCACCGATCTGCCGTTGCCGCGCGGCTACGATGTGAACAACGGCGACACGATCGTTTTGGGCGAGGGCGAGCGCATGAGCGGGCGACTGGTCTATACCATCAACTCCAGCGCGCCGGACATGGTCGACTATTTCCGCCGCGAAATGCCGAACTCCGGTTGGACCGAACTATCGGTGTTCCGCGCGTCGACAAGCGTGATGACCTATATGCGCGGCGCGCGGGTCGCCACCATCCAGGTCTCGCCGCGCACGCTGTTCGGCTCCAATGTCGAGATGGTCATTGCGCCGACCACCAACGGCCGCCCGGTCGCCGGCGGCAGCGGCAGCGTGACCGGCACAGGCACGGGCGCGTTGCGCCCCGACGACATGCAGGCGCCCCCGCCGGCATCGGGGTCGGCCATCTCGGTCCGTCCGCTCAAGTAGGCGTCACCCTCATCGCACTTCGCCATGGCGGAAGCAGGTGACGACGTGGTCGTTGACCATTCCGACGGCTTGCATGAAGGCGTACACGATCGTCGGGCCGACGAAGCTGAAGCCGGCCTCGCGCAGTGCTTTGGACATGGCGCGGCTCTCCGCCGTCTCGACCGGGATCTGTTTCATATGCGTCCAGCGGTTGACGCGCGTCTCGCCGCCGGTGAAATGCCAGAGGTATCGGTCGAAGCTGCCATGCTGCTCCACAAGATCGAGATAGGCGCGGGCACTCTTGACAGTCCCTTCGATCTTGGCGCGATTGCGTACTATGCCCGTATCGTTCATCAGCTTCTCGATCTTCGCCGGACGATACCGCGCGATTTTTTCCGGCTGGAAGCCGTCGAACGCGCGCCGGAAATTGTCCCGTTTGCGCAGGATGGTGATCCAGGACAGTCCGGCCTGAAATCCGTCGAGGATCAGCTTCTCGAACAGGGCGCGGTCATCGTGTTCCGGCACGCCCCATTCGTGGTCGTGATAGGCGATATAGACCGGATCCTCGGAGACCCAGTGGCAGCGCTTCCGTCCGTCCGTCATTCCGGCCTCAGAAATTGACCCAGCTCGGCTTGATCGGCGTAACGTTCACGCCGTCGGCCGTCAGCTTTTGCCCGCTTTCGAGCGCCGCCTGGTAGTCCTCCAGGCGGATCAATGCGATTGCGGTCCGACCGACGCCCGAACGTATGGTCCCGGCTTCCTTGTCGCCGCGCATGATCGGCGTGCCCGGCGCCGGCAATGGTCCGTCGATGTCGACCCGGAACAGGCGCTTCCGCACGACGCCGCGATGCTTGGTGCGGGCGGTCAGCTCCTGGCCGACGTAACAGCCCTTTTTGAAATCGACGCCGTTCAGCTCCTCGAAATTGCTCTCGAGCAGGAAAGCCTTGTCCACCGGAACGTCGCGGCTGCCGTCCGGCACTCCGAGACTGAGGCGCAGCGCGTCGTATTCCGCCGTCGTTCCGCGCGCGAAGCCGAACCGAGCGACGGCAGAGTCAAACCGGTCCCTGGGCAGAATGAAACGGCCGCCGAGGGCGAGAAGCCGCGGATCCGCATAGGCGACGCCGCCATCGATGGCTACGGCCCGCCCGGCCTCCGCCGGCACGCCGAGCCGCGAGAGTGCGTCGTCACCCCAAGCCACCCCGATCCGGTATTCCGTCGAAGCGTCCGCCAGGTCGATCTTGGCGCGGAGCTTATACATGCGAAGCCGCCGCAACAGGTCCCCCGCCCGCGGTCCCTCGCAATCCAGAAGCAGGGCATCGCCCAAAGCCACGACGAAGAAGTCGTGCAGGAACTTGCCCTGCGGCGTCAGGAGCGCCGCATAGATCGCGCGGTTCGGTCCAGTCTTGGCGACGTCGTTGGAGATCAACCCCTGGAGAAAGTCGCGCGCATCGGCGCCGCGCACGGCAATCGTCCCGCGGTCTTCCAGCGCCGTCAGTCTCGCTTCGCTCATCGTCCAGCCATTCGCGAAAGGATGCCGCACTAGAAATATGTGCCAAGCTCGGGCTTGGCAAGCCGTGCCGGCGGGCCTCGGGCCTGCTGAAAGCTTGGCACTTCGGGCCGGGCGACGTATAACCGCCCACGGAATCCCCGAAATGACGCCATGAACGTACTGTTCGTTACCTCGAACCGAATCGGCGATGCCGTGCTTTCGACCGGCCTGCTGGCTCACATCGCTGCCGAGCATCCGGAGGCTCGCGTGACCGTGGCCTGCGGACCTGCCCCAGCCGCGCTCTTCGCGGGCGCGCCGAACGTGGCGCGCGTCATCGCGGTGCCCAAGCGGCGCTACGCGCTCCATTGGCTGCGCCTCTGGACGCAGACGGTCGGCAATGCCTGGGACTTGGTCGTGGATGTGCGAGGCTCGGCGCTGGCGTATTTATTGATAGCGCGAGACCGACGCATGTTGTCGTCCGCAGGCGCACACGGCCATCAGGTCGAGCGCCTCGCTCGCGTGCTCGGGTTGGCAAACGCGCCGTCGCCGAAACTCTGGACAAGCGAACGAGATCGCTCCGAAGCGCGCCGATTGGTGCCGGACGGCGGCCCGGTGCTGGCGATCGGGCCGACGGCGAATTGGGGCGGCAAGCAGTGGCCGGCGCAGAGCTTCGCAGAAACCGTGCGCCGCATCACCGCGCCGGGCGGCATGATGCCCGGGGCCCGCGTGGCCGTCTTCGGCGCAGACAACGAGCGGATCGCGGCCGAGCCTGTGCTCGCCACCATTGCGGAATCGCGGCGCATCGACCTGGTCGGCGGCATCGGGCTGCTAACGGCCTACGCTTGCCTTGAGCGCTGCGCGTTCTACATCGGCAATGATAGCGGCCTGATGCATATGGCGGCGGCCAGCGGTATCCCGACGCTCGGACTGTTCGGCCCGAGCCGCGAGGAGCTTTACGGGCCCTGGGGCGCCAACGCCGCAGCGGTTCGCACGCCGGAAAGCTACGATCAGATCCTGCATCGCCCGGGCTACGATTACCGCAAGCACGACAGCTACATGGCTAGTTTGACGGTGGACAGCGTGATTGCCGCGGCCGAAGTCCTGTGGCGGCGCGTGCGGGAGGCCGCATGACGGCGACGCGACGCTTGTCGGCTCTGGTGGTGGCCCACAACGAGGAGCGGCAACTCGCCGAATGTCTGTCGCGCCTTACCTTCGCCGATGAAATCATCGTGGTGCTCGACCGCTGCACGGACCGCTCGGCGGATATCGCGCATGCCGCCGGCGCGCGCCTGGTGGTCGGCTCCTGGCCGATCGAAGGCGATCGCCGCAACGGCGGCATCGACGCGTGCTCCGGCGATTGGATCTTGGAGGTGGACGCCGACGAACGCGTTTCGCCCGAACTCGCGGCCGAAGTGCGCGCGACCATCCAAACAGCTTCACCAGGATACTTCCTCATTCCGTTCGACAATTATATCGGCCAAAGGCTGGTACGGTACGGCTGGGGCGCGCAATGGGGCGTCAGCGCGGCGCCGCGCCTTTTCTCGCGCGGCGCGAAACGCTGGGGCGGGCAGCGCATCCACCCCAAGCTGGAACTGCAAGGCCCGAAGCGTTTCCTGCGCTCGCCCATGGAGCATCTGGTCGATCGCGACATTTCGGACATGATCCGCCGGCTGGACCGCTACACCACGGCGCGCGCCGCCGATCTTAGGGCAAGCGGGGACATCGGCACGCTCGGCCACAACATCCAGCGGGTGTTCTCGCGCTTCTGGAAGTGCTACGTGGCGCGCAAGGGATATCGCGAAGGCGCCTGGGGCTTCCTCATCGCGTTGTTC
>DASQHM010000178.1:0-9483 GCA_035632095.1 Candidatus Cybelea sp. | reverse complement strand
TGTTTGGCGCATCACGACTGCGCAGGCGAAGAAGCGATGCGCCGCGACGCGAACCGAAGCAATGAACCGGCCGATGGACCAGAGTATGCGCGTCGCCAGACGGTTGATCGGCGCGGTCCGGATCGGCCACGCAAAGGGCCGGATTAGGGGGTAAGAATGAAACCGATCACATTGGTTGCCGTGGCCTGTATTGCCTTGGCCGGTTGCGGTGACAGCAGCCTCAGCGGCACCTACGTCCCGAAGGGCGGCGGCTTGGGCAACGGCCTCGTCATGGAAAAGCTCGTGTTCGGTAAGGGCGACACGGTTACGGTCACCATGATGGAGCAGACGTTTCGAGCCAACTACAAGATCGACGGCAAGGAATTCCTGCTGATCCTCAACGGTGCGCAAATGGTCTTCAACATCGACGGCGCCGGCTGCCTCGACGGCGGCGGCCTGTACGGCAAATACTGCAAGGCCTGATCGCTTCAACCGTCGACGTTCGGCGGCGCAATCTGCGACACTGACGGCGTGAACCGCCGTCAGTTCTCTGTCGCCGCATTGACGTTTTCCGCCGGCTTGGCCGCGCGCGCCGCGCCGGCTCACGCAGCCGTTCGCCGCATACGCGTCAAGGTCGAGCCGGCTCGCGCCGGCGCACGCATCCCAAGCGATTTCCTCGGCCTCAGCTACGAATCGGGCGAGTTGCCGCACGCGGATTTCTTTTCCGCCCGCAATCGCAGCATGGTCTCGCTCATTCGCGGCCTCGGCCCGAACGGAATGATCCGCATTGGCGGCAATTCGAGCGAGCGCACCCTGTTCCGCAGCGAAGGCGGGCGCGATATCAAGCAGCCGCGAACGACGTTTGCGCCGGCGGACGTGGACCGTCTTGCCGGATTCATGGACGCCATCGGTTGGAAGCTGGTTTGGGGTTTGAACCTTGCCACCGGCACGCCGGACGACGCGGCGCGCGAAGCGGCGTATGTGATGCGGCGGCTCGGCAAGCGGCTGGCGGCATTCCAGATCGGCAACGAGCCCGATCTCCTGGGCGGCGACGGGCGCCCGCGGCCGAACGGCTACGGCGTCGCCGACTATTTGCGCGAATGGCGCACATTCGTATCCGCCGTGCGCGCCCGCGTGCCGGACGCGCGCTTCGCCGGCCCCGACGTGGCCGCGCGCATCGATTGGCTCAAACCCTTCGCCGAGGACGCCGCCAAAGATCTGGCGATGCTCACCTATCACTACTACGACGAGGGCCCGGCGGAGGATCCCAAGGTCAGCATCGCGCGGTTGCTGGCACCCGACCCCGCCTTCGCTCGCGGCTTAGAGGAAATGAGCAAGCTTGCCCGCGGCTATCGCCTACCCTTCCGCCTGATCGAAACCAACTCGGTCTACAACGGCGGACGTTTCGGCGTGAGCGACACGCTTGCCGCCGGCATTTGGGGCCTCGATCTTATGTTCCGCGAGGCGGCGGCAGGCTCCGCCGGCGTGAATTTCCACGCAGGCCGGCATCGCAGTTATTCTCCGATAGCGCAACCGTCGCCGCTCGATCCCTATGGCGCGCGCCCGCTCTACCATGCGATGCGCCTGTTCGGCGAGACCGCGCGGGGCCGCATGGTCGATTGCACCGTCCGCGCCGACGGCATCAATGTCGCGGCCTATGCCTGCAGGAGCGACGACGGCACGATCCGCGTCATTCTCGTCAACAAGGATCTCAGGCAGGATGCCTCGGTGATTCTCGACGCCGGAACGCGTTCGGCGCGGGCGCCGGTGCGGCGGCTGACCGGCCGAGGGCCGAGCGCCATTGACGGCGTCTCCATAATCGACGATCTGCCGTTGAGCCGCTCGCACAACACGTTCATCGCCGATGTCCCGCTTTGCAGCGCGGCCGTCGTGACGTTTGTTGAATGACGCGCCTGCCTTCGTGGACAGGCCCCGCGCCCTGCCGCACAATTCGCCATGGAGACTCGGGAACGCGGTGCCGTGAATAGCGAAATCGCCAAGCGTATGGAGGTGGTCGAAGGCGACATCACGCGACTGAAGGTCGACGCCATCGTCAACGCGGCCAACAGCAGCCTGCTCGGCGGCGGCGGCGTCGATGGCGCGATCCATCGCGCGGCGGGTCCGCAGTTGCTCGAGGAGTGCCGCACCCTCGGCGGTTGCCCGACCGGCGAAGCACGCGTCACCGCCGGTTACCTGTTGCAGGCACGGAGCGTCATTCACACCGTCGGCCCGGTCTGGCGCGGCGGCTTCGTCAACGAGGATGCGCTGCTCGCGAGCTGCTATCGCAACTCGTTGGCGCTGGCGCGCGAACGCCGCCTGCTGACGGTCGCCTTCCCGGCGATCAGCACCGGCATTTATGGATTTCCGATCGCCCGCGCGGTACCCATTGCGGTCAGCGCCGTGGCCGGAGAGCTCGCCGCAAACATGCTCCCGCTTAAGGTGATCTTCTGCTGCTTCGGCGCTGAAGCGACTGCGCTTTATGCGGCCGCGGTCGAGCGGCTCAACGGCTAGAACCGGCACCGCCGCTCCCGGGCAAAAACTACAGCACCATTTCGGAAAAATGCTATCGTCGCGGGCATGTCCGAGTCCCGCCAATCGACGGGCGTCGACCTGTCCCCCGTCGTATCCGACCGCGTCGAAACCACCACCTGTTACATGTGCGCGTGCCGCTGCGGCATTCGCGTTCACTTGCGCGACGGCAAACTCCGCTTCATCGAGGGCAATCCCGATCATCCGGTGAATCGCGGCGTGCTTTGCGGCAAGGGCGCCGCCGGCATCATGAAGCAGAAGTCGCCGGCGAAGCTGCGCAAGCCGCTGTTGCGCACGGGCGAGCGCGGCCGCGGCGAGTTCCGCGAAATCGAATGGGACGAGGCGCTCGCGCTGGCGGCGACCTGGCTCGGCGAGATTCGCCGGACCGACCCGAAGCGCCTCGCCTTCTACACCGGACGCGATCAAGCCCAAGCGTTCACGTCCTGGTGGGCGGAAGCCTTCGGCACGGTCAACTATGCGGCGCATGGCGGATTCTGCTCAGTGAGCATGGCCGCGGCCGGCATGTACACGCTCGGCGGCGGCTTCTGGGAATTCGGCGAGCCCGACTTCGAACAAACGCGATACTTCATGCTGTTCGGCGTGGCGGAAGATCACAGCTCGAACCCGATCAAGATCGGCATAAGCAGGCTCAAGCAACGCGGCGCGAAATTTGTTTCCGTCAATCCGGTCCGCACCGGCTATTCCGCGGTGGCCGACGAATGGCTCGGCATCCGGCCGGGTACCGACGGCTTGTTCATCGGCGCGCTGATCCGCGAATTGCTGCTCGCCGATCAAGTCGATTTCGCCTACCTCGTCCGCTACACCAACGCGCCGTGGCTGGTCATCGACGCGCCGGGCACGGCCGAGCATGGCCTGTTCGCGCGCGATGCGCAGGGCGCACCGCTCTGCTGGGACGCCAGCACTAAAGCCGTCGCAGACGCCTCCGGGACGGGCGTCACGCCGGCCTTGGCCGGCCGGTATCGATTGGCCGACGGTCGCGACGCCGTGCCGGCATTTCAATTGCTGGCCGAGCGATTCCTCGACGATGCGTATGCGCCCGAAGCGGTCGCCGCCGAGACCGGCATCGCAGCCAAGACGACCCGGCGGATCGCCGCCGAGATCGCCGACGTCGCGTTCCGCCAGGAGCTGGTCCTGGACGTGCCTTGGACCGATTGGGCCGGCCGCCGCCACGACAAGATGATCGGCCGGCCGGTTTCATTTCATGCCATGCGCGGCATCTCGGCGCATTCGAACGGCTTCCACACCTGCCGCGCTCTGCACGTGTTGCAGCTCCTGCTCGGCGCTATCGATAGCCCGGGCGGCTTCCGCTACAAGCCGCCCTATCCGAAGTCATGCCCGCCGCACGCCAAACCGTCGCGGCCGGCGGAGGCAAATCATTCTCTGGCGGGACCGCCGCTCGGGTATCCGTTGTCGCCGGACGATCTGCTGGTGGACACGGACGGCCGGCCGCTTCGCATCGACAAGGCGTTTTCGTGGGAAGCGCCGCTCGCCGCCCACGGCATGCTCCATACAGTCATCGCCAATGCGGCGAACGCCGATCCATATGCCATCGACACGCTGTTCCTGTTCATGGCGAATATGGGCTGGAACTCGGCGATGAATTCCCGCGGCACGGCGGACATGCTTGCCGCCAAGGATGCGAGCGGCGCCTACCGCATCCCGCGCATCATTTACGTCGATGCGTTCTACTCGGAAACGGTGGCCTTTGCCGATCTGGTGTTGCCGGATACCACGTATCTCGAGCGTTACGACTGCATATCGCTGCTCGACCGGCCGATCTCGAGCGCCGATGGACCCGCAGACGCAATCCGCCATCCGGTCCTGGCGCCCGACCGCGACGTGCGGCCGTTTCAAGACGTGCTGCTCGATCTCGGCGCGAGGCTGGGCTTGCCCGGCATGGTGCGCGGCAATGGCAAGCCCACGTACAGCGGTTTCGCCGATTACATGGCGCGATATGAGCGCAAGCCGGGGATCGGCCTGCTGGCCGGCTGGCGCGGCGAGCGCGGCGAGGCGACGGGCAAAGGCGCGCCCAATCCGGAGCAGATCGCCGCATACGTTGCGAACGGCGCGTTTTGGCACGAAGAGTTGCCGGTCACGGCACGCTTCTTCAAACACGCCAATCGCGACTATCTCGACTATGCCGTGCGCATGGGCTTTCTTGATGCGGCAGATCCGATCGTGTTGCAGCTGTACGTCGAGCCGTTGCAAAAGTTCCGTCTTGCCGCGGAAGGCCACGGCAAGGTTCGGCCGCCGCCGGCCCATCGCGAACGCGTGCGCCGCTTCTTCGATCCACTCCCGCTATGGTACCGCCCATTCGAAGAGGCGGCGACGGAATCGGTCGACTATCCGCTCCATGCGATCACCCAGCGGCCGATGATCATGTATCACGCCTGGGATTCCCAGAACGCGTGGCTCCGGCAGATCATCAGCGAGAACCGGCTCTATGTGAGTCGCGCGACGGCGGCGGGACTTGGCCTCGCCGACGACGACTGGGTTTCGATCGAAAGCCGTCACGGGCGCATCAAGGGCCAGGTCCGCCTGATGGAAGGCGTGAACGCGGACACCGTGTGGACCTGGAATGCCATCGCCAAACGCGCCGGCGCCTGGAATCTCGCGCCTGATGCGCCGGAGGCCACGCGCGCATTTCTGCTGAACGACATCATTTCCGACCTTTTGCCGGCGCGCGAAGGCGGCTACCGCTATTCCAACTCCGATCCGGTCACGGGCCAGGCCGCGTGGTACGACCTGCGCGTGCGGATCGCCAAATGCGCCGCCGACGCTGTCTCCGCGAGGGCCGAGGCCCTTGCAATGCCGCCCGGCTGGCCGCCGCGCCCAGCCATCCTTCGCTTCGGCGCCGAGTTTCGCCCGCGCGAGGCTTCGAAATGACATCGCTTCCCGATCGCGTCTCCGGCAAGCAACTCGGGCTGGTGATCGACCTTGACACCTGCGTCGGCTGCCACGCCTGCGCGGTTTCGTGCAAACAATGGAACGCGGGCGGCGTGTCGGCGCCGCTGACGGATTTCGAGCCCTACGGCGCGGAACCGAGCGGCGTCTGGTTCAATCGCGTCCACAGTTTCGAAGCAGGCGACGGCGTTGACGGCCGCACGGTGCATTTTCCGAAATCGTGCCTGCATTGCGCGGAGCCGGCCTGCGTCACGGTCTGCCCGACCGGCGCATCGTACAAGCGCGCGGAAGACGGCATCGTGCTGGTGAACGAGGATCTCTGCATCGGCTGCAAGCTTTGCTCTTGGGCCTGTCCCTACGGCGCCCGCGAATTCGACGACGATGCCGGCGTGATGAAGAAATGTACGCTTTGCATCGATCGCATCTACAACGAACACCTGCCGGAAGCCGAACGCCTCCCGGCCTGCGTCGCATCATGTCCCTCGGGCGCGCGTCATTTCGGCGATCTCGGCGATCCGTCATCGGACGTGTCGAAGCTCGTCGCCGAGCGCGGCGGCTTCGATTTGATGCCGGAGCTTGGCTACCGGCCCGTCAATAAATACCTGCCGCCGCGACGGGGCGCGCATTGCGGCAGCGTTGCCGGCAGGGCGCCCGCGGACGCTCTGGTTCCGACCGGCGATGCGGCAAGCAAGCTTTTGAGCTGGCTCGACCGGCTGCTGTCGCGCTGAGAAACGCAGAGCGACGCCGTGCATCCCGCGCTGTCGGTCATCGTCTTTACCGTGCTGTCGGGCGCCGGATACGGTCTGCTGTTCCTGGCGGCGATATTGGCCATCGGCGGTGTGCTGCCGGCGGCGTTCTGGTTCGATGGCTGCGTAGCCGTCCTGGCGCTGGCTATGATCAGCATCGGCCTATCCAGCTCGGTGCTGCATCTTGGACGGCCCGAGCGCGCCTGGCGCGCCATGAGCCAATGGCGAAGCTCGTGGTTGTCGCGCGAAGGCGTGACGGCGCTCGTCTGCTATCCCGCTGCGCTCATGTTCGCTACGGGTTGGCTTTGGTGGGCCGATTCCATGTGGTGGCGCCTTGCCGCGGCGATCACTGCCGTCCTGGCCGCGGCCACCGTTGCCTGCACCGCCATGATCTACGCCAGCCTGAAGCCAGTACATCAGTGGCGCAGCGCGTGGGTGCCGGCGGCCTACGGCGTTCTCGCGCTTTATAGCGGCTGTCTGTGGCTCGACGCGCTCAGGCTCGGCTTCGACGTGCCGGTGCCGCATCTGAACCTCGCCGCCGTCGCGCTGGCTTTGGCCGGCGCCGGCATCAAGATCGCCTACTGGCGGCATATCGAACGCACACGCAGCCCGGCCACGCCGGAAAGCGCCACCGGCCTTGGCCACATCGGCAAAGTGCGCATGCTCGATCCGCCGCACACACAGGAGAACTATTTGTTGCGCGAAATGGGGTTCAAGATTGGGCGCAAGCATCGCCGCAAGCTCCGGCGCATTTGCATCGGCCTCGGATTCGCGGCCCCCGCCCTGCTTGTGCTCATTGCCGATTTCCTGGCGCCGACCGCGGCCGCGGCTCCGGCGTTGCTGGCCGCGCTTCTGGCTATGGCCGGGTTACTCATCGAGCGCTGGCTGTTTTTCGCCGAGGCACGTCACACCGTGAGTCTCTATTACGGCGCCGAGGCGGCCTGAGCCATCCTGCACGTGGAAATTCCAACACCACTATGTAGAATAGACGCATGGTGAATCCTCTCGTCACGGGCTTCTTCGAACCCAAGACCTTTTCCATTGCGTACGTTGTCGCCGATCCGCGCACGCGTACAGCCGCCGTCATCGACCCCGTCCTGAACTTCGAGGCGCGAGGTGCCCGAACCGCGACCACATTCGCCGAGACCATCGTCGAGCATGTGGCGCGACACGAGCTTCGCGTCGCATGGGTGCTCGAGACGCACATCCATGCGGACCATCTCACCGCCTCTCAATTCATCCGAAGCAGGCTCGGCGGCAAGCTCGGCATCGGTTCGAACGTGCCGGAGGTGCAGCGCACGTTCGCGGGCGTCTATAACGCCGAGCCGGGCTTTCGCGCCGACGGGTCGCAATTCGATCGATTGTTCCAGGACGGCGCGCGGTTCGAAATCGGCGATCTGAACGCCGAAGTGCTGCACACGCCGGGACACACGCCGGCCTGTGTCAGCTATCGCATCGGTGATGCGGTTTTCGTCGGCGATGCGATATTCATGCCCGACTACGGCACGGCCCGCTGCGACTTCCCCGGCGGCAATGCGACGACGCTTTATCGGTCGATCCGCCGCATTCTGTCGTTGCCGCCGGAAACGCGCGTCTTCGTCGGCCACGACTATGGGCCGGACGGACGGCCCTTCGCATGGGAGAGCACCGTCGGCGAAGAGCGGGCCAAGAACAAGCACATCCACGACGGCGTCACCGAAGCGGATTTCGTCGCCATGCGTTTGAAGCGCGACCGGGAGCTGACGCTGCCGGATCTGATCCTGCCCGCCATTCAGGTCAATATGCGGGCCGGCAACCTGCCGCCCGCCGACAGCAACGGGATTGTATACTTGCGCCTGCCGCTCAATACGCTGTAACCGGCGCGGCCGCTGATGTTTGTAGGCATTCGAAAGCGGCGGCGCGAGCCGTGCCGCTTGACTCAGGTCACGCGCCAGTCACATTGATGCCGCATTCAGGTGCTGTTGAATGGAAAACGCGGCAAGGGAGCGGAGATCAATGACATCCCGTAGCAAAAGGCCATCGCCAACCACGTACATCCTTCGCCTTGGCGTCTTGCTCGGACTTGCCGGTTTGAACCCCCTGGCTCCGGCGCTGGCGGACGAGATCGTTGCCGACCCCCAGGCCATCACCCAATGCCTTTGCATGCAAAAGGCAGCCGAGACCAGCAAAAAGGACCTGGATGCGGCCACCGCCTCCTGGCAGCAGGCAACGCAACGCGCGGCCAGCCTGCGCCAGCAGGTCAACCAGCAGCGTCCGAACCTCAACGTGAACGACCCGGCGGCGGTCGAGGCCTTCACCAAGCTGGTACACGACGCCGACACTGCCGAAATCGACCTCAACAACGTGTCCGTGCCGGCTTACAACGCCGCGGTTACCTCTTACGGCCAGGCCGCTGCCGCCGAGAACAATGCCTGCGCGGGCCGCCAGTTTGACGTTGCCGCCATGCGCCAGGTGCGGATCAACTTGAACACCGGCCTGGCGGTCTGCCCCAAGCCTTAAAGCGCCGCTTACCAACGCTCGCTCGCGAGGCGTTGCAAATCGTTTCATCGCCCCGGCGAAGAGGCCTTCGGGCCTCGGCCGATCAATCCGCGGGCCGCGCGCGCCGGATCGTGATGACAATCACCGCGCCGCCCTGGTCAACGTCGACAAGCTCGTCCCCGGTGGTTTCGCAAAATGCGCGGAAATCGGCCGGCGCCGCGGGGTCGGTTGCTTGTACGACGAGAATGTCTCCCGGCGCCATGTCGCGCATGACCTTGCGAGCCCGCAAGACCGGCAGGGGGCACTTGAGCCCCTTCGCGTCAAGGTGCCGGTTCACGGCTGGATCGCGGGAGCCAGGGAGAACGAGACATTGCTGCAACACTCGGGAAATTTCTGCTCCGGCTGCACCGGTTTTTTACCTCCCGCGTCGTGAAATACGAATAGAAAAACGTTCATCTCAGCGACGCTGGAAGATTCGCGTCGCAACTCGAGGTCCGCGTCGTGAAGCTTGGTTCGCTCAACACTTGGACCCGCCGTGGCGTCATCGCCGCGGTAGGCCTGGTCGTGGTGGGCGCCGGAGCGCGGCTGCGCCTGAAGGCCGAGCAGGCGCCCGACGCGCCTGCCTCCAACGACGCGATTCGCCGTTTGGTGGGCGACGCGCCGTTGCACCCCGGCCGCGTCCGCATAAGCATGCCGGAGGCTGTCAGCAACGACCGCGTCGTGCCCGTGGCCGTGGACGTGGACAGCCCGATGAGCGAGTCCGACTACGTCGCGCAAATCCACGTGCTTGCGCCGGACGACGCCGATCCGGTCGTGGCGAGCTACC
>DASQHM010000177.1:0-4574 GCA_035632095.1 Candidatus Cybelea sp. | reverse complement strand
AATTCACGTTGGCGCGCCCATTACACTCATCGACAGCAACGCCCTGCTACTTTTCCAAACCATAATTCCTGAGCCCGGCGGCAACGAATGGATCGTGTGGACGTTTGTGACCACCTCGGGTGGCCCGATCGCGGGCAACCTGAATGCCAACTGGACGCTTCAGGTCGGCAGTGTCCCTCTGACTGGGACTTTCGCGCTCAAGCACTTCTTCAACGACTGGGGCACGAACGGACTCCTAGTGAGCCCGACCAGCGCCAACGGCAGCAACAATCCGCTCGAGACCAACCCGATCACGGGCGTGGGCAAAGTCTTCGGCCAGAACCTCTTCATCCCGACCAACGTCGCCGGCGGCACCAGCTCGGCCTTCACGTTTTCGGGCTTTCTGGGCGGGGCCGGCTTCAACCCTTCCACCCTCAACACGTTCCAGGTCGGCGAACTTCTGGGGCCGATCCCCGAACCGTCGAGCATCGCTGTCCTTGGAGCGGGACTCATCGCCTTCGCGGCGGTGCGCCGGCGGAAGCGCGGCTAGCTCTAGCCCGCGCAGCAGACGAAAGAGCCGCCGTCCCGGCGGCTCTTTTGTTTTCACGAACTGCCGCCGTTCGCACAATCGCCGTGGCGGATTCGCGGCTTAAGCCAACTTCCGGCGCAGGATGGCGGCGGCAATCCGATCGATCGCCCGGACGATCGGGTTGTGCAGGAAGGAATGGAGGAATGAGCCGATGGCGTGGAACAACCCGCCGAACAGTCCGTAGGCGGTGGGGTCGGTGAAGGCGAGCGGGTTGTTGTGGACGTAGGCGTAGCGGTTGAAATCCTTCAGGTCGTCCGGGTGCGGGACGGTGGGATCGGCGGTCATGAAGCGGCCGAGCACCGGGTCGTAGATGTGCCCGTTCATGTTCACCAGGCCCACGTGCTGCAGCTCCTCGTGGCCGGTGTAGCCGCGGGTGATCTGACTGGCGATGCTGTTGGTGGGATCGTCGGCGCCGTTGGGGAAGCGCCGCTTGCCCCTATCGACGCGGCTGCTCCAAGCGTCGATGGTCGTAGGAATCGCGTTCCACCACCTCGCCGGTGTCGTCGGTGGTCACCGCGATCGAGCCGAGGTGGTCCTCGTGGACGTAGCACCCTTTTTTGGTAGGTCACAAGATTGTCGGATAACACCGACAAAAGGCGATAGGGCTCATACCCCAGGTGTCGGTGCAGCAACTCCGGCTGACCGCGCACGGCCTGGGCCATCAACTCTTCGACGATATGTCCGTTGTTGATGATGTAGAAACGATCCGCGAGGCTCATGGCGGCGAGCCGGGCACGCCGGGTCGCTTTCTGGTGAACGGCAAACCGGTTTCCGAGGCGCGAAAAATGACTATGAATCCGAACGACGACGTAGTGTTGGAGACGCCGGGTGGCGGTGGCTACGGCCCTGCCGGCAGGCCAGCCGCGTAGCAAACGGAGTCTTCCATGGCAGAAAGCACGGTTCACCGCAAACCGGCCGCGGCGGCCAGTCGCGATCCGGCGATCCATGTCCTGAAGCAGGATCTGGTCTACGCCTGCCATGCGCTCGACCGCGCCGGGCTCACCAGCGATATCGGCGGCCACCTGACGGCGCGATTGCCGGGAGCGGCCACGTTCTGGTCGTACCAATGGGGCCAGGGCTTCGACGAGGTGCGCTACGACGACATCATCGAGGCGGATTTCGATCTGGCGACTGTCTCCGGCAAGGGCCGGGTCAATCCGACCCTGCACATCCATTCGCGCATGTACCTGGCGCGTCCCGACGTGACCGCCATCGTGCATACCCACGGCCACAACGCCGTCGCCTTGAGCGCCCTCGGCCAGACCTTGCAACCCTGCTGGCAGCACGGCGCGTACTTTTTCGAGGACAATGTCCTGTTCGACGAATTCGACGGCATCGTGCTGGAGAAGAGCGAGGGCGAGCGGATCGCCGCCGCGCTCGGCGACCGGCGCGCGATCCTGCTGAAGAACCACGGCCTGCTGGTGGTGGCCGATTCGATCCGCCTCGGCTGCATCGCGACGTTGCATTTCGAGAACGCGGCGGATGTGCAGCTCAAGGCGGCCGCCGCCGGCAAGCTCACGCTCATGCCGCCCGAAGCGGCGCGCCAGACCAAGGCATTTCTCCTTAGCGACGATTTCCTTACCCAGCGCTGGGAGCATCTCAAGCGCGGGCTGCTGCGCGAACGGCCGGATCTTGAGCACGAGTGAGCGGCCGAAGCCGCGTTAATCCCGCGTAAACCACATCGGCGGTATTGTTGGGTATCCCAGCAAAGGGATTCGCCATGAATCAATCCGTCTACTCCGCGCTCAAGCCCTTCCGCTTCCCTGGACAAATCGAGGCCCTCGCTGCCGGCCGGCGCGCGGCACCGGTGCATGTGCGCATCAAGCCCACCAACGTCTGTAATCACGGTTGCTACTTCTGCGCATACCGGAACGATGGCCTCAGTCTCGGCGAAGACATGGTGCTGCGCGACAAGATCCCGCCGGAAAAGATGTTCGAGATCGTCGATGACCTGATCGCCATGGGCGTGAAGGCGGTGACTTTCTCCGGCGGCGGCGAGCCGCTCATATATCCGCATCTCGCCGAAGTGGTGAACAGGCTTGGCGCCGCCGGCATCAAGGTGGCGACGCTCACCAATGGCTCGCGTCTTCTCGGCAAGGTGGCCGATGCGCTCGCCGTCCATGCCACGTGGGTCCGCGTGTCGATCGACGGCTGGGACGGGCCGAGCTACGCCGCCTACCGTAAGGTCAAGGAAACCGAGTTCGATCAGGTCATGGAAAATCTGGCGGCCTTTGCCGCGCGCCGTTCGCGCTGCGCGCTCGGCGCCAGCATCATCGTCGACAAGACCAATGCGCGGCACGTTTTCGAACTATGCGGCAAGCTCAAGGCATGCGGCGTCCGGCACGCCAAGATCTCGCCGTGCATCCTGAGCAACGACGGCGCGGCGAACAACGCCTACCACGCGCCGTTCCGCGACGTGGTTCGCGCCGAGATCGGGCGCGCCCGCGCTCTCGACGACGCAGATTTCAAGGTTGTCGACCACTACCACGTCATGGAGGAATCCTTCTCCAAGTGCTACGCCACATGCCCGTTCAGCCGCATGCTCACCATCATCGGCGCCGACTGCAACGTCTATGCCTGCCAGGACAAGGCCTATACCAAGTCCGGCACGCTCGGCTCGATCAAGAGCCGCAGCTTCCGCGAATTCTGGTTTTCCGATGAATGCGATGCCGCGCTGCGGGCGATCGATCCGCGACGCACTTGCCGGCATCATTGTGTCGCCGACGAAAAGAACCGCGCACTCGTCGATTACTTGTCGATCGATCCGGCGCATGCCGCCTTCGTATAGGGCCCGTTCTGCGTCGCGGCCCGCACCTGCGCATCGCGAAAACGGACGAGTTTCTGGCGTACCTCGTCCCACAAAACCAGATTCCAGGCGCCTAGCGCGCGCTTCAGGGTCAGCGGCGTTTCCGTGTGAAGCATTGCGCTCGCGCGATGGCAGGCCTCGAGCCGGTAGTTCGGCACGCGCGGCGCCAGATGGTGGATGTGGTGGAAACCGATATTGCCGGTGAACCACTGCAAGGGCCGCGGCAGCTTGAGGTAGGACGAGCTCTCCATTGACGCCGTCTGGAAGTTCCATTCGGATTGGCGGAGCCAACGCGACGTGTCGAACCGGTGTTGCACCGAGAACAGCCAAACGCCCACGATGGTCGCGACGATGGTGATCGGCATCTGCACGATAAGTTCCGCGCGGAAACCGCAGACTAGTCCCAGCGCAACCACAAGCGCCCCGATCGATGCATTGGTCAGATATACGGACCAGCGCTCGGCAGTCCAGTGCTTCGGCGTATCGAACGGCAGGCGATACAGCAGCAGGAATACCAGCGGCGGAATTGCCACATGCGCCACCAAGGGGTGGCGCAGCAAGCGGTGAAAGAAGCGCTGGCTGCGCGACCGTGCCCGGTACTCGTCCACCGTCAGGCAAGCCGAATAGAAGTCCGCGCCGGACTCGCGGCGGTCGAGATTGTTCCAGTTGGAATGATGTTGCGCGTGCTGGCGCCGCCAGTTGCGATAGGGCACCAGCGTCAATACGCCGCAGATCGCGCCGATGATGTTGTTGGCCCGCGGCGAGCCGACGAACGAGCCGTGGCCGCAATCGTGCTGCACGATGAACACGCGGACCAATAGTCCCGCCGCCGGGACGGCGAGGCTCAGCGTCACCCACAACGAAACGGAAAGCGACCAGTACATCAAGCCAAGAACCGCGATGTAGAGGCCAATGGATGTGAGAAGCTGCAGGACGGCGCTCGCCGTGCTCGGGACTGCGAACGGCGCTACGGCCGCGCGCAGGGCTTTTGCATCCGCATGCATTTTTGACGCTAACACGGAAGGGCACCGAAACCTATTCGAGTGACACTACATTGACCCGCTGCCGAGCCATGCTTCGGCGCGGGCGGCGTTCAACGCCCATACTTCGCCCGCCTTATCCTTAGGGCGGTAGAACAGCTCGCTGGCCGGATCGGCGGCCATTCCGCCGCGCGCCGTATCCCCGGCGCAATGACGCCGA
>DASQHM010000176.1:0-33648 GCA_035632095.1 Candidatus Cybelea sp. | reverse complement strand
CAAGGTGCTGGCCGGCGGGGTTCAGCGCGGCGTGGGCCAGCACATCAACGCCGCCATCTGGTATTCGGATTTGCGCGGATCGACGGCCATGGCCGACCGCTTGAGCCCGCACCAGCTCATCTCCACCCTCGACGACTACTTTGAATGCATGACGCGCGCGGTGCACGAGCACGGCGGCGAGGTTCTGAAGTTCATCGGCGACGGCTTGCTGGCCATCTTCGAGATGCGGGACGAGCGCGAGATGCGCCCGGCCACCCAGGCGCTCAACGCGGCGCTCATGGCGCTCCAGGGCCTGGAGGAATTGAGCGGCCGCCGCGAAGAATTTGCGCTCCCGGCCTTGCGTTGCGGCATCGCGCTGCACGTGGGCGCAGTCATGTACGGCAACATCGGCGGTTCCGACCGTCTGGACTTCACCGTGATCGGCGCGGCGGTGAACGAAGTGGCGCGGGTCGAGTCCATGTGTTCGAGACTCGGCCGGCCGCTGATGACCACGGCGCGGTTCCAGTCCCTGGCGAAGGATGCGCGGCTCGACTCGGTCGGCTTCCACGTGCTGCGCGGCGTGCGCGAGCCGCAGGAGCTGTTCGCGATTTCCCCCTACGCGGTCCCGGGCGGACGGATGACGGCCTGAAGGTTTTACCACAGAGGCACTGAGACACAGAGGTTACACGATCAACGCTTTCCTGCCCCTTGGTGGTTGACCTCGTTCTCATCTCAGGGGTACCGAGGCAGGGGTACCGAGATTCGAAGGTCCGCGGAGCGGACCTTGAAGTTATCTCTGTGCCTTTGTGTCTCTGTGGCAAGGCGTTCGCCTCAGGTCAGCTCGTCGACCTGCTCGGGGCTGAGGCCGCCCGGCACCAGGGTGATCGGGATGCTGAGCGTGCCGGACATCTGGCCGGCGAGGGCGGAGACCAGCGGGCCCGGGCCCTCCGATCCGGTGCCGGCGCCGAGCACCAGAATGCGGATGGACGGATCCTCGGCGATCAGGGACAGCAATCCGTCGATCTTGCGGCCTTCGCGGATCACCAGTTCGGGCATGATGCCGCTGTCGTCGTGAACCTGGGTCGCCAGATCCTGCATCAGGCGCTCCGCCTCTTCGCGCGCCTCCTGCTGCATCACGTTGGCGACCGCGGCCCAGTGCTGCACTTCCGGCGGTTCGATCACATGCAGGAGCGTGACGCCGCCGCCGACGTTGCGGGCGCGGTGGGTGGCAAAACGAAGCGCCAGCTTGCATTCCGGGGTGTTGTCGACCACCACCAGGAATTTGCTGCGTCGGCGCGAAGCGCTGGCGTCGGCTGCCATGCGGATCATCCTGCCATCGCGGCCGCCGGCACGGCAAGCGGGCTTGCAGCCGGCCGCGGCTACTTTTGCAGAATCTGGCTGACCTCGCGGAGCTGCGTGCGCGCGCGCAGGAGATAGAAGCCCTGCACCGCCAAATGATTGGGCAGGAACTGCCCGTCCGGCGAACCATTGGACACGATCCACGGCCTGATCGTCGCCGCGTCGCGGAGCGACACCAGCATGTTTTGCCAAACGTTCGACAATTCCTTTTCCTTCAGCACGGCCTCGTAGTCGCGGCCGAGCTCACGCAGGAGCAGATAGTAGGCGTAGGACTGTCCCTTGACCGAATAGAACACGTCGTCGGAGTGCCAATCGATCCATTGGTGCGAGTTCTCCGACACGTGCTGGTCGATCACGGCGGAAGCGGAGCCGAGATCGGCGGCGATGCGATCGATCGCGGCTTGCAGATTGTCGGAGCGCCGCTCGAAGGATGCGCTGCCCTCGGCCACGCGCCGGTTATAGGCGATGAGCGCATTGCGCGCATCGCGGTATTGCGAGACCGAGCTCGCACCGGGCAGCAGCGAGTTGGAGAAATTGAGCAGCCAGCGGTCGCCCGGATATTGCAGCAGGCCCGCCGCCTTTTGCAGGTCGGGATCGGCGCGGCTGGAGCCGCGGGCGCGGCCCAGCTGGTCGGTCATCTCGAAGGCGAAGCGGCCGAGCGAGGCCATGATGCCCTGCTGGAAATTCGGCATGTTGTCGAGCGCGGACCCGGGAAGAAAGAACGGATCGCTAGCCACCCAGCGATGCTGGTTCACCTCGCGGTCGATCAGCATGGCCGCCATGGTCACGGCGCGGCTGCCGTTCGACGCCATATCGGCGTCCGACGGCGCGAAGCTCGGATCGTCGTCGATGTGCTGCACCCACAACATGCCGATCGGATACCAGATCAGCAACGCGACGATGATCGCGAGCACGATGGCCTTCAGGTGCCGCCGCCACCACGGCCGCGGCTCCGCGGCCCCCGGCGTCACGTCGGTCCCGGGTATGTCGAATTCTGCGCCTGCGTCCTTGCTCATGGCTCAAACCCTTAAGAAACCGACGATGCCGCGCACCTCGTCGATGATCGGCTCGGCCAGCCGGCGCGCCCGCATCGCGCCGTCGCGCAGCACCGCGTCGATCTCGGACGGCTGACGCAGCAGACGCTGCATCTCCGTGCCGATGCGGCCCAATTCGCCCACCGCGACCTCGATCAATTCCTTCTTGAAGTCGGAGAACATCTTGCCGGCGAAGCGCTGCAAGGCGGTCTCGCGGCTCGTGTCGGTCAGGGCGGCATAGATGCCGACGAGGTTGTCCGCCTCGGGGCGCTCCTCCAGTTCCTTCACCGTCTCGGGCAACGGATGGGGGTCGGTCCGCGCCTTGCGCACCTTGTCCGCAATGGCGTCGGGACCGTCCGTGAGATTGATGCGCGAGTAGTCGGAGGCATCCGACTTCGACATCTTCTTGGAACCGTCTCGCAGGCTCATGACCCGCGTCGCTTCGCCCATGATCATGGGTTCGACCATGGGGAAGAACGAAACGCCGAAGTCGTTGTTGAACTTCTGCGCGATGTCGCGGGTCAATTCCAGGTGCTGCTTCTGGTCGTCGCCGACCGGCACGTGCGTCGCCTTGTACAACAGAATGTCCGCCGCCATCAGGCACGGGTAGGCGTATAGACCGACGGACGCGTTTTCCCGGTGCTTGCCCGCCTTCTCCTTGAACTGGGTCATGCGATTGAGCCAGCCGAGACGCGCCACGCAATTGAAGATCCACGCCAGCTCGGCGTGGGCGCCGACCTGGCTCTGATTGAACACGATGCAGGTCCTGGGATCGATGCCCGCCGCAAGCAGCCCAGCGGTCGCCTGCCGCGTGCTTTCGGTCAATTCCTTCGGATCCTGCCATTGGGTGATCGCGTGCATGTCGACCATGCAGTAGATGCACTCATAGTCGTTCTGCAGGCGCACCCAATTCCTGATTGCGCCGAGATAGTTACCGAGATGGAGATTGCCGGTCGGCTGGACGCCGGAAAAGATCCGCTGGCGCAACGCCAAGTTCCTCCGCTTTGGACACGGCCCGGGGCACGATTGCCATTTCCGTCGCTTTGGATGCGAGGCGGAACGCGGGCGGCGGAGTTATCGCCCGGGACGCGGGGCGGGTCAACCGGCTTGCCTGGGACTCTCTCCCGGCGCACGGCGCATTTGTCGCAGGACTTCGCCGACCGTCGCGGCGCCGGTCACTTGCGCCAGCACTGCGTACAGCGCGCCCCCGGCGCCGACCAAGGCGCCCAATGCCGCATAGCGGAGCGTGTCGGGGCGTAACAGAAACGGCGCGAGCCAGCCTTGCGCCAGCAGCACGCCGCCGGCCATCGCCACCGCGGCGACCAGGCTCCGCGGAGCGCGGCTGATCAGGCGCGCGTCGGCGCGCCAGTGTCCGCGCCGGTGCAAGGTGATCGCGAGCAGGGCCGCCTGCAGCCATGTGGACAGGGACAGCGACAACGCCAGACCGACGTGGCGCAACCAGAACATCAGCGTCACGTTGAGCGCGAGATTGACGATCACGGTCACCACGGCGAAGCGCACCGGCGTGCGCGTGTCGTGGCGCGCGTAAAAGCCGGGCGTCAGCACGCGGATCAGCACGAACGCCGGCAGGCCCGAGGCATAGGCGACAAGCGCCCAGGCCGTCGCCTGCGTCTCCATGGCGCCGAACGCGCCGCGCTGGAACAGCACGGAGACCAGCGTGAACGGAATGGCGATTAGCGCCGTCGCCGCCGGCAGGGTCAGCAGCAAGCCGAGCTCCAAGGCGCGGTTCATGCTGTTCATGGCCTGGGTCTCCTGCCGGGCCGCAAGCTGGCGCGAGAGCAGCGGCAGCAGCGCCGTGCCGAGCGCGATGCCGATCACGCCGATCGGCAATTCCATCAGCCGGTCCGCGTAATAGAGATACGAGATCGAGCCCGAAGGCAGGAACGACGCGATCACCTGATTGACCACCAGATTGATCTGCGTGACGCCGGCGCCGAGCGCCGCCGGCAGCATCAGCGCCATCAACGCCTTCACCTCCGGCGTCAGCCGAGGTCTCGGCAGGCGGAAGCGAATGCCCTCGCGCCGGCAAGCCTCGATCAGCCACAGGAATTGCAGGATGCCGGAAAGCGTCAGGCCCCAGGCCATGGCATGGCCCGGTGTCGGCAGATGCGGCGCGGCGAAGATCAGCGCCGCGATGATGCAGGCGTTGAACAGGATGGGCGTGGCGGCGGCGGCGGCGAAGCGATGCAGCGAATTCAGCACGCCGCCGAGCAGCGACACCAGGCTGATGAACAGGAGGTAGGGAAAGGTGAGACGGGTCAGCGCCACCACCAATTCCTGCTTGCCGGGCTCGTGCGCGAAGCCCGGCGCCAGCATCAGGATCGCAACCGGCATGACGATCTGCACGGCGCAGACGAAGACCAACAGGACCGCGAGCAGAACGGAGAGCACCTGTTCGGCGAAGGCCGCGGCCGAGACTTTGCCCTCGCGCTCCAGATGGCGCGCGAACAGCGGAACGAAGGCGGCGTTGAACGCGCCTTCGGCGAACAGACGGCGGAACAGGTTCGGCAGTAGCTGCGCCACGAAGAACGCGTCCGCCACGGTGCCGGCGCCCATGATCGCCGCCGACAGCACGTCGCGCACGAAGCCGAGCAAGCGGCTTGCCAGCGTGTAGCCGCCGACCGTGGCAACGGAGCGAAAGAGCGCCATGCGCCCGCTCAATAGCGGAAATTCATGGCGGAAGAAAGCCGCAGCTGTTAGTTCAATCGCCCTCGCCGGTCAGGCGCCGGACCTTGGCGAGCACGCGCGCCAGCCCGGGATCGGCGGCGGCGCTCGGCGCAGCCGCCGCATCGGGCTCGGACGCGGGCGCGGGTCCGGCGCGCCTGCGGCGCGGGCGCACCGGCATGGTATGCACCGACCCGGTTTCGGCGGCCGGCGGTGGGGCCGCCGGGGCGGCAGCCACGGCAGCTACCTCCGCCAGCGGCGGCGCCGGCACGCCGATCAAACGGGTCATCACCTCCAACAGCGCGTCCGCATGGATCGGCTTGGCGATTTGCGCGTTGATGCCGGCTTCCGAATAATCCGTGGCCGTCTCGGCCAGGCCCTCCGTGGTCAGCGCCACGATGGGCGTTCGTCCCGCGGCATCGGGCAATTGGCGGATCGCCCGCGCCGCCGAAAGTCCGTCCATGGCGGGCATATGCACGTCCATCAAGATTACATCGTAGGGTGCGCGGCTCGCGGCCTCCAAGGCTTCCAAGCCGTTGACCGCGGAGTCCACGTGATGACCGTGCTGCTCCAGCATCGCGCGCAGGACGCGTTGGTTGAGCTGATTGTCTTCGGCGACCAGCACGTGCAGCGGCCGGCCGAAGCTGTGCGGCGGCAACTCGGCGGGCGTCGGTATGACGCCGCTCGATTCGGCCCGCTTGGCCCGGAGCGTGAACCAGAAGCGGCTGCCCACGCGCCCCTCGCCGTCGGGGCCGGTCTCGTTCTCGACGCCGATCGCGCCGCCCATGTGCTCGACAAGCTGCTTGCAGATGGCGAGGCCCAATCCGGACCCGCTGCCCGGCGTGAACGGCTCGAACAGCGCGGCGGCGGAGCTTTCGGCGAGGCCGGGCCCCGCGTGGCGAATGTCGACATGAACTTCGGCGGTCTCGGCGTCGATCATCTTATGGCGCGCGTCGACGGCGATGCTGCCGGTTTCAGCGACGCCAAGGGCATGGCCCACCAGGTTCAGCAGGATCTGGCGAACCCGCGCCGCATCGCCGACCAGGGCCGGCGGGACATCCGCCGCCACGCTCGCCTCGAGCCGCAAGCCCTTGGCGCGCGCCTGGCCGCCCTGCAGCGACATGACGTCGTCCACGACCTGCGGCAGGCTGAATTCCGCGGATTCGAATTCGAGCCGCCCCGCCTCCAGCTTCGAATAGTCGAGAACGTCGTTCAAGACGGCGAGCAGGCTCTCGCTCGACTCCTTGGCCGGCTGCAAATAGCGCCGCTGCTCGGGCCTGAGATCGCCGTTCAGCAGCAGGTCGATGGTGCCGAGCACGCCGCTCATGGGGGTGCGGATCTTGCGGCTCATGGCGCCGAGGAAATCCGACTTGGCTCTGCTTGCCCGGTCGGCGCGCTCGCGCTCCAGCGCCATTTCGTCGGCGAGCGCCGCGAGCGCGTCGGCCTGCTCCGCCAGAAGCCCCTTGGAGCGGCCCAGGTCGTCGATGGAAACCTGCAATTGCCGCTCGTGATGCTTCAGCCGCGTCACGTCGGTCGCGATGCCGACCAGGCCGCCGTCGGCGGTGCGCCGCTCGGAGATTTGCAGCCATGTGCCGTCGGCCAGGTGCTGCTCCACCGTCTCTCTCGGGTCGCGCCGCTGGTCCAGCCGCTCGGCGATCCAGTCTTCCTCGCGGCCGATGGCGTCGGGGAATTGCCCGCGCGCGACCGAGGCGCGCAGCAAGTCTTCGTAGCGGGCGCCGGGCGTGATGAGATCGGCGCTGCTCCAATAGAGATCGCGGTAGCGCTGATTGCACAGCACCAGCTTGTCGTTGGCATCGTAAAGCCAGAGGCCCTCGGCGACCTTCTCGATGGCTTCGCGGAGCGTGTTTTCGGCTTTCGCCAGGCGATGCTGCGCCAGCACCTGCTCGGTCGCGTCGCGCCCCACCAGCTGATACTCGGTGGCGCGCCCTTCCGAATCGAAGAACGCCCTGCCGGTCCAATGTTGCCAGCGCGGTTCGCCGTCGGCCGGCGCGATATTGACGTCGATCGTACCGGTCGGATTTTCCGGCGTGAGCTTGGCGAGGCGGTCGCGGACCCAATCGGCTTCGCCCTCCGCCAAGCGCGCCAGGATGTTGCGCCCCACCATGTCATCGCCCGCGCGGCCGAAACTGCGGTCATAGGCGCTGTTGGTGAACGTGATGCTGCCATCCGGCAAGAAGCGGCAGATCATGTCGGTCTGATCGTCGATGATGGTGCGATAGCGCGCCTCGCTCGCCACCAGCGCCGCCGCCTTTTCGTCGACCAGCGCGATGGCGCGGACGCGAATCCGCCGCATGGACAACAGCATGGCGATCAGCAGCAAAGTCGCCGCAAGACCGAGCGTCGCCACCAGGAATGCCTTGCCGGTCGGCGCATAGATATCGCGTGATACCAAGGCCCAGGTGCGCCCGCCGAACTCGATCTCGCGCCGCGCCGCGATATCCTCATGCAAGCCGAAAATGCCGTCCCGGCGCGCGGCCGGCGCCTGGTCGTACAGCATCGGGGCGTTCGGCGGTGCCGCCGCATCGAACAATTGCATGCCGGAGCGGTCGTCGGCCGGAACGATGCCGTTGATCAGCGCCACGGGATCGAGCCGCGCCGCGACCCAGCCCCACAGCGCCCGGTTCGCCGCGGATTTGTCGAGGGACGCCGGCCCATAAACCGGCGAATAGAGCCAGACCGCCGACCGCCGGGCGTCCGGCCCATCCGCATCGCCGACGCCGAGGCCGATCGGCGGCGTGAGCAGGGGTTTGGCGCTGTCCCTGGCCAGTTCGAGCGTGGCGCGGGCCACCGGATCGCTGCAATGGTCGAGGCCGGGCGACAGGTTCGCCTGCGGCCCGCCCGCGGCCGCGGGAGTCGGTTCGGGCAGGTTCGCGAACACCTCGAAGCAATAGGTGTCGCGCTTGCCTTGCGGGCGAACGGCGATGTCGCCGAGCCCGGCGGAGCGCATGGCGGCGATCGCCTGAGTTAAACGGCTGCCCGGCACGTAGGCCAGATAGTTCAGTCCGGCCAAACCCGGATCGCGGTGGCCCAGATCGAGCGCCGACTCGAAGGCATTCCATTGCTCGACCGATACGTCGGGACGCGCCACGAACAAGGCCCGCGCGCCTGAGGCGACCGCCTCGAATTGTTCGAGCCGCTCGCGCAGCACGCTGGCGGCCGCCCCGGTGCGGCGTTCGAGCGCCGCACTCTGCTCCATCCGCTCATGCCTGTCGGCGTACCATGCGCCCCAGACCGTCAGCCCCATGCACATCCCGACGAGCATGAGGCCGGCTGTGAAGGTCCACTTGAGCGAGCGGCGCGCATGATCGCTCTGCGCCGCCGCATCGGCATTTGCCTGGGTCAATTCCAGCGGTTCTTTTTCATCCGCCGCCGGCTGCACCAGCGCCGCATCCCTCATTGCGTCCTGCACCGCGTCTTGCGCCGCGTCCTGCGCTGCGTCCTGCACCGTGTCGTCCACCGCAACCCCGTCCCGTGTTCCCCGTGCCGCCTATTCGGCCGCCGCGGCCCGCGCCCGCCCGCGCTTGCGCCGCTGCGTCTGAGCTGTCGCCCTTGCTTCACCTTCGCTCGCACCTTGATTTGCGGCTTCGACCGGATCGCCGGGAGCACGCAAGGCCTCGCGCAACCTTTGCTCGATCTGGGCCAATTTCGGCTTCTGCACGACTTTCTGGCCGAACAGGTCCTTCACGTAGAACACGTCCACGGCCCGCTCGCCGTAAGTCGCGATGCGGGCGGTCGATATTGTGAGCGACAAGCTGAACAGCGCGTAGGTCACGGCGTAAAGCAAGCCCGGCCGGTCGCGCGCGTTCACTTCGATCACCGTATGCGAGTTCGACGCGTTGTTGTCGATCAGGACCGCCGTCTGCACGGTAAAGACATCGGTGCGCCGGGTCAGGGTCGGTTTGCGCTCGGCCAATATCCGATGCGGCTTCATTTCGCCGGAGAGCGTCTGTTCGATCGCGGCCGAAAGCCGGGCCAGCTTATCGGGCCGGTCGAACGCATTGCCGTCCGTGTCCTGCAGGAAGAAGGTATCGAGCGCCATGCCGTCCGTGGTGGTGAAGATTTTCGCATCCACGATGTTGGCGCCCGAAACCGCCATGGCGCCGGCGATGCGGGCGAAGAGTCCGGCGTGATCCGCCGTGTACAGCGTCAGCTCCGTCACCGATTGGAAGCGATCCGACCGTGTTTCGACGGTCAGCGGCAGGCCGGCGCGGTCGGCCTGGCGCATCATGCGGGCGTGGCGGGTCTGGGTATCGATGTCCCACGACAGCCAATAGGACGGATAGTGCCGGCGCGCATGGGCCGCGAATTCCTCGTCGGGCCAATCGGGCAGGCGCGAGCGCAGCAGCGCCTGCGCCGCCTTGACCCGCTGGTCGCGGCCGTCGGCCGCGTTGCCGCCGGACATCACTTCGTCGGCGCGGTAATAGAGTTCGCGCAAGAGCTGGCCCTTCCAGCCGTTCCACACGCTCGGGCCGACGGCCCGGATGTCGGCGACGGTCAGGATCAGCAGCAGGCGCAGGCGCTCCGGGCTCTGCACCAGGCTGACGAAATCCTCCACGGTCTTGGGATCCTGCAGGTCGCGCTTGAACGCCGTCGCGCTCATGGCCAGATGCCAGCGCACCAGCCAGGCTACGGTCTCGGTCTCCGCCGCGCTCATGCCGAGGCGCGGACATAGCTTCTCCGCGACCTTTTCGCCCAACACCGAATGATCGCCGCCGCGGCCTTTGGCGATGTCGTGCAACAGCACCGACACATAGAGCACGTTTCGCGACACGATCTTCTGAATGATCTCGTGCGACAGCGGATGATCCTCCGCCAGCAGACCGGCGTCTATGCGGGCCAGCAGGCCGATGGCGCGGATCGTATGCTCGTCCACCGTATAGACGTGGTACATGTCGTGCTGCATCTGCGCGACGACACGGCCGAAGTCCGGCACGAAGCGGCCGAACACGCCGGCTTCGTTCAGCCGGCGCAAGGTCGTCTCCGGATCCTTGCGCGCCGTCAGCATCTCCATGAACAGGCGATTGGCTTCCGGATCGGCGCGCAGGCTCGCGTCGATGAGCTTCAGGTTTCGCCGCACGAATTGCAGAGCGCGCGGATGGATGTCGAGGTCGCGTTCCTGCGCCAAGTGAAACAGCCGCAGCATCTTCACCGGCTCGCGCAGGAAGACCTTTTCGTCGGCGACGCCGAGGCGCTGGCCTTCGAGGACGAAGCCTTCCACGGAGCGGCGGCGCGCGCCGAGACGAAACAGGCTGAAGCGCTTCTTGCGTTTGTGCTGTTCCTCGAAGGCCGCGCAAAAGATGCGGGTCAGGTCGCCCACGTCCTTTGCCACCAGGAAGTAGTGCTTCATGAAGCGCTCGACGCCGAGCGCGCCCGGATTTCGGGTGTAGCCCATGCGCCTCGCCATCTCGCTCTGAACGTCGAAGGTGAGCCGCTCTTCCGGCCGTCCGGTCAGATAGTGCAAGTGGCAGCGCACGGTCCAAAGGAATGTCTGGGCGTTCACGAAGCGGCGGTACTCGGCCGCCGTCAGCACGTCGCGCTCGACAAGTTTCGCCAGGTTGTCCACTTGATAGACATACTTGGCGATCCAAAACAGCGTATGCAGGTCGCGCAAGCCGCCCTTGCCGTCCTTGATGTTCGGCTCCACCACGTAACGGGAATCGCCCATGCGTTGGTGGCGCTGATCGCGCTCGGCCAGTTTCTCGCGGATGAAGTCGGGGCCGGTGCCGGCGACGACCTCCTTGATGAAACGCGCGTGCAGCTCGCGTTCGAGGAGCTGGTCGCCCCACACGTAGCGGGATTCCAGGATGGCCGTGCGGATCGTGAGATCGCCCTTGGCCAGGCGGATGCAATCATCGACAGAGCGGGTCGAGTGGCCGACCTTCAGCCCCAGGTCCCAGAGCATGTAGAGCATGAACTCGACCACCTGCTCGCCCCAGGGCGTCTGCTTGTAGGGGAACAGGAACAGCAGGTCGACGTCCGACTGCGGCGCCAGCTCGCCGCGGCCATAGCCGCCGACCGCCACCACCGACAAGCGCTCGCCGGCGGTCGGATTGGTCAGGCGGAAGACCTTCAGCGTGGCCAGATCGAAGATCACGCGGATCAGCTGATCGACCAGGAAGCAGTTCGATTGCACGGTCAGGGCGCCCGATGTGCCGGCCTCGAAGCGCTGGCGCACCTCCGCCCGGCCGGCGGCGAACGCGGCCTTGAGCACGGCCAGCGCCTGGGTCCGCAATTCGCGCGAGTCCGGCGCGAGCTCGCCCGCGATGGCGTCAAGCTGGTCGTTCAACGCCTTGCGGTCGACGATTTCTCGCCGGTTCCTGATCTGGTCCATGCCGAATCCGTTGCGGACTTGGTCCGCCTAATCTAGCGCGTTTCGTGACAAAACGCAGGCAGGTTGCGCTCCGCTTGACGGGGGGCGTCTCGCGGTCGTAAGGCTGGCAGCCGGGAACATTGCGGGAGGACGCGGGGACATGGCAACGAGCAGTTTTTTGCTGTACGGCCATTGGTTGTCGGGGCCGAGCTATAAGGCCGGATTGATGCTGTCGCTCTGCGGCATCAAGTTCGGTTTCCGCCTGGTGGACCTGACCAAAGGCGCGCACAAAACGCCTGAATACCTGGCGATCAACCGCTACGGGCAGGTGCCGGCGCTCCGCCACAGCGACGTCGTGCTGGTGCAATCGAACGTCATTCTCGACTATCTGTCGGATCTGGCGGGCAAGTATCGCGGCCCAGACAAGGCCCATAGCTGGCACGCCAAGGAGTGGATGGCTTGGGAGGCGGACCGCCTGGCGCCCGGCCTCTACCGCTCGCGCTTCATCCAGAAGTTCGCGCCCAACACCGATGCCAACGTGGCCAAGGCGTATCGCGACGCCGGCGAGGCGGGCTTGAAGGTGTTGGAAGAGTCGCTCGGCAAAGCACCGTTCCTGGTCGGCAAGGACGCCACCATCGCCGACGTCGCCTGCTGGGCGCCCGTCGCCAGCATGAGCGAAGGCGGCTTCGATATCGCCAACTATCCGAACATCAAGGCCTGGTCCGAGCGGCTGTCGAAGCTCAGCGGCTTCAAGCTGCAATACGACCTGATGCCGAAGGAAGACGTGGCGGCCTGAGCCGCCGGGGCACGGTGCGATGAGAGCCATGCGGCTGCATCGCGCCGGCGAACCGCTCCGCCTCGATACCGTGGCGCAACCCGAACCCGGACCCGGCCAGATCTCGGTCGAGGTCGCGGCCTGCGGCGTCTGCCGCACCGATCTGCACGTATGCCACGGCGAGCTTGCGCATCCGAAACTGCCGATCGTGCCCGGCCACGAGATCGTCGGGCGCGTCGCGGCGCTCGGGCCCGGCGTCGAACGCTTCCGCATCGGCGAGCGCGTCGGCGTGCCCTGGCTCGGATTGACGTGCGGCGCCTGTAGCTACTGCCGAAGCGGCCGCGAGAACCTCTGCGAGCGCCCGGGCTTCACCGGCTATACCATCGACGGCGGTTTCGCCGACTATTGCCTGGCCGATCAGCGCTTCGCCTTTCCGCTCGGCGAGGGCTTCACCGACGTCGAGGCTGCGCCGCTGCTGTGCGCCGGCTTGATCGGATATCGCAGCCTGAAAATGGCAGGCGATGCGCGCCGTCTCGGCATCTACGGCTTCGGCGCCGCGGCGCATATCGTGGCGCAAGTGGCACGCCATCAGGGCCGCGAGGTCTTCGCCTTCACCCGCGCCGGCGATGCGGCCGGCCAAGACTTCGCGCGCAAGCTCGGCGCCGTTTGGGCGGGCGGTTCGGATTCGCCGCCGCCCGAGCCGCTCGACGCGGCGATCATTTTCGCGCCCGTGGGCGCGCTGGTCCCGGCGGCCCTGCGGGCGACCGCACCCGGCGGCACCGTGGTCTGCGCCGGCATCCACATGAGCGATATCCCGAGCTTTCCCTATGCGCTGCTGTGGCAGGAACGCACGGTCCGCTCGGTGGCAAACCTCACGCGCGCCGACGGTGAAGAGTTCCTGGCGCTGGCGCCGCGCATTCCGATCCGCACCGAGACGCAGACCTATGCGCTCGCCGACGCCAATGCGGCATTGAACGACCTGTTCCAAGGCCGGGTAACCGGCGCGGCGGTTTTGACCATCCGGTGAAGCCATGTTGCGGCCGATTGCGGCACTCATTGCGCTTTCGCTGCTTGCGGCGTGTTCGGGCGACCGGGAGTCCCGGCCGAGGCAAATGGCGCGGCCCGCCGCATCCGCCGAATTTCTGTCCGACGGCGCGACCATCGCCGTAACCGTGATCGATCCGCAGCCGCTCGACCGGGCCGAGCTCATCGCGCCGGACGGCGCGACGGTCTTCGCCACGGACATCCATCGCCGGAAGCTCGGCGGGCCGGACGACGCCATGGAGCCGCATGTGGGCATCGTGGGCGGCGGCGGGTCGCGGAGCGGGGTCGATGCCGGCATCGGCGTATCCGTGCCCGTCTTCGGCTGGGGCCAGCACCACGGGACGCCGATCGAAAGCAAGACGCGCGTTCTCGTGCCCGACATGGCGGCGTACCGGACCACCTGGCAGCTCTGGCAAATCCGACTGCGCCTCGGCGCGCCGGGCGGGCCGGCAAGCTTCGCCACTGTCCCGGCGCCGGAACCGCCTTGATTGCGCCCCAGTCGAATGCGACAACACGCGCCATGTACGACCGCCGGACATTTCTTGGCGCGCTGGCCTTGGCGCCGCTGCTGACCGCGGGATTGAGGTCCGCGAGCCATGCGGCGGCCAATCAGGTCGACGGCGCCGATTTGGCCCGGGTCGAAGGCTATCTCAACGGCATTCAGAGCCTCGAGGCGAAATTCACCCAATTCGCGCCCGACGGATCGTTGAGCTCGGGCCGCCTCTATTTGCGCCGTCCCGGACGCATCCGCTTCGAATACGATCCCCCGGTGCCGATCCTGGTGGTGGCCGACGGCGTATGGGTCGTGTACCACGACAAGGAACTGAACCAGACCACGCGCGTGCCGCTCGGCTCCACGCCGCTCAGCATTCTCGTGCGCGATACGATCAAGTTCGGCGGCGAGGTCGCGGTGAAGCGGATCGAACGCAGTCCGGGCGCGCTACGGGTTTCGCTCTACGATCCCGCCAAGCCGAAGGATGGCCAGCTCATGCTGGTGTTTTCGGATCAGCCGCTGACGCTGCACAAGTGGACGTTGACCGACGCGCAAGGCCAGGACACCACCGTGTCGCTCGACCAGGTGCAGACGAATGTCGACTTGAAAAACACGTTGTTCGTCTTCCACGACCCCTCGCCGCGCATGCGCGAAATCCAATAGGCTGCCGGCGCTATCTCCTAGAGCGGGCCCAGATTCGCGATGACGCGCCGAAGCAGCGCGATCAACGTGCCGCGCTCGGTTTCGCTCAAGCCCGCTGCCAGGCGCTCTTCATGGGCGGCGACCAGCGGACGGACCCGTTCCAGCAAGGCGCGCCCCTCGTCGGTCAACTCGAGCGCGTAGGAGCGGCGGTCGTTCGGCGCCGGATGGCGCGCGACCAGCTTGCGGCCTTCGAGACGGTCGATGACGGCGACGACCGTCGAGCGATCGACGCCCATGGCTTCGCCGAGTTCGCTTTGATTGAGGCCCGAGTTGCTTTCGATGATGGTGAGCACCCCGAATTGTCCCGGCGTGACGTCAAGGCCATCGAGGCTGCGCGCGAAGTCGAGAAAGATCGCCACCTGCGCGCGCCGCATGTTGTAGCCGATCAGCTCGGGCAGGACGCCATACGACACCCGGCGGCGGCGCGGAGTTGGTGGTCGGCTTCCGGAAACGGTGCTCAACACTTCCCCCTAGTCATGGCCCCTAAACATGGCTGGCTTCGCCAACGATTTGATGCCCCAAGTATCGGGGCGCGGCGACCGCATCATGATATCGCGAAACCGCATGGTCTGTGGCGTCCGGCATGCGAGAACAGCATGCCGCTGCCTCTGGTGAATCGGACCGCGCCTCCTATATGGAAACGAAACGGCTGAAGCTGTCCGAGGCGCGTCGCCCCCCCGATGCGCCCGGATTTCAACCGTTGGCGCCGGGTTGTCCCCTGCCGGCGCCTGTTCGCCAAGAGCGGGAAGCCCTCGACCTCCCCCCGGTCGGGGGCTTCTGCTTTCTTGGGCATTAAACTTTGCCTTTTCAAAGGTTTAGCCGTGACCGCGCGATGCGGCGATTCCTCGTGCAACCGTGGCCTATCTCTGGTAGATTATTGTTTGGGTAGCAAACAACTTTGGTTCAAGGATTTATGCTTGGACCGGAGCGGTTTGTGTATGCCCAAAGTCATTCGAAGCACCTTAGACAGACAGAAGTCTGGCCGATGCCGTTTCGCGTGAAAGTGCGCCAGTTGCCCGAGCCGCTACAGGTTGCGGAAGGGCAGACGATTCTGGATGCCGCGCTGTCGGCCGGCCACGACTATCCGTGCGGTTGCCAGTCGGGCAACTGCGGCGCCTGCAAGTCCGTGCTGATCTCCGGCGACGTGGAGATGGCACCCTATTCCGACTACGCGCTGACCGCCGAAGAAAAGGCGAGCGGCCTGGTGCTCGCTTGCCGCTCCATGCCGTGGAGCGACGTGGAGATCGCCTGGCTCGAACCGGACGAAGTGGCGGCGCATCCTTTGCGCAAGCTCGTCTGCCGCGTCGCATCGATCGATGCCGTGACCCACGACATTCGCCGCGTGCGGCTCGCTATCGAATCCGGAGGACCGTTCAGCTTCTCCGCCGGCCAATACGCGGAAGTGACGTTCGACGGCCTGCCCGCGCGCGATTTTTCCATGGCCAACCGGCCCGACGATGCAATGCTCGAATTCCACATCCGCGCCGTCTCCGGCGGCGCCGTGTCGCATTTCGTGCAGAGCGGCGTGAAGGTCGGCGACAAGGTGCGGGTCGAAGGACCGCGCGGCGTGTCGTACCTGCGCGAAAAACACACCGGGCCGATCGTCGCCGTGGCCGGCGGCTCGGGCCTGGCGCCGATCAAATCGATCGTCGAACGCATCGCGGCGCTCGGATTGCGCCAGCCGGTGAGCCTCTATTTCGGCGTGCGCGACGAGCGCGACCTCTATCTGGAGGATCACTTCCGCGCGCTCAACGCCTCGCACCCCAACATCGCCTTCACGCCGGTGCTTTCTGAGCCGAGCGGTCCGACCAGCCGGCGCAAGGGTTTCCTGTCGGACGTGCTGGCGCAGGACTTTGCCGATTTGGACGGCGCCAAGGCCTATCTGGCCGGGCCGCCGATCATGGTGGAGACCTGCGTCTCGGCGTTGCGGAAGCTCGGCGTGCGCAAGGAAGATTGCCACGCGGATGCGTTCTACACCGAGGCGGACAAGGCCCGGCTGGCGGCGTCATGAGCGGCGCGTCGCAACTTCTTTCCGGACGGGTGGCCCTGGTCACGGGCGCCGGACGCGGCATCGGCAAGGCCATCGCCGAACATTTGGGCCAAGCGGGCGCCAAGGTCGTGGTGGCCGACAACGGCACGTCCATTGCCGGCGACGGCGCCGATCCGCTGATCGCCCAGGAGGTCGCGAAATCGATCGGGGCCAATGCGGTCGCCTATACGGAAAGCATCGCCAGCCCCTCGACCGCCGCGGCCTGCGTCGCTTTGGCGCGCGACGCCTTCGGCGGCATCGACATCGTGGTGAACAACGCCGCGATCCTGCGCGACGCATTCATCTTCAAGGGCAATCCGGAAGATTGGGAAGCGGTGATCCGCAACAATCTCTCCGCCGCGTGGTATGTGCTCGCCGCAGCGACGCCCATCATGCGCGAGCACGGCAAGTCCGGGCGCGGCGGCAAGACCTACACCTGGGGCCGCATCGTCAACATCGTCTCGACCGCCGGCCTCTACGGCAACTACGGCCAGGCCGCCTATGCCTCGGCCAAGGCCGGCCTGGTCGGGCTGACGCGCGTGGTCGCTCTCGACATGCAGCGCAACAACGTGACCTGCAACGCGGTGGCGCCGTTCGCCGCCACCCGCGTCACCGACAGCATCAAGCCGGCCAACGACGCGCAGGCGAGTTACAAGGCGCGTGCGCAAAAGGTGCAGGCGCGCCACGTGGCGAATGTGGTCGGCTGGCTCGTCTCCGACTTCGGCGCCGGGATCAGCGGACAGATATTCGGCGTGCGCGGCCGCGAAGTGTTTCTGTTCAGCCAGCCGCGCCCCATCGCGCGCCGCGCCGGTTCGGGCGAATGGACCGCGGAAGCCTTGGCCGACGCCGCGAAGACGGAATTCGCGCCGCACTACCTGCCGCTCAGCACCGATTTGGAAGCCTTCGATACGGAACCGCTGGTATAGGGAGAACATCGCCATGACCGCAACGCAAGGTCAAGGACCGCAACCTATCAAAACCGCCGCCGAGCTGAAGAGTGCACCCGCGGAATTCCGCCAGGCGGTGGAAAAGATCGTCGTCAGCCACGCCATCAACGAACTGCATGGCGCGCAGGTCTTCGACGAGCCCGCAATCAAGCTCGCGCCCACGCCTTACGCCAAGTGGCTGACCTGCCGCATCGCCATGGAGGAGTACGGCCATCACGTGCGGTTCCGCGAACTCGGCGAAGAGCTCGGCATTGCGGGCGAACAGATGGTGCCGAAGGCCGGAGGCAAGAAGGCGCTCAGCATCTTCGACTTCCCGCTCCACACCTGGGCCGAATTCTGCGTCATCAAGCTCCTGGCCGACCTCGGCGAGATTTTGCAGGTGGAGGATCTGGCCCACAGCACGTTCCTGCCGCTCCGCAACCTGGCGCGCATGACCATGCCGGAAGAGCGCTTCCACGCGCAGTTCGGCCGCGACTTCTGCAGCGAGCTCTGCAAGACGGCCGCGGGCAAGGCGGAAGTGCAGGACGCGATCGACCGCTACTTTCCGCTGCTGCCGGCCTTTTTCGGCAAGGCGAAATCGCGGAACAACGAAATTTTCCGCAAATGGGGCATCAAGCAGCGCACCAACGAGGCCATGCTGGAAGACTATCTCGTGCGCGCCAAGGAAGTGTGCGACGATCTGGGCCTGAAGCTGCCGAAGGTCGAGGCGGCAGCGTAACCCGAACATGATCCCGAAACGTTGCAAGACCTTTCGGGCGAGATCATGTTCCAACTTATCGAGCCAGCGCGCTGGCCTCCTGACCGGATAAATCCATCCGGTCGGACAGCGCGCTAGAGGGAGGCGCCGCCATGCCTGCCGAAGCGATGTCCGCCACGCACGCCAAGCCGCTGGCCACGCCGGAACGCGACGCGCTGTACCGCCGCATGGCGCCGCTCAACCTGGCGCCGCTTTGGGAAGTGTTGCACGGCCTGATCGTGCCGGAGCCGAAGAGCGCCATCCGCCCCGCCATCTGGCATTATGACGAGGTGCGTCCGTACCTGATGGAAGCGGGCCGCCTGATCACCGCCAAGGAAGCCGAGCGCCGCGTCCTCGTTCTGGAGAATCCGGGCCTGCCCGGGCAGTCGCGCATCACCACCTCGCTCTATGCCGGACTGCAGCTCATTCTGCCGGGCGAAGTGGCGCCGGCGCATCGCCATTCGCAAAGCGCGTTGCGGTTCATCGTGGAAGGCCACGGCGCCTATACGTCCGTCGACGGCGAGAAGACGCTGATGGAGCCGGGCGACTTCGTCATCACGCCGTCCTGGACCTGGCACGATCACGGCAACGACACGAAGGAGCCCATGGTCTGGCTCGACGGGCTCGACATTCCGCTGGTGCAATCGCTCGACGCCAGCTTCGCCGAGGGCTACGGCGAGGACATGCATCCGATCACCCGCCCCGTCGGCGATTCCCTGGCGCGCTACGGCTCAGGCCTGTTGCCTATCGACTATCAGCCGGCGGCGCCGACGTCGCCGGTGTTCAACTACCCTTACGCGCGCACGCGCGAGGCCTTGGAGCGCATGCGCCGCGTCGAGCAGTGGGACGCCTGCCACGGCCTGAAGATGCAATACGTCAATCCGGCCAACGGCGACTACGCCATGCCCACCATTGCCGCCTTCATGCAGCTCTTGCCGAAGGCGTTCGTCACCGCGCCCTACCGGTCGAGCGACGCGACCGTGTTTTCGGTGGTCGAGGGCACCGGCGAGAGCACCATCGGCGGCGAAACCTTCGCCTGGGGCCCGCGCGATACCTTCGTGGTGCCGAGCTGGCACCGCCATTGGCATCGTGCCGACGGCGATGCGGTGCTGTTCAGCTTTTCCGACCGCCCGGTGCAGCGCAAGCTCGGCCTGTGGCGCGAGGACCGCGGCAATCATTAAGCCGCGGAGGTCGAACCGTTGACCTTTGACCCGGACGACGCGCCCGATCTCGACGAACTGCCCGCGCTGCAAGCGGTCGTGCGCTTCGCCCGCATGGTGCGGAACGTGGCCTGGTTCTCCTCCCTCGGCGAGCCATTGAGCGACGCCGAACGCGCCGACGCCGGCGCTTATGTTTCGGCGCTGGGCTTTCCCGGGGTGGACATCGCCGGCGTGGCGAACTGGGACGAGGCGGAAGCCGCCATTCGCAACCCCGGCTGGAACACCGAATGGTGGGAGGCGGAAGAGCAGCTTCGCGCCGCTTTGATCACGGAAGCGGCGGAGCAATTCGGCGAGCGGACTCTGATGATGGTGCTGACCGCCGTCACCAGCGCCGTGTCCGATGTGGTGCATGGCGCGGCGGCGGTGGCCGCGGCGCGGGGCGGCGTCGCCGACCAGGGCCTGATCCGCGCCGCCGCGGGTGCTGCAACCCAATGCGCCTATCAGGCCGCTTTGGTGCTGGCGGCCGGCCAGGACGATGAGCATCCTTTCGCCCTGAAGTATCGATTGTTCGAGGGCGGGCGCTGGCCGCTCGGCATCGTCGGCGCCACCTTCAACCTGTTTTGAACCGCATGGCCAAAACCGCGTCACCCGGCGACAAGCTCGCCATCGCCACCTGGAACATAAATTCCGTGCGGCTTCGCATCGGCAATGTCCGGCGCTTTCTGCAGCGGTTTTCGCCCGACGTGCTTTGCCTGCAGGAGATCAAGGCCACCGACCAGGATTTCCCGGGCGCGCGTTTCATCGACATGGGCTATCCGCATTTGGCGGTGCGCGGCGAGAAGGGCTACAACGGCGTCGCCGTCGTTTCGCGCGTGCCCATCGAAAACATGCGTTTCGAGAATTGGGTCGAAAAAGTCGATCGCCGCCATGTGACCGTCGACTTGCCGGGCGGCATTGAGCTGCACAACTTCTATGTGCCGGCGGGCGGCGACGTTCCCGACATCGCCGCCAATCCGAAGTTCGAGCACAAGCTCAAATTTCTGGACGAGATGGCGCGCTGGTTCGCCGGGCGGCGCGACGACACGGCCAAGCGCGTTCTAGTCGGCGACCTGAACGTGGCGCCGCTCGAGACCGACGTCTGGTCGCACAAATCGCTGCTGAAGGTCGTGAGCCATACCCCGGTCGAGGTCGATCTGATGAACAAGCTCATGGCCAGCCACGATTGGGTCGACGCGGTGCGCCATTTCGTTCCGGCGAGCGAGAAGCTCTATACGTGGTGGAGCTACCGCTCGCCCGATTGGGACAAGGCCGACAAGGGCCGCAGGCTCGACCACGTCTGGGTGACGCCCGCATTGAAGCCGCGGCTCAAGTCGGCGCAGGTGGTACGCCCGGCGCGCGGCTGGCAGACCGCCTCCGATCATGCGCCGGTGATCGTCACCATCGACGTGCCGTCATGAGCCGGAACCTCGATCCGTTTTTCGCACCGCGCAGCATCGCCGTGGTGGGCGCCGCCGAGCGCGCCACGTCGTCGGGCGGCGCTGTGCTGCAGAACCTGAAGATCGGCGGCTATCCGGGGCGGATTTTTCCGGTCAACCCGAAAGGCGGCACGGCCTTCGGCCTCGACGTGCTGACGTCGCTGCACGCACTTGCCGGTCCGGCCGAGCTTTGCGTCATCGTCATTCGCCCGGACTTGATCCTGGAAGCCCTGCGCGAGGCGGCAGCCACCGGCCACCGCAACGTCCTGGTCTTGCCGGGCGGGTTCGCCGAGGCGGGAGCGGAGGGCCAGAAACGCGACACCGAGGTGCGCGCACTTGCCGCGGAAGCCGGCCTCACCATCGCCGGGCCGAATTGCGCCGGCATCATCCATCTCACCCCGTCGATGCGTTTCGGCGCGACGTTCCTGCGCGATTTCCCGCCGGGCGGCGGCATCGCGCTGATCTCCCAATCGGGCGCGCTGGCGGAAGAGGTGATCGCCGCGGCGAACCAGACGCCGTTGGCGCTCGGCACGGTGGTTTCCGTGGGCAATGCGATGCATCTCGGCGTGGCCGACTACCTGGAATATCTCGGGACGCAAGATAGCTGCAACTGCGTGCTGCTCTACGTCGAGAGCATCGACGATCCGTCCGGCTTCCGGCGCATCGCCCGCAAAGTCGCGGCAAAGAAGCCGGTGGTCATGCTCATGGGCGGACGCACGGCACCAGGGGCCGCCGCCGCCCGCGCCCACACCGGCGCCGTGATGAACGACGATGCCTCGATCGCGGCCTTTGCCAAGGAATCGTGTGTGGTGCGCGTGACCTCGCTCCGGCGCTTGATGCTGGCCGCCAAGGGTTTCGGTTTCCACCCCCAAGGCATCGGCCGGCGCGCGCTCGTGCTGTCCAATTCCGGCGGGCCCGGCGTCCTCGCCACCGATCAGGCTGCCGTTGAGGGCTTTGACCTGGCGCCGCTTCCCGCGGCGATGGCGAAGTACATGCGCGACAACCTTCCGCCGGAAGCGTCCGTCGCCAATCCCATCGATCTGCTGGCCGACGCGCGGGAAGAGCGTTTCGCCATGACCTTGGGCGCGGCGAACGAACTCGGCGGGGCCGCCTTCGACGTCATCCTCGGCATCCACGTGGTGCCGTTCATGGTCGATGCCGATCCGGTCGTGGCAAAGCTGGCGGACATGGCGGCAAGTGTGCGCCTGCCCTTCCTGCACAGCATGATGGGAACCTTGCCCGGCAAGGCGGGATGGTTCGCATCGCTCGAACGCGCCGGGGTCGCGGCGTTCAACGACACCGAAAGCATGGTCGAATGCGCCGGCCTCTTGGCGCAATATCCGCCCCTGAAACAGGCCGCCGTGGGGCCCGAGCCCAACACGCCGGCGGCGCTGAAAGGGCGCTAAGTGATCCGAAGGCCGCATGCCGAGATTGATGCGACACATTGCGCCCCTCGCCCTTCGACAAGCTCAGGGTGAGGTATACGGGATGAAAACGAACCTGGGAGAAGCGTCATGAAGTTCGATTTCAAGGGCAAGCGCGTGGTGGTGTGCGGCGGCAGCCGCGGCATCGGCCGCTCCATCGCCTTGGGATTTGCCGAAGCCGGCGCCAAGGTCTCGATCTGCGCTCGCGGCGCGGATTCGCTCGCGGCGGCCAAGTCCGATCTTGCCCGCTTCGGCGGAACCGTCGACGCGCAGGTTTGCGATCTATCCAAGCCGGATGCGATTGCCCGCTACATCCCGGCCGCTGCGGACAGGCTCGGCGGCATAGATATCCTAATCAACAACGCTTCCGGTTTCGGCTCCACCGACGACGAGGCCGGGTGGGACGCGAGCGTCTCGGTCGATCTCATGGCGACGGTGCGCGCGAGCCGCGCGGCGGTCCCCTACATGGAAAAGGCCGGCGGCGGCGCCATCGTCAACATCTCGTCCATCTCGGGCTTCCGCCCTTCGGCGCGCACGCCTCCTTATGGTGCGGTCAAGGCGGCGCTGTTCCAACTCACCTTGACCCAGGCGGCGAGCCTGGCGCGCAAGGGCATCCGCGCCAATTGCATCGCGCCGGGATCGATCGAGTTTCCCGGCGGCACGTGGGAAAAGCGCAAGACCGACGATCCCAAGCTCTACAACCGCATCCTTGGCAGCATTCCCTTCGGGCGGCTCGGCAAGCCGGAGGAAGTGGCCAACGTGGCGCTGTTCCTGGCCTCGCCACTCGCCCATTGGGTCACCGGCCAGACCATCGCCGTCGATGGCGGGCAGTTGCTCGGCGGCTGATGCGCTAGGTCACTCAGGCACGCCGGCAGCGCGCCACGCCTCTACGAAGCGCGCATAAACTGCCGGCTCGTGGCCGACTGTGACCCCAAGGCTGCGGATGGTCAGCAAGGGGTCGAGCTCGACGGCGCGGTGTGCCGCAGTTTTCGCCTCGTTCAAGCGCCCGAGCCCCACCATGGCGGCGGCGACATAGAGATGCGGAATGCTGAACCTCGGGTTCGCTTCGATTGCGGCTCGCGCGGCGGCGGCTGCCGCCTCGTACTGGCCCAACGATATGAGGGCATTGGCGAGGCCGCAGTTCGGCAGAAACGTCATCACGCCATAGGGACTGAGCCGCAATGCCTGCCGCGCCCGCTCGATGGCGAGGCCGGTGTGCCCCATCCAGGCCAGCGTGACCGAGCTGCAACTGAGCGCGAAGTTGTTGGACGCACTGAGTGCGAGCGCGCGCTCGAACAGATTTTGCGCGGTGACGGTGTCGCGCTCTTCCATCCAGATGACGAAGCCCGCCATCGCCAGCGAATTGGCGTCGTCGGCGCCGTAGGTCAGCGCAGCGCGCGCGTGGTGCAGCGCCGAAACGCGATCGTCTTCGCGGAGGCCGCCGCGGCCGAAGCGCAGGTGATAGCACCAGGCGAGGCTCGCATGGCCGGCCGCATATCCCGGTTCGAATTCCAACGCCCTTTCGAGCAGCGGAATCGCGGGCGCGGCATCCTGCGGCATGGCGGTGGCTATGTATGGCTGGGCCTTGAGCCACAGATCGTAGGCATCGAGGTTTTCCGGCCGTTTGCGCTTGACGCGCTCGATCTCGGCGGCGCGCAGGCGCGGCTCGATGGCGCCGACGACGCTGAGCGTGATTTCGTCCTGCAGCGCGAAGATGTCGTCTATCGCCCGGTCGTAGCGCTCGGCCCAAAGATGCACGCCGGTTTCCGCTTCCACGAGCTGTCCGGTGATGCGAACGCGGTTGCCCGCTTTCCGAATGCTTCCCTCCAGCACGTAGCGCACGCCGAGCTCGCGCCCGACCTGCTTCACCGTGACCGTGGCGCCCTTGTAGGTGAAGCTCGAGTTCCGCGCGATGACGAAAAGCCACTTGATGCGCGAAAGCCCGGTGATGATGTCTTCGACGACGCCGTCGGCGAAGTACTCCTGCTCCGGGTCGCCGCTCATGTTGGTGAACGCCAGCACCGCGATGGAGGGTTTGTCCGGCAGCGCCAGCGCCGGCCGCGACCCGGATCGCGTCGCCGCGCCCGCCGCAAGATCGGCGCTATAGACCCGGACGGGGCGGGCGATGTTCTTCAACGCCTGCTCGCCCATTTCGTCGAAAGCGGCGTCGACCTTGCCGGCAACCTGGCGAAAGGCGTCCTCGGAAAGGCAAATGCCGCCGGGCTCGGCGATGGCTTCGAGGCGCGCAGCGATGTTGACGCCGTCGCCGAGCAGATCGGAACCGTCCACGACCACGTCGCCCACGTTGATTCCGATGCGGAATTCGATCCGCCGCTCCGGCGACTGGCCGGCGTTGCGCGGAACCATGGCGCGCTGCACTTCGATGGCGCAGCGCGCCGCATCGACGGCGCTGGCGAATTCGACCAGCATGCCGTCGCCGGTGGTCTTGACGATGCGGCCGTGATGGCCGGCGATGGCCGGATCGATCAGTTCCTGCCGCAATGCCCTGAGCCGCGCCAGGGTGCCCTCCTCGTCGACGCCGGTGAGACGGCTATAGCCGACCACGTCGGCGGCAAGGATTGCCACAAGCTTGCGTTCGACGCGCTGTTGCATTGCCCCCGCGCCCGATGTTGCGCCCCGTTAGTGTACCACGGCGGCGCCAAAGGCCGGGAAAGTCCGCCGAAAGTTCAGCAGAGATAGAGAAAGTACCGCGCGGGCGCGACGCCTTCAGGCAGCGCCAGCGGCGTCGAGCCGGGTATATCGAGCCGCTGGTCGCTCGCCACCACCGTGCCCGGCCGCAGCAACGGCGCCAGCGCCGGCCCGAGCCAAGCGGCGAGCGCGGCCGTACCCGGCCCGTCGCCGCTGCCGAAATCGGCATGCGCCAATGCCGCCGGCGCGCCGATGCGGGCCAGCGCGCCCGGAATCGTGTCGGCAAATTCGCCGAGGATCAGATGCGCCGCGTCCGGCGTCGAATCCGGGTGCGCGTTGCTCCGCCGGTCGAAGGCAAAGATCGCGCGCGCCGGCAGCAGTTCGCGCAGATGATCGTAAGTGCGCCCGTTGCCGAGGCCGATTTCGAGCACCGGGCCCGGCACGTCGCGGATCAATTCGGCGGCGAGGCGAAGGCAGGCGCGCTGCGCGGTCAGGCGATTGATGACGCTGTCGAGGCGGCTCAACGCGCCCTCGAGTCCATGCGAACCGTCAACGCTTGTTCGCCTCGGCAAGCTTGGCGTTGGTGTCGCGGAGAAGCTCGTTGGTCTTTTCCAGGCGGCTGGCCAGCACACGCATGATCTCGATGGCCATTTGCGGAAATTCGCGCACCAGTCGGAAGAACAGATCCTTGGAGATTCGCAATGTCACAACTTCGGTTGTCGCGGTGACGGTCGCGGTGCGCGGCACATCGCAGAGCATGGCGATTTCGCCGGCCAGTGCGTTCTTGCCGTAGTGCGCCACCTTGAGGGGGCCCGCCGGCGTGCTGACCATCACGTCCGCCTCGCCCGAAATGATGACGAAGGCGGAGTCGCCGGATTCGCCTTGGCGCATCAGCGCCTGTCCCGGCTGGAACGCCAGCCGCTCGCTGGTGAAGGCGAGCAGCTTCAGCTTCGACGGCTCGATATTGGCGAACAGCGGGATGTTTCGCAGAACCTCGACTTCTTCGTGCAGGCGCATGGCGTTTCCTTCCCTCAGTCGTGCTGCAACAACTCGTGGAACAGGGTCCCGTCCTTGTCGAGCTCGGCGAAGTTGCCCTGCTCCACGATGCGGCCTTGGCGCATGACCATAATATGATCGAAGCGCCGCGCGGCCGCCGGCCGGTGCAACGAGCACACCAGGCCGCGTCCCTTGAATTCGTCGAGAATCGCGTCGAGCACGCGCGCTTGCGAAGCCGCGTCGAGCGGCGCCGTCGCATCCGACATGACCAAAAGATCGGGATGTTTCACGATGCAACGCGCTATGGCGAGCTTCTGGCGTTGCGCCGCCGACAAACGCCCGCCGGCGATGCCGCATTCGAAACCGAGACCGACTTCGGCCACCGCGTCGCGAATGCCGTGCTGGTCGATCGCTTCGCCCAGCATCGCGATGACCATCTCGGCCGCCTTGGCCTGGCCGTAGACGATCTTGCCGAACAGAATGTTGTCCTGCAGGTTGGCGGCGGCCGTGTATTTGGCCGGATCGAAGAATTCCACCTTGTTGGTAAGTTCGGGCGGCAGGTCGCGCATGAACACTTCGCGCGCCTCCAGCACGCGCGCCATGAGCGCGTCGTCCACCGCGCCGAGACGGTGACGGGCGGGAATTACCTTGAACGGCAGCGACATCAGCCTCAGTCGGTCGGCGTCGGCCAGTTCGTTCAGCCGCTCTTTGTTGGCGCGCGACAGCAGATCCTGCATGTCGGGAAGATCGTCCGACGAAATGAAACTGAATTGCTGGAAGAATTCGTGGTCCGGCGGCAGATCGGCGAACAACTCGACCATGGTCTGCGCGACTTCATAGCCGCTGGCCAGGAACGCATCCTTCAGGCCGACTTTCTCCAACACCGCTTGCACATAGGGGTGTTCGGCCAGCCGTTCGAGGTTCAATCCGTCGGCGCCGACCGGACTGCCGAACATCAGGTTCTCGGCGACCGACGCATTGCGATTGTATTTGGTGCGGTCCCAGCCCTCGATAAGCTGGCCCTGGCCGTTGCCGCTGAGTTTTTCGCGAAGCGAGATGCGCGCCTTCAACAACCCATCGACCAAGGCGGTCTCGCGCGCCGCATCAATGGTGCTGCGCAAGCCGAGCTGGAAGCCGTCGTCGTAGAGCTCGACCAGCTTGAGCACGCGCAGGCCTTCTTTCCGCAAGCCAGCCATGTCGGCGACGCCCGCCGCCTCATAGTCGGTCCAATCGGCGGAAGGATCATCGGTCGTGTTGCCCGACGCCAGCGATTCGCGCAGGCGGACGTGATAGGCCTTCGCATCCTCGCCGGCATATTCGAGCGTGGTCCGCGGCCGGTGCCGCAAGCCGAGAAACAGATTGGTCTCGATATTGGCGGCGAAGATATAGGGGCTTTGGCTGACATAAGCGATGCGCCGGCCGGTTATCGCTTCCGGCAGCGTGGCGAGATCGACGCCGCCGATGGTGATGCGGCCTTTGGTCGGGTCCATCAGCCGCGCGATCAGCATCGCCAGATCCTCGCGCCCGGACCCGCCGGGCCCGACGATGGCGACGTGCTTTTCGAGCGATACGGTGAACGAAATCCCCTCGACGATGGGATTGCCCTGGTCGTCGGCGAGGCCGAGATTCACGGCCTGCAGCTCGCCCTTCAGCGGCTCGATCTTCTCCGGCTCGATGAGCTGGTAGTCCGCCGTGCGAATGCCGTCCGGATCGAATTGCTGCACCACCTGCTCGTACTTGATGCGCGCGTCTTGCTGGAGCTGGTAGTAGTTCAGCAATTCCTTCAGCGGCGCGCCCATGTCCTTCTGCGCCGCCACGGCCGCGACGATGGTGCCGACGTCGAGCGAGCCCTTGATCGCGAGATAGCCGCCGATCAGATAGAACAGGAACGGCCCCGCCTGCTGCAGGAAGTTGTTCAGGAACTTGATCATGAACTTGCGCTGGAAGATGTCGTAGCGCAGCCAATAGATGTCGCCGAGGCGATAGGAAAACTCGGCCAACAGCCGGTTCGATATGTTGTGCGCGTGCACTTCCTCCACGCCGGCGATGCTTTCGCCGATGCGGTCCGACAGTTTGCGCGCGGAACGAACGCGCTCCTTGCCGAGCTGGTTCACCCGGCGCTGCATGCGCGGGATGACGTAGAGCTGGAACGGATAGATCGACAACGCCGCAACGGCGATGCCCCAATTCTGCACGAACAGAAAGCCGAGGCTGACCAGGAACATGCCGCCGTTGAACACCGGCACGGCGATGGCGGTGGCGATGAAGCCGCCGAGGTTCTCCGTCTCGGCGGTGATCATGGGAATGATTTCGCCGGTGCTCATGCGCCGGAATACCGGCAAGGGAAAGCGCAGCACCCGTCCGTATAGCTCGTAGCGGAGCCGGCGCAGCATGCGCTCGCCTGAAATGCCCTGATAGACGTTGATGGAGTACTTGAAGATCTGCTGCACGATCACGAGGAACAGAAACAGCAGCGTGAGCGCGAACAGATACATCTCGTGGCTGAGTTGGAAACCGAGCAGCGTGACCGGGAACGTGACGCCCTTGCCGGTGATGCCCTGGTTGACGATCGTCTTGGGCACCGAGAGTTGGTAGTAGTAGGGGACGAAGGACGCGATCGACAGCAAGGTCAGGAACACCTGCTGGCGCAAGCTGTACTTCAGGATGAATTTGAAGAGACTCTTTTCCATATCCTGCTCTGGCCCGCCCCGACGGGCGGCCCGCCACAACCCCAAATCCCAGCCCGGACCCCGGCCCCGACCACGGATCCACGCGTCCCAACCGGCTCCGGCGGCCGTGCCGGACCCCGCCCAAGCGCAAAAATGGGCGCCGGACTCATCCGGCCGGGTCACATTATAGGACGCTGCATTGGCCGTAAACCCCCATTATCATTGAAAAAAAACGCCGTTTGGCGGACCGGTTCCGGCTATGCGATAGTTCTGCGCCCGGGGGAATGGCGGGGGCGACCGTCATGGCGCGCAAGCAAGCTGGTTCTCGAATACTGATCTACAGCCACGATACATTCGGCCTGGGTCATCTCAGGCGATGCCGGACAATTGCGCATTCATTGGTGCAGCACGACAAGAACTTGTCTGTGCTGATCCTTTCCGGCTCGCCCATCATCGGCAGTTTCGACTTTCGCGCCCGCGTTGATTTCGTCCGCATTCCTGGCGTGATCAAGCTTCGCAACGGCCAGTACACGTCCTTGAACCTGCACATGGACATCGAAGAGACGCTCGCCATGCGCTCTTCGATCATCGAACACACGGCCTCGATCTTCGATCCGGACATCTTCATCGTCGACAAGGAGCCGCTGGGCCTGCGCGGCGAAGTGGCGTCGACCCTCAAGATGCTGAAGGCGCGCGGCGGCCGTCTGGTTCTGGGTCTGCGCGACGTGATGGACGAGCCGCGCCTCCTGGCGCCCGAATGGGAGCGCAAGAAGGCGGTCCCGGCCTTGAAGACCCTCTACGACGAAATCTGGGTCTACGGCCTGCCGCAAATCTGCGATCCGCTCGAAGGCATCGACCTGCCGGCGGCGGTGAAGAAGAAAATCTTCTACACCGGCTATTTGCGCCGCTTCGCATCGGATGCCCCGGCGACCCCGCATCTGCCCGAAATCGTCAAGCGGCCCTACATCCTGGTCACCACCGGCGGCGGCGGCGACGGCGAAAGCTTGATCGATTGGGTGCTGCGGGCCTATGAAAGCGACAACCTGATCCCCTATCCCGCACTTCTGGTCCTGGGTCCGTTCATGCAGCCCGAGCTTAGGGACGAGTTCCTGGTGCGGGTGGCCAAGCTCCGCCGGGTTGCGGCCATCACCTTCGATGCGCATTTGGAAGTGCTGGAGGCCAACGCGGTCGGCGTCGTCTCCATGGGCGGCTACAACACGTTCTGCGAGATCCTCTCGCTCAACAAACGGGCATTGATCGTACCGCGCACGCGTCCCCGCATGGAGCAATACATCCGCACGGCGCGCGCCCAGGAACTCGGCCTGGTGCAGATGCTGGAAGACGACGGCCGCTACGACGCGAAGGTCATGGCCGACGCGCTACGCAACTTGCCGCGCCAGCGTTTGCCCTCGGAGTTCGTGGTGCCCGGCCTGCTGGAAGGTCTCGATAACGTCAACCGCCTGGTGACGCCGTTCCTGGCCGGCCAACCGGATCTGGCGGCCAAGGTCTTGCCGCGGCAGGCGTGACCGGACCGGTCGGTTTCGTCCTCAAGGGTTATCCGCGCCTTTCGGAGACGTTCATCGCGCAGGAGATCGCGGCGCTGGAGCGGCGCGGCCTCGATATCCGCATCATTTCGCTGCGCCGTCCGACCGACCGGCACCGCCACCCGATCCATGCCGAGATCAAGGCGCCCCTGCTCTATCTGCCGGAATACCTGTATCAGGAGCCGCGCCGGGTATTTCGCGCGTGGCTGAAAATGCGGCGGACACCGGCATACAGGGCCGCGCGGCGGCTTTGGCTGCGCGATTTCATGCGCGATCCGACGCCAAACCGCGGCCGCCGCTTCGGCCAGGCGCTCGTCCTGGCCGCCGAGCTGGCCGCCGATGTGACCCAATTGCATGCCCATTTTCTGCATACGCCGGCGTCGGTGGCGCGATACGCGGCAGTGTTGCGCGGACTGCCGTTCAGCATTTCCGCCCACGCCAAGGATATCTGGACCATTCCCGAATGGGAGAAGGCGGAAAAGCTTGCGGATTGCCGATGGGCCGCCGTCTGCACCGCGGGCAATCGCGACCATCTGGCGGGCCTGGCGCCGCCCGGCCGCGTCGAACTCGCCTACCACGGCCTCGACCTGTCGCGGTTTCCGCCGGCGCCCGCGCAGGTCAGCAGGCGCGATGGCCGCGACGCAACGGACCCAGTGCGGATTCTCTCGGTCGGCCGCGCCGTGGCGAAGAAGGGTTACGGCGATCTGCTGCAAGCCCTGGCGGCGCTGCCGCCCGAATTGCATTGGCGGTTCGATCACATCGGCGGCGGCGCGCTGGCGAAGCGTCTGAAGCGCCGGGCGCAAGCGCTTGGTCTCGGCGACCGCATCGTCTGGCATGGCGCCAAGCCGCAAGCCGCCGTGCTGGCGGCGCTCCGCGGCGCCGATATTTTCGTCCTGGCGAGCCGCATCGCGCCGGACGGCGATCGCGACGGATTGCCCAACGTGTTGATGGAAGCCCAGAGCCAGCGCGTCGTCTGTATCTCCACCTCGCTTGCCGCCATCCCGGAATTGATCCAGCACGACCTCACCGGCATCCTCGTGCCGCCGGGCGACGCGGCCGCGCTCTCCCAGGCTCTTGCGGCCCTGATCCGCGATCCGGCACGGCGCGCCCATTTGGCCGAAGCGGGCGAGCGGCGCATGCGCGCCCAATTCGCGGCCGCTCCCGGCATCGACCGCCTGGCCCGGCGATTCGGCCTCGGCGAAAAGCCCGCGGCCGCGGCGCTGCTGGCTCGCGAAGCCGGAGACTGAGTTTGCGCGTTGCCTTCTATGCACCCATGAAGCCGCCCGACCATCCCGTACCGAGCGGCGACCGGCGCGTCGCGGAATTGCTGGTGGCGGCGCTTCAGCATGCCGGCCACCCGGTGGAACTGGCCTCGTCGTTTCAGAGTTACGAGAGCCGCGGCGACGGCGCGCGGCAAATAGCGATCATGGAAGCGGGCCGCGCCGAAGCGGCCCGGCTTGCCGCCGATCTTGCCGCGCGGCCGCCGGCGCTGCGGCCGGCGCTCTGGTTCACCTATCATGTCTATTACAAGTCGCCCGACTGGCTCGGTCCGGCGGTGGCGCGAAATCTCGGCATTCCCTATGTCATCGCCGAGCCCTCCTACAGCCCGAAGCGCGCCGCGGGCGCCTTCGCCGCGCCGTTCGCCGCCGCAAAGGCCGCAATCGCCGGCGCCGATGCGCTGTTCTGTCCGACGCGGGTGGACATGGCCGCGCTCGCCCCAATTGCCGCGGCTTCGCGTCTGCACTATCTCCCGCCCTTCCTGGATCCGGCGCCTTACGTCGCCGCTTCCGCAAACCGCGGCGAAATCCGCGCGGCGCTCGCGGCCGAGCACCGCATCGATCCCGGCAAAGTTTGGCTGGTGGCCGTCGGCATGATGCGCAAGCGCGACAAACTCGAAAGCTATCGCCGCCTGGCGGCCGCGTTGCATCGGCTGCCGCGCGGCGCCTGGCGATTGTTGATCGCCGGCGACGGCAAGGCGCGTGGCGAGGTCCGAGCGGCATTCGCATCCTTCGGCACAGACGTGACGATGCTTGGCGCCCTCGGGCCCGAACCGCTCGCCCGCCTCTATGCGGCCGGCGATATCTGTGTGTGGCCCGCCGCGGGCGAAGCCTACGGCATGGCGCTGCTCGAGGCGCAAGCCGCCGGACTGCCGGTGATCGCCGGCAGCGTCGGCGGCGTGCCCGACGTGGTGAAGGACGGCGAGACCGGATTGCTGGCGGCCGCGGGCGATGCGGCCGATTTCGCCGCAAAGCTCGGCGGCCTTCTCGATGACGCGGATCGGCGCGAGCGCTTCGGCGCGGCGGCCCGGCGCTTCGTGACCGGCGAGCGAAACCTGGACGTGGCGGCGGCGCGGCTCGATGGCGTGCTGCGGGCACTTCGGCCATGACGACCTTGGCCCTGATCCGCCACGGCCCGACCGCATGGAACACGGAAGGGCGCCTGCAAGGCCGGGCCGATATTCCGTTGTCGCCGGACGGCGAAGCGGCGCTGGCCGGGCGGCGCCTGCCGCCGCCGTTCAGCGGCATGGCCGCCTATTCGAGCCCGCTGGTCCGCGCCCGGCGCACGGCCGCGCTCCTCGGGATCCGCGCGGTCACTATCGAGCCACGCTTGACCGAGCTGGATTGGGGCGAATTCGAGGGCCGCACCGTCGATGACTTGCGCGCGCGCTACGGCGCCGGCATGGCGGCGAACGAGGCGCGCGGCCTGGACTTCCGTCCGCCGGGCGGCGAAAGTCCCCGCGACATGCAGAAGCGCATTCGACCGTTTCTCAACGATCTGGCCGAGAGCCGCCGGTCCGCAATTGCCGTGACGCACAAGGGCATGATCCGCGCCATCCTCGCCCTTGCCACCGGCTGGGACATGATGGGCCGGCAGCCGGTGAAACTCGACTGGCGGTGCCTGCATGCCTTCACGCTCGACGGTGACGGGACGCCCAGCGTCGCGCGTTTGAATATCGCGCTCGAAGGTCCATGAGCCGGCGGCGCGTTCTCTTTTACGTGCAGCACCTGCTCGGCATCGGGCATTTGCGCCGCGCCGCCACATTGACGCGCGCATTCCAGCGTGCCGGCCTGGAAACGACGTTGGTCACCGGCGGCCATGAAATTCCGGGGCTCGACGTGGGCGGCGCAGAATTGGTGCAGCTGCCTCCAACGCGCGCCGCGGACATGTTTTTCAAGACGCTGCTCGATGCCGATGACCGGCCCATCGACGATGCGTGGCGCGCGGCTCGCCGCGACCTGCTCCTGAAGATTTGGCGCGAACGCCGGCCCCACGTCCTGGCGACCGAGCTGTTCCCGTTTGGCCGCCGCCAGATGCGCTTCGAAGTGCTGCCCCTGCTCGATGCGGCGCTTGGTGAAGCGAACCGTCCGGCGATCGTCTCGTCGGTGCGCGATATTCTGGTGGCCCAGGACAAGCCCGAACGCGAACGCGAGATGCTCGACCTGACCGAGCGTTATTTCGACCGCGTGCTGGTGCACGGCGATCCGGCGCTGATTCCGTTCGACCATACGTTCCCGCTCATGCGGGCGATTCAGCCGAAGCTGCGCTACACCGGCTACGTGGTGGACGAAACCGGCACGATCCCGCCGGCCGATGGCGCCGGATCGGGCGAAGTGATC
>DASQHM010000175.1:0-46011 GCA_035632095.1 Candidatus Cybelea sp. | reverse complement strand
GGCTGACCGGCGGCGAGCTTGCCGCGCCGACGCCGCTGAAGATCACTTCCCTGTAGTTGGCCAGGAATTGCCCGCCCGGCAGCAGCGGAACGCCGCTTTGCAGCATGGTGGTCAGCGAATGGGTCGAAGCGATGACGGCGATATAGATTGGAAAGGCGATGATGAACACGCCAAGGAGCAGCACGGCGTGCGCGAAATCCGTCACCCAGGGGCGGTTCTCCACCATCAGTAATGCACCCGCCGTTCGATGTAGCGGAACTGCGCCACCGTCAGGCCGATGACGATCACCATAAGCACCACCGACTGCGCCGCCGAACCGCCGAGGTCGAGCGCCCGGAAACTGTCGGAGTATACCTTGTACACGAGAATGTTGGTGGCCATGGCGGGGCCGCCTTTGGTGATAATGTCGATGATGCCGAACGTGCCGAAGAAGGCATAGACGATGTTCACGGTCAGCAGGAAGAAGCCGGTCGGCGAAATCAAGGGCAACGCGATGGTCCAGAACCTGCGGCCCGGTCCGGCGCCGTCAATCGCCGCGGCTTCGATCAGCGATTTCGGAATCGATTGCAGTCCGGCGAGAAAAAATACGAAGTTGTAGGCGATCTGATTCCATGTGGCGGCGATCACCACCAGCACCATGGCTTGGCCGCCGTTCAGCACGAAGTTCCAGTTCACGCCGAGCGCCTTGAGCGCATAGGTCACTTCTCCGACCGTCGGATCGAACAGGAAGCTCCAAAGCGCGCCGGCGACCGCGGGCGCCACGGCATACGGCCAGATCAGCAGCGTCTTGTAGGCGCTGGCGCCTTTGATCACCCGGTCCGCCATCACCGCCAGCAGCAGCGACACCGAAAGCGCCAGGACCGCGACGGAGACGCTGAAGATCAGCGTCACTTCCAGTGACTGCAGATAATTGGGGTCGCCGAATATCTTCGCGAAATTGTCGAACCAGACAAACCTGCTGCTGAGGCCGAAGGCGTCTTCGACCAAAACCGATTGCTTGATCATCTGACCCGCCGGCCAGATGAAGAATATCAGCGTGACCGCGAGCTGCGGCGCAAGCAGCAGATAGGGCAGCAGTTTGCTATTGAATGAGACGCGCTTGTGCATCTAGTTCGCGGCGGTGCGCTTTACTGCGCCGACTGCTGGAATTGCCGAAGCAAGGCATTGCCCCGGCTGACCGCCTCGTCCAGCGCCTGCTTGGCCGTCTTCTTGCCGGCCCAGACCGACTCGAGCTCTTCGTCTTCGATGTCGCGGATCTGCACAAAGTTGCCGAGCCGCAAGCCCTTGGAATTCTCCGTCGGCGGCTTGTTGGTGAGCTGCAGCACCGCCACGTCGCGCCCGGGGTTCTTCGCGTAGAAGCCCTGCTTCTTGGTCAATTCGTAGGCCGCGATGGTGATCGGCACATAGCCCGTGGCCTGGTGCCAATCAGCCTGCACCTCCGGCGACGACAAGTAGGTGAAGAACTTGGCCACGCCCTTGTAGTGCTCTTTCGGCTTGCCCGACAGCACCCAGAGCGTCGCGCCGCCAATGATCGAATTCTGCGGCGCGCCGGCCACGTCCGGCCAATAGGGCAGCATGCCGATGCCGAAGGGAATGTTGGCCTTGGCGAAACCGCCGGCCGATCCGGCGGAAGCCAGGTACATGGGGCATTCGCCGCTGGCGAATTTCGGATCGGGCTTACCTTCGCGCCCGCCATAGACGAAGATCTTGTCCTTCTCCCAATCGGCCAGCTGCTGGATGTGCTTGACCTGGAGCGGCCTGTTGAATGTCAGCTCCGTATCCAGGCCGCCGAAGCCGTTCGCCTTGGTCGCGAACGGCTGGTTGTGCCAGGCGCTGAAGTTCTCCAGCTGGATCCATGTCTGCCACTGGGTGGTGAAGCCGCAGGTGAAGCCGGCGGCGATCAGCTTCTTGGCATCGTCGGCCACTTGCGGCCAGGTCTTGGGCGGGGTCTCCGGATCGAGGCCGGCCTTCTTGAACGATTCCTTGTTCCAGTAGAAGACGGGCGTCGAGCTGTTGAAGGGCATCGACAGCAACTTGCCGTCGGTAGTCGAGTAATAGCCGTAGACCGGCGGCAGGAAGGCCTTCGGATCGAACTTCTCGCCGGTGTCCTCCATGAGTTTCCACACCGGATAGACGGCGCCCTTGGCGGCCATCATGGTCGCGGTGCCGACCTCGAACACCTGCACGATGTCGGGCTGCTGGCCCGCGCGGAAGGCGGCGATGGCGCCCGTCATCGTTTCGGTATAGGTGCCCTTGTAGACAGGGACCACCTTGAATTCCGTTTGCGACTTGTTGAAGTTGGCGGCGAGTTCATTGACCTTGTCGCCGAGCTGGCCGCCCATGGCGTGCCACCACTGAATCTCCGTCTGAGCCATGCTGGCGCCGGGCGCCAAGGCAAGCAGACCGGTACTGACCGCGGCAAACAGCGCGCTCCGATGAAAATTCATGGCGACAGTCCTCCCCTTGCGATAGATAAGGTGCCTTCGTTGTTGAACGGGCTGGGCACCGTATAGGTGTGGTGGGTTACGGTTTGGCGGCGTCCCCGCAAAAATTCTATGACAGAACGCGCCGAGCCGCGAGCCGGAATCTTGGTCAAGCACCTGATATTGTGGCACCGCTGATGCGCAATACGATTGCAATCGAAGGCCGGGCGGTGCCGCTGACCGTGCGGATATCGCGCCGGGCGCGGCGGGTATCGGTCCGATTGAATCCCGTCGACGCCGGAGTCGAGCTGGTCCTGCCGCCGCGCGCCAGCCTGGCCACCGGTTTGCGCTTTGCCGAAAGCCAATCGTCGTGGATCGCGCGGCGCCTTGCGAAAATCCCGCCGCGCTTGCCGTTCGCCGACGGCGCCGACGTCCCGATCCTCGGCGTAATGCACCGCATTTGCCACGTTCCAGGTTCGCGGACGACGGTTCGCCTCGAAGACGGCGTCATTCTGGTGGGCGGGCGGGCGGAGCATCTGGCCCGGCGGGTGCGCGACTGGCTGCGCAAGGAGGCGCAGGCGCGATTGCTCGTCCGCGCGGAAGCGGCGGCGGCGCTGGTCGGGCGGAACGTGCGCCGCGTGCGGGTGCGCGAGATGAAGAGCCGATGGGGATCATGCTCGGCGAACGGAGCGTTGGCGTTCTCATGGCGGCTGATCCTGGCGCCCGAGCATGTACTCGACTATGTGGTCGCTCATGAAGTGGCGCATTTGCAGGAGATGAACCACGGCGCGCGCTTCTGGGCCGTCGTCGAGCGCCTGAACCCGGGCCTTTCGGGCGCGCGCGCGTGGTTGGCCGCGAATGGGAACGCGCTACATCGCTACGGCTGAGCCGACGACACAGGGCCCGCGCTAAAAAATATTCCGCGGCCCGACTTGCGGCGCGGGATTGGTGTTCTCGTGATAGATGCCGTCCGAGCGGTCCTTGCTGAAGGATCGGCGCTGGTAGGTCGGTGCGTTCGCCGGCGCCCGGCTCGGTGAGCTGTCGCCGAACTGGCCGAGAATGCGCTGCCAGATGCTGCGGTGGCTTTCCTCGCCCGGAGCGGCGCCCGGCGCTTCCGCCAACAGCGCCTCCACCGGCTGACCCGCGGTGCCGGCCGCCATGAAATCGTGCCAGATCTTGACCGGGATCGTGCCGCCGCTGACGCGCTTCATGGGCTCGCCGTCGTCGTTGCCGACCCAGACGCCCGCGACCAGATTCGAGGTATAGCCGACGAACCAGGCATCGCGAAAATCCTGGGTCGTGCCGGTCTTGCCAGCCGCAGGCCGGTCGAGCATGGCGGCATGGCCGGTGCCGCTTTCGACGACGGCGGTCAGCAATTCGTTCATTTGCCGGTCGACGCGTTCGGGCAGCACGCGTCCGGGCCCGCCGCCCTGGCGGCGGAACAGCACTTGTCCGTCGCGGGTGCGAATTTCGGCGATGCCGTAGGGAATGACGCCCATGCCGCCGTTTGCCACCACATCGTAGGCGCCGGTGAGTTCGAGCAAGCTGACTTCGCCGGTGCCGAGCGCGACGGAGGGCACCTCCGGCAATTCGCCAGTGATGCCCAGGCGATGGGCCATGGCGATCACGGTCTCCAGCCCGACCTGTTGCGCGACCTGCACCGCAACGGAATTCATGGAATGCGCAAAGGCCTCGCGCAGCGTGGTTTCGCCATAGTAGTGGTTGCTGTCGTTCTTCGGCGACCAGTGGCCGACGCTGATCGGCGAATCGACCGCGGCGGATTCCGGGCTCAGGCCCGCCTCGAGCCCCGCGAGATAGACGAACAGCTTGAACGACGAACCCGGTTGCCGCCGCGCCTGGGTCGCGCGATTGAACGGACTGTCGCGCCAGTCGCGGCCGCCGACCATGGCGCGAACCGCGCCGTCGGGACCGAGGGCCACCAAAGCGGCCTGGGAGACATCGCGAGCCTCCCCCGATTTCGCCAGCACACCTTCCACGGCGCGTTCCGCGTCCGCTTGCAGCTTCATATCGAGGGTGGTCACGACCACCAGGTCGGACCAGCCTCTCCCGGCATATTCGTCAATGCCTTCCAGCACCCAATCCGCGAAGTAGCGACTGTTGCGAAGCGGCACCTTCGGCTGAATCGCAACCGCCGGATGCGCCTTCGCCGCCTTCGCCTGGTCCGTAGTGATGAAGTCCGCGGCCGCCATCCGGTCCAGAACCAGGCTCGCCCGCTCGCGCGCGCCCGTGGGATTGGTGATCGGCCCGTAGCGGGTCGGCGCCTTCAGCAACCCGGCGAGCATCGCCGCTTCCGGCAAGGCGAGATCGCGCGCCGACTTGCTGAAATAGCGCTCCGATGCCGCATCGACGCCGTAGGTGCCGGCGCCAAAGTAAACCCGGTTCAGGTAGAGCGATAGGATCTGATCCTTGCTGAATTTGTGTTCGAGCCAGAGCGCCAGCAGCACTTCTTGCACCTTGCGCTTGAGCGTCCGGTCGGGCGTCAGGAAGACGTTCTTCGCCAGCTGCTGGGTGATGGTGGAGCCACCCTGCACCAGATGCCCGGCGCGCAGGTCGGCGAAGACGGCGCGCGCCAGACCGATCGGGTCGATGCCGAAGTGATGGAAGAACCGCCGGTCCTCGGTCGCAAGCAGCGCTTCCGGCACCACCTTCGGCATTTGGTCCACGGGAATGAACTCGCCGTAGAGATCGCCGAACGTCGCATAGGTGGCGCCGTTCCCATCGATCAGCGTGACCGAGGGATGCCGGTCGGTTTGATAGAGGCGATTGAGGTCGGGCAGATCATAGGCGAAGTAGGCGATCAGGCCGGTGGCGCCGATCAGCGCCCAAATGCCGACAATCGACAACCAGATCGCGACGCGGCGCAACCGGCCGCGCGGCCGCTTGGGCCGCGGGTTGCCGCGCCCGCGCGGCGAGCGCGAGCGTGCGGGCGCCTGATCTGTGTTGCGTCGTGCACTCATGGTTTCTGGTCGACCAGCCTCGTTCGGATCGAAGCGGGCCGAGCCAATTCGCGGCTCGACTCGATGCTGTATCCGACGCTTTCGCATATACCTGAAACCACGCCACGGGAGGGTCTAAACTTCAAGCGACGCGGCCCCCGCTGCGTCGCCTTCATCGTGCCTCGCAGCAAGCCGCCCGTATGCGTCAAATTGCGGCCGGAAATGCGGTGATTTCTTGACGCGTCGCGCCGCGGCGCCGGACGAGCCGGCGAGGCGTCGGAAAGTTCCCGCCAAATCAGAGAGTTATAGATAAATCGGCGCTACGCTTGCTTGGCCAGGAAGCGCTCCGCGAGGCGCACGAAAAAACTCACGCCGATCGGAATCGCGCTGTCGTTGAAATCGTAGCGCGGGTTGTGAAGGATGCAGCCGTCTTCGCCCGGACCGTTGCCGACCCAGGCCATGGCGCCCGGCCGCGCGTTCAACATGAACGAAAAATCCTCGGCGCCCATGGACGGCCGCACGTTCCGCGAGACGCGGTCCGGGCCGCAGATTTCCTCCGCCACAGCCGCGGCGAACGCGGCCTCGGCCGCGTGATTGATGGTCGGCGGATATCGCCGGCGATAGTCGAGCGCCACGTCGACGCCGTGCATGGCCGCCGAGCCGCTGCAGATCTCGCGAATGCGCCGCTCCACCAGATCCTGCACCTCGGCGCGGAAGGCGCGCACGGTGCCGCCGATATGCACCTCGTCGGGAATGACATTGTAGGTCGAGCCGCCTTTGACGAACCCGACGCTCACCACCGCCGATTCCGTCGGATCGACATTGCGGCCGACGATGGTCTGCAGCGCCAGCACGATATGCGATGCGATAACGAACGGATCGACGCCGAGGTGCGGATGCGCCGCATGGGTGCCGCGGCCTTTGACGCGAATGTCCCAGCTGTCCGAGGACGCGAGGATCGGGCCCGGCTTGACGCCCATGTGGCCGAGCGGGATGCCGGGCTTGTTGTGCATGGCGAAAACCGCATCGCAGGGAAATTTTTCGAACAGGCCCTCTTCCACCATGGCGCGGCCGCCGCCTTGGCCTTCCTCGGCCGGCTGAAAGATGAAATGCACGGCCCCTTCGAAGTCGCGGGTCTCGGACAGGTATTTTGCCGCGCCGAGCAGCATGGTGGTGTGCCCGTCATGGCCGCAGGCGTGCATCTTACCGTCGTGGGTCGAGCGGTGCGCGAAGCCGTTGATCTCGTGGATGGGCAACGCATCCATGTCGGCTCGCAATCCGACCGAGCGGGGCGAGTTGCCGCGGCGGATCGTGCCGACCACGCCGGTCTTGGCGAGGCCCCGATGCACTTCGAGGCCCCATGCGCGGAGCTTGGAAGCGACGATCTCCGATGTGCGCGCTTCCTCGAAGCCGAGTTCCGGGTGGGCGTGGATGTCGCGGCGGATGCGAATCAGCTCGTCCTGGAATTCGAGCACGCGGGGAATGATCGGCATGGCGGGGTCCGGGTTTAGGTGAGAGCGGGGTTCGCGGCGGGCCGGCATTATAGGTCGCGCCGGGACCGCCGGACCAGGACTTCAATCCCGCCGCGCAACGGTGCGAACGATCGTATCGTTGCGGCGCTTAGGCTGCGGGCGGCAGAAAGCGCGTACGCAGCGCAGCCGCCACTTCGCCGGCGAGCGGATGAATGGCGGCGATGATCGCGGCCGCTTCGGCCACGTCCCCCGATTTGCAGGCCTTCTCCAACCGGCGGGCCAACTCGCTCAATTCCAGCGCGCCCACGTTGCCGGCGGTACCCGCCATGTCATGCGCTTCGCGGGCCAATTTGGACCAGTTCTGCTCGGCGGTCAGCTCGGCGATTCGGCTTTGCCGGGCTTCGGCGTCCTCGAGGTAGGAATGGACCAGCGCGTGCAAGCGCTCCGGCGCCTCATGGGCGGCGAGAAACGCCAACGGACTGTCATCGGTCAGGATCGGCGCAGCCGCCGGCTCGGCTGCGGCCGCGCCGTTGGTCTTCGCCGGAGCGACGCGCCCGCCCCAACGGCGCAGAATGGTGTCCAGGTCTTCCAGGCGGAACGGCTTGGTCAAGCAATCGTTCATGCCGGCGGCGAGATATTCGTCGTGCTGGCTCGACAGCGCATTTGCGGTCAGCGCGACGATCGGCAGCGCGCCCACCGGTCCAGCCAATTCGCGAATGGCCTTCGTCGCCAGAACGCCGTCCATTTCCGGCATCTGCACGTCCATGAGAACCAGGTCATAGGGCCGGCGCATCACGGCGGCCACGGCTTCCCGGCCGTCGGTGACCACGTCCGTGCGATGTCCGAGGCGGTTCAGCATGGCGACGATCACCATGCTGTTGATCTGGTTGTCCTCGGCGACAAGCACATCGAATTTCGACGCGGCCCCATCGGCGGCATCGGGCAACCCCGCCGGATCGGGCATGGCGCCTGGTTTGCCGATGCCGCAGAGCGCCGTGAACCAGAACCGCGTGCCGCGACCGGGCTCGCTCGCGACACCGATGGCGCCGCCCATGAGTTCGCAAAGCTCCTTGGAAATGGCGAGGCCGAGGCCCGTGCCGCCGAATTTGCGGGACGTGGAGCTGTCGGCCTGTGTGAAGCGGGTGAACAGGCGCGACTGCACGTCGCGGGGAATGCCGATGCCGGTGTCCGTCACTTCGATCTTCAATTCCGCCCGGCCGTCAGGCGCAGCGGTCTGAGTTGCGGCGACATGCACCGATCCGGCTTCGGTGAACTTGATGGCGTTGCCGACCAGGTTGAGCAGAACCTGCTTCAAGCGCCCCGGATCGCCCTTCAACCAATCCGGAACGTTCGGCGCAATCGACATGGTGAGCTTGAGGCCCTTGGTGCGCGCCTTGGGACCGAGCAACGCTTCCACGGCGTCGATCACATGGCCCAAGCTGAAGTCGACGCTTTCGATCGACATGCGTTTCGCTTCGAGCTTCGAGAAGTCGAGAATGTCGTTGATGATCGAAAGCAGGCTTTCCGCCGATTCCTGCACCGCCTGGGCATAGCGCCGTTGTTCATCGCTTAGCGGCGTGTCCAGCAGAAGCCCCGTCATGCCGATGACGCCGTTCATGGGCGTGCGAATCTCGTGACTCATGACGGCGAGAAAGTCCGACTTGGCGCGATTGGCGGCCTCGGCCACGTCGCGCGCGGCCGCCAGGTTCTCCGCCATGGCGACCAGGTCACGGCCCTGCTCCTCGAGCCGCGACTGCACCATCTCCATGTCCTGAACCTTGCGCACCAGCGCCGCCTCGGCGTTCTTGATCGACGTGATGTCGCTTCGGATGCCGACGATGCCGCCGTCGCGCGTGCGCCGCTCCACGATGCGGATCCAACGTCCGTCGCTGAGCTGCAACTCCTGCGGCTCGGACGCCGAGATATGCCGCTGCATCACGCGCTCTATGTATGCTTCAGCGCCCTCCGCGCCCGGGTCGTAGACGCCGCGCTCCACCGTCGCCTCCAGCACCTCGCGATAGGGCGTGCCAGGCACCAGCTTGTCGGCGAACTGCGGGAACATCTCGCGGTATTTGTTGTTGATCGTCTCGATGCGGTCTTCGCTGTCGAAAAGCACGAATCCTTCCGAAAAGGCCTCGATGGCGTCCGAGAGGCGCCGCCGCGCCCGCGCAAGCTTTCGCTCGGCCTTGCGCTGCTGGGTGATGTCCTGGACGATGCCGAAGGTCTTGAAATGCCGGCCGCTCTCGTCGTACTGCGGCGCCACCTGGGTTCGCACCCAGCGAATTTCGCCGTCGGGCCTGACCCAGCGATGCTCGTGATGTTGCGTGCTGTGCGAGTCGATGGTTTGCCTGCGGAACGCGAAATACGCTTCACGATCCTCGGGGTGGACCAGCGACCTCGCTTGATCGAAGGAAACGCGTTCCGCGGGAGGCAATCCGGCGATTTCGAACAATTGCGGCGACCAGACCGAGGACTGGCCCGCTTCGTCCGACATCCAATGGCCGACCTTGGCGATGCGTTGGGCTTCCAGAAGATGGTGTTGGCTCCTCTCCAGCTCGTCTTGCACGCGTTTGCGCGCGGTAATGTCGCGAATGAAGGCGTTGAACGTGACCCGGCCATCCACCAAGAGCCGGGCCGCGGTGAATTCCACCGGAAATTCCTGCCCGGCGCGATTCAAGGCCGTTAATTCGATGGGGCGCTCGAGCGCCTTCGCTTCGTGCGCGTCCGCGAAGCGGATCAGGCCGGCCTGGTAGGCGTCGCGATGCGCCTTCGGCACGATCAGATCGGCCAGTGGCCGGCCCAACACCTCGCTTTCCGGCCAACCGAAGGTGCGCTCGGCCTGGGCGTTCCAAGTCAAGACGCGGCCCTCGGCGTCGATCGAAAGGAAGGCGTCGTGCGCGCTGTCGATGATGGCTCGGACCCGTTGCTCGCTGTCGTGCAGCAGCCGCGTCTTGCGCTTCAGCTCGGTGATGTCGGTGAACATGGTGACGAAACTGCCGTCCAGCAGCCGGTGCTCTTTCACCAAGTACCAGCGGCCGTCCGCCAATTTACGCTCGAAATTGGGCGGCAGGTTTCCGATCATGCTCATCCGCGCTTGGATGAATTGCTCCGTATCGGCGTCGCCGATGTCGATGACGCCCCTCTTGATCGCCGCACGCATCAGATCCTGCATGGTGACGCCGGGCGTCAGGACGCTGCCGGGACCGGCGTACTGCTCGCCCAGGCGTTGGTTGAACAAAACCAGGCGTGCATCCTTGTCCCACAACGCAAATCCGTCGGCGATGCTGGTGACCGCCTCGACCAATCGGGCCTCGGCCTCGCTTGCATGGTATTCGCTGAGCCGTGCTCGTTCGATTTCGCGCACCTGCCGCAACGACGTCCATGCCCCGATCAGCACCAGGACCGCAAAAGCCAGAACTATCGGCCCGAATATGGCGAGGTGGCGATCCCAGCGCGCCAGGACCTCGCTGCGATCGAAGGCAACCCGGACCACGAGCGGCAGGTTCGGCACGCTGCGGTAGCCGACGACGCGAACGATATTGTCGATCGAACTTACGGATTCATAGGCGCCGGAATCGGCAAACGGAACATGCTCGGCGAACAATGCATTGTTGGCGAAGGATTTGCCGATGCTGCCGTCGTCGGGCGGGCTGCGGGCGAGAATGAAGCCGCTGCGGTGAAACAATGCGATTGTGTGGTTGGGTCCGAGGTCTATCGAGCGATAGGCATTGACGAAGTAGTCGGTGTTGATCTGGGCGTTGACCACGCCGACGAAACGCCCGCTGGCATCGTCAATGCGACGCGACACCACCATGAGCCAATGGCCGTCAAGCCTCGAACGGAATATCGAGCCCACGTAGAGTCCGACCGTGGCGGAATCGCGATGCACGGCGAAATGCGGCTGGTTGACCATGTTCAAGGGCGGGGCATCGGCGCCGACCGAGGAAACGATGCGATTGCCCGCGGCGTCGGTCCAGCCGATGCTGACGATGACCGGCGAACTCTGCTGAAGGTGGCGCAAGGCTTCGCGGGCGGCATCCAGCGAGCCATAGTGCCCGTCGACCAAGCCGTGATGAATTTCGACCGCCTCTTTGAGCGTGCGATCCACGGCTTCGAAGGTGCGTGCGGTGTGCTCGGATAGTATCTCGGCATAGCTGAGAGCCGCGCGCTCGGAAGCGGCAATGGCCTCAAGGTAACGGGCGCGGAGATCGACCAGGAACAGGGCGACGACGGCAACGACAAGCCCGACGCCGAGCCAGGCGAGAACCCCACCCGGCCGGTTGAACCACCCGGCAATCCAGCCCTTTCGAGCGTCCGGGGAAGCTGCCACGTGATTCGTCCGCGCGTCGGAGGTCACAGGTGTGCTCGGCCCAGTGGTCGCGGCGGTGGCCGCATGCAAAGTCGCGCAGGATCGCAACCGACCTGCGGACCAAGCCATCAATTAAGCGGGTTAGTCTTAACGACCGGTTAAGACTTATTGCGGGGCTTAAGGCTGTGCGTCAGGCGAGCGCGTTCTTGTAAAGCTTGCCGCCCTTCATGATGAGCGGCAGGTGCCGCCCCTGGCCTTCGAGAAGGGCCATTTTCTTCAGCGGGTCGCCGTCGACGGCAATGAGATCGGCGAGAGCTCCCGGCGTCACGACGCCGAGCTCGCCCTTCATCTGGATCAGCTCGGCGTTCACGGAAGTCGCCGAGAGCAAGATCTCGGCAGGCTTCAGCACTTCGGCGCGGATGGAGAACTCCCGGCTCTGGTGCTCGTGCATCTCGGCCAGGAGATCGGTACCGAAGCCCATCTTCACCTTTGCGGCCTTAAGGTGCTCGAGCGACTTGAGGCCGGCGGCCTTCACCACCTCGAGTTTCTGCATGCTCACGTCGGGGAAGCCTTGCTGGCGTCCGAACTTGTCGAGCGCATCGTAGGTCACCAGGGTCGGAACCACGTAGGCGCCCCGCTCGGCGACAAAGCGCGCCGTTTCCGCGTCGATCAGATTGGCATGCTCGATCGAGCGCACGCCGTAGTCGACGCAACGGCGGATGGCTTCCGACGTATAGGCATGGGCCATCACATAGGTACGCCACGATTGGGTCTCCCACACCACGGCGCGGATTTCTTCTTCGGAATACTGCAGGTTCCAAATCGGGTCGCTCGGACTGGCGACGCCGCCGGACGCCATGATCTTGATCTGCGTGGCGCCCTTACGCAGCTCTTCGCGCGCGGCCCGGCGCACTTCCGGCACGCCGTCGGCCACTTGGCTCAACGTCGCCGCGCCGACGCAGCACAGGCAGCCCATGACCTGCTCGTAGGGGCGCGCATCACCGTGGCCGCCGGTTTGGGTCAACGCCTTGCCGGAATAGAACAGCCTGGGACCGTCGATCAGCCCGAGCTTCAGCGCCTGGGCGAGGCCGTAGTCGGCGCCGGCCGCGTCGCGCACCGTGGTGAACCCGCGCTGCAGCGCCGCTTCGAGGAACCGCCGGGAATACTGGGCCACCAGGGACCGGGGCATGGTTTCGAGCTTGGCGATGTTGGAATCGGCGGCGATGGCATGGAAATGCGCATCGATCAGACCCGGCATCAGCGTCCGCCCGCCGAGATCGATCCGCCGCGCATTCGCCGCCTTCAGCGGCTTGTCGGAAACCTCCTTGATGCGCTCGCCGTCAATGAGCACATGGGCGGCTTCGCGGATTTCGGCACCCGTTCCGTCAAACAGATTGGCGTTGGCAAGGATGGTGAGAGACATGGCGGAACCTGCTCGGCGGCTGGAACGACGCACGAGGCTAGCCGTCATTCCGCGTGCCCGCAATTACGTCCGAGATTATGCTTTGCCCATGGCTCTGCTCGAGGCACGCGGCATCGCACGCAGCTTCTACGGCGTCGCGGCGCTGACCGGCGCCGACCTGGACGTGGAGCCGGGCACCATCACTGGCCTGATCGGCCCGAACGGCGCCGGCAAGACCACCCTTTTCAACGTCATCAGCGGCGTCGTGCCGCCGGATGCGGGCCGCATCGTCTTCGACGGCCGGGATATCACCGGCTGGCGGCCCGACCGCATCAGCCGCGCCGGCCTGGTGCGCACGTTTCAAATCAGCCGCGGCCTGCCGCGGCTGACGGTGCTGGAGAACCTGCTGCTCTACGGCGCGGGCCATCCGGGCGAACGGCTCGGTCCGGCGGTGTTGGGCAGCGGCGCGGCGCGGGCGCGTGAGCGAGACCTGCTGGCGCGGGCCGAGGAGATCGCAAACCGGCTCAGACTCACCGCCGTACTCGACCACGCGGCGGCGGAAATATCCGGAGGCCAGAAAAAGCTGCTGGAAATCGGCCGCGCCCTCATGGCGGCGCCGAAGCTGATCCTGCTGGACGAGCCGATCGCCGGCGTCAATCCGGCGCTCGCGGCCGAGCTTGCCGAACACCTGCTGTCGCTCAAGCGCGACGGCATCACCTTCCTCGTCGTCGAGCACGACATGGACGCAATCGCGCGATTGTGCGATCCGGTGGTGGTGATGAGCGAGGGGCGGCGGCTTGTCTCGGGCAGGTTTGCCGAGATTGCCGAGGACCCGCGCGTCCAGGACGCCTATATGGGCCGCCGGACATGAGCCTGCTCGACGCGCAAGACATTCGCGCCGGATATTCCGCGGCGGATTCGGTCCTGAAGGGCGTCGGCATCGAAGTCGATCGGGGCGAAATCGTGTGCATCATCGGCCCGAACGGCGCCGGCAAGTCGACGCTGCTGAAATCGCTCGCCGGCTTGCTTCGCATTTCGTCGGGCCATATCCGCTTCCAGGACCGGGAGATCGCCGGCCTGCCGGCGCGGCGCATAGCCGGCCTCGGGTTGGCGTTCGTGCCGCAAGAGGCGAATGTCTTCGGCACGCTCTCGGTTCAGGAGAATCTCGAGATCGGCGCCTACCTGGAATCGGATCGGATGCGGAGCCGCCGCGATGCCGTGTGGGGACGCTTCCCCGAACTCGCCGCCAAGCGCCGCCACGCGGCGCGCACGCTTTCGGGTGGGCAACGGCAGATCTTGGCCATGGCCATCGCCCTGATGAGCGCACCGCACCTTCTGCTGCTCGACGAGCCGTCCGCCGGACTGTCGCCCATCGCCAGCGCGCGGCTGTTCGCGACCATCGGTGAGATCAATCGCGACGGCGTCGCGATTTGCATCGTCGAGCAGAATGCCTTGCAGGCTCTGGCAATCTCCCATCGCGCGTACATAATGGTCGACGGCCGCAACAGCCGCTCCGGACCGGCCGCGGCGCTCGCCGCCGATCCGGAAGTGCGACGCACCTTTCTCGGGCGCTGATGTGGGGCACAGTCGATGCGGGGGCATAGGGAGGAGAGATGACCAACAAATATCGCGCGTTCACGCGCCGCCAGGCGCTGCAGGCATCCATCGCCGGCATGGCTCTCGCGGCATCGTGGCGTCCCGCCCTTGCCGCCGGCGAGCCGATCGTGTTCGGCACGCTCACGCCCTTGACCGGCGCCGGCGGTCCCTATGGACCGCATATGCGCGACGCGGTGGCCGCCGTCATCGCCGAGGTCAACGCCGCCGGCGGCGTGCTCGGCCGGGAGATCAAGCTGGTCAGCGAAGACGACCAGACCAACCCGGACGCAGGCGTGAAAGCGGCGAAGAAGCTGATCGACGTCGACAAGGTGATTGCGGTGATCGGCACCTGGGCGTCGTCGGTGACCACGGCGGTGGCGCCGCTCTGCTGGGAAAGCAAGACCATGCTTTTCACCGTGTCGGGCGCCGACAGCATCACCAAGCTGCCGCATCAAGGTTTCATCATTCGCACCCAGCCGAATTCGCAGCTGCAAATCCGCCGCGCCACCGAGTTCATGGTCAGTCAGGGTGCGCAGCATCTGGCCTATATCGGCCCGCAAACGCCCTTTGCGCAGACGTCAATCGACTTGATGACCGCCTTGGCCAAGGACATGGGCAAGACCATGACCGGCCTGATCTACGAGGCGGACAAGACCAGCTACCGCTCGGAAGTGGACCAGCTGCTGAAGAGCAAGCCGGATTTCCTGATTCTCGGCGGCTATACGCCCGACACCATCGTATTGCTGCGCGATATGTATCGGGCCGGGTATCAAGGCCGCATGCTCGGCTTCGCCTATGCGGTCAACGACAAGCTTCTCGCGGCGCTGCCCAAAGAAGTGACCGAGGGCATCTACACCTTCCAGCCGTCGCCCGCGCTCAACTCCGCGGCCTACGACCGGATCAAGACGAAACTCAATCTCGGCGAGGTCGATCCCTATACGGCGCAAACCTACGACCACGCCAACCTGGCAATCCTGGCATTGGCGAAGGCCGGCGCGGCCAGCGGCATCGCCATCCATGACCACGTGCGCGACATTTCCCAGGGCGGCGGCGAGGCGGTGGACAACGCCATCGACGGATTGAAGCTTCTCAAGGCCGGCAAGAAGATTGACTACAGCGGCGCCAGCGGGCCTTGCGACTTCGATGCCATCGGCGACATTCTGTCCGCCAAGTTCCGCTTCGACCGGATCAAGGACGGCAAGCCCGGGATCATCCAGCTGATCTGATCCGGCCTTCCGCGCCATGCTCGCGGACATTGCGCAACTGGCGCTGAACGGGCTGGTTGCCGGCGTGCTGCTGGCGGTGCCGGCCATCGGCCTGACCACGGTCTTCGCCGTGTTGCGGTTTCCGAATTTCGCGATCTCCGCCCACGCCACCATCGGCGCATTCGCCGGCTACCTGGCCAATGTGACCTTCGGCCTGCCGGCGCCGCTGGCGCTGGTCCTGGCGTTCATGGCGGCCGGCGCGTTCGGCGTGGCCAGCGACGAGCTCGCGTTGAAGCCGATGCGGCCGCACGGTGCGCTGCCGACGGCCATCGCCTCGATCGCGCTAACGCTCGTGCTGGAGAACGTGGTGCGGTTCGCGTTCGGCAACGAGATCAGGGGCTACGACCTGCCGGTGTTCCGGGATTGGCGCTTCGGCGCCCTGCACCTCGGGCCGCAACAGGCGGAGAATGCGGCGCTCGCGGTCGCCGCCATGATCGCGGTCTTCGCCTTTCTCGCGTTCACCCGCGCCGGCAAGGCCATGCGCGCCGTCGCCGACAACCCGACGCTTGCGGACCTGAAAGGCATCGATCCCCTGAAGGTGGCGCGCGCGGCGAACTTCACCGGCATGGGTCTCGCCGGCGCCGGCGGCATGCTGCTCGGCCTCGACACCAGCATTGATCCGCTGACCGGCTTTCGCGCGCTGCTGCCGGTGTTCGCCGCCGCGGTGCTCGGCGGCCTCGGCTCCATTCCCGGCGCCGTGTTGGGCGCGCTCGTGGTCGGCCTCGCCGAGGAATTGTCGCTCATCGCCATCGCGCCGACCTATCGCACGGCCATCGGCTTCCTTGCGATCCTGCTCACCCTGACCATCCGGCCGCGCGGCATCCTCGGCGAACGGGCGTATTGACCGCGCCATGCTCGACTATCTCCTCACCCTGATGACCTTCGGCGGCATCTATGCGCTGCTGGCGCTCGGGCTCAATCTCACTTGGGGTTTGGCGGGCCTGGTCAATCTCGGCCTTGCCGGTTTCTACGCGGTGGGCGCTTATGGCTCCGCCATCCTCACCAAACACGCGGCTTGGCCCATCGCCGGCGGGTTGGCGGCGGCGTTCGTCCTGGCCGCCGCAGCGGGCGCAGTGCTCGCCGCCATCACGCTCCGGCTTCGCGGCGACTACCTCGCCATCGTCACCCTCGGATTCGCAGAGAGCATGCGCCTCGTCGCCAGCAACGAAGTGTGGCTGACCAACGGCACCGACGGCATCTCCGGCGTGCCGGGGCCCTGGCGCGGCGTGGTCTCGCCGAGCGACTTCGATCTGCTTTTCGCCGCCGGCACGCTTGCGGCAGTCGCCGTCGCATTGCTGTTTCTGGAACGCGTGCGCCGGAGCCCATATGGCCGCGTTCTCCGCGCCATTCGCGACGACGACACGGTGGCCGCGGTCGCGGGAAAGCCGGTGGCGCGCTTCAAGGTCGAAGCCTTCGCCCTTGGCGCGGGGATCATGGGGGTGGCAGGCGCCCTCTACGGCCACTACACGTCTTACGTCGCGCCGGACGTGTTTCAGCCGCTGATCACCATCTATATATTCCTGGCGCTCACCGCCGGCGGCACCGGCAACAACTACGGCGCCGTGCTGGGCGCAGCGCTGGTGATCGTGCTGGTGGAGGCGACGCGCTTCGCCGCCGCCATAATGCCGGGCCTGGCCGCGGTCCAAGTCGCGGCGCTTCGCGAAATCATGATCGGATTGGCGCTGATCCTCGCCATGCGCTTCCGCCCGCTCGGTCTCATCCCCGAGCCGAGAACCAAGCTCTCGCGCCTTCGCACCACCAAGGACAAAACCCCATGACCGGCCCACGCTCCCGCCCCGATCCGAAGCCCTTGCTCGCCGAGGCACGCGCCGCGGCGGCGCTGCCGAATCAACCGCTCGCGCTCTACCGGGCGTTGGACCGCGCCTTGGGTCAGGCCGTCGGACACAAGCTCTTCACAATTATGGTGCTGCATCCGGATGGGACGGCGGAGCGCATCTACAGCAATCAGCCGGTGGCCTATCCGGTTGCGGGCCGCAAGATTATGACGGCCACGCCCTGGGGCGAATACGTCTTGAAGGGCAAGCGACCCTACCTCGGCCGCACGCCCGCCGACATCCGCTGGGCCTTCTACGATCACGAACTGATCGCCAAGCTGGGCTGCGGTTCGGTGATCAACCTGCTGGTCATGCAGGGCGACGCAATCGTCGGCACAGTCAACCTGCTGCACGAGGCGCTTTGGTACGACGAGCGCGATTTGGAGATCGGCGCGCCTTTCGCCGCGCTCCTGGCACCTGCCCTGTTGAAGCATCGCGGCTGACCGGCTCCGGCGCTTGCGCCCCGGAGCCGGGCCGTCACGTCACTCCGCCGCTGCCGCTGCCGGCCGCGCCGTCGCGGCGAAACGCGCCGCTTCCACGCCGGGTCTGAGGAAGATCATGCCGATCAAACCGCAGACCAGCGCCACCACGCCGCAGAACAGGAAGCCCTGTTCATAGCCGGTTTGCGCCGTGGCACCGCTCTTGAGCGCGTCCTGGATCACGCTTCCCATCAGATAGGGTCCGATGAGGCCGGCGGACGTGGCGATGGCGTTGTTGATCGCCAGCATGGCGCCCCGCTGCGACACCGGCGTGATCTCGCTGACGATGGCATGGCCCATCACATAGATCACCGACGGCACCGAAATGCCGATGATCACCATGGCGACCTTCAGTCCGACACCGGGAAGATGCGGCATCAGGATCAACGCGAGGCCGCCCAATGCCACGCACCCGCCGCCGAATACACCTCGGGCCCAGCGCGTGCTGACGCCGTTTGCCATCAGCCGTTGCGACAGCCAGCCCGCGAAGATGACGATGAAGGGGCCGGCCGCCCACGGCAGCGTGGTGATCCAGCTCGCTTCCTTCTGGGTGAAATGCATGCCCTGGATGAGGTAGGGCGTGAACCAGCCGACCAGAAGCGACAGGCCCCAATAGGCGCCGAAGCCGGCGGCAAAACCCGACAGCACGGTGCCGTTCAGCAGCAACCGCCAATAGGGCACGTGATCGATGGACTTGCCGGTATCCTGGGCCACCGTGACCGTGATCGTGCCTTCGCGCCCGACCAGCATCCAGACGATGACCCAGACAAGACCGACGACGCCGAGCAGGCCGAAGGCCCAATGCCAGGAATATTCCTCGATCACGTGGTCGAGCAACGGGACCGCGATGACCACGCCGATGGCAGCACCTTGGGCGATGATCGACGTCGGCAAGGTGCGGAACTCGTTCGGAAACCATTTGTAGGTGGCGTGCAGCGCCACCGGATAGGCCGGTCCCTCGCCCGCGCCGAGCGCGATCCGGCACGCCATCAGCGTGCCGAGGCCGACCGTACCGATCATGGGGAATTGCGTCAGCGCCCAGATCAGGGCCATCACCAGCAGCGCCCAGCGCGCCTGGATGTGGTTGACAATGAACCCGGTGACTATGGCCGAAATGGAAAAGAGATAGAAAAAGCTCGAATTCACGATGCCGAATTCCTTCGGCGTGATGCCGAGATCCTTCATGATCGGCACGCCCGCGAGCCCGATGATCACCTTGTCCACGAAGTTGATGAACATGAACATGAACAGCATGGCGACGATGACCCAGCCGTACGGCTGTGGTTTTGACTCAGTCATGACGCGTAATCTCCCCTCGATTGTTTTGACGTTTGTTTCCCCATTTCAGCGGCCCATGAACACCGGCCGCCGCTTCTCCAGGAAGGCGCGGGCGCCCTCCTTGAAGTCCTCGGACGCGAAAAGCTGCGCTCCATCGCCGCGTGTCCCTCGTTCAATGGCGCGTCATGTAGTGGGCGCTGTCGCCGACCGAACCCGGCTGCTCCAGGCGGAATATGCCACGTAAGTGCACTTCGTCCGGGCCGTCGTAGATGCGGAACGCGCGCGCCTGGGCCAGGGCCGACGCGACGGGCGCATCGTCGGTGACGCCCATGGCGCCGAACACCTGCACCGCGCGGTCGGCAATCGCTTGGTAGACCCGTGCCACGGCAACCTTGATCAGCGCGATCTCGCGCCGCGCGGCCTTGTTGCCGCCGCGGTCGAGCGCCCAGGCGGCCTTGTAGACCAGGAGCCGCGCCTGCTCGAGTTCGAGTCGCGACAGGGCGATCCAGTCCTGCACATTGGCGTTGTCGATGACGCGGACGCCGAACGTGGTGCGCGACGAGGCGCGCTCGTGCATGAGCTGGATCAGCACCTCGCAGGTGCCGATGGCGCGCATGCAATGGTGAATGCGCGCCGGGCCGAGCCGCGCCTGCGCCATGGCGAAGCCCTCGCCCTCGCGGCCGAGAATGTTTTCCAGCGGCACGCGCACGCCCGTCAGCTTGATCTCGGCATGCGGCGCCACCCGGTCGTGGTGATGGAACACGGGGATCGAGCGCACCACCTCGAAGCCCGGCGCGTCGGTCGGCACGATGACGATGGAATGGCGGCGCAAGGGATCGGCGGCCGGGTCGGTGACGCCCATCAGCAGGCACACTTTGCATTCGGGATGTCCCGCGCCGGTGATGAACCATTTATGGCCGTCGATGACGTATGAGTCGTTGCCATCGCGCCGGATGCTGGTCGCGATGTTCCGCGCGTCGGAAGAAGCGACGTCGGGTTCCGTCATGCCGAAGCAGGAGCGGATCTCCGCGTTCAGCAGCGGGCGCAGCCAGTTCCGCTTTTGCGCGGGCGTTGCGAACATCTGCAAGATTTCCATGTTCGGCACATTGGGCGCATGGCAGTTGAACACTTCCGATGCCCACGGCAGGCGTCCCATGATCTCGGCGAGCGGCGCGAATTCCAGATTGGTCAACCGCGTGCCGGGTTCGTCGTCGGCGAGCTTCGGTAGCGCCAGGTTCCACAGGCCTTCGGCTTTCGCTTCCGCCTGCAAGTCTTTCACGAACGGCGGCGGCGCGATGCCCTGCTCTTCGCAGAGCCGGTGCCATTCGCGGTGGCGGGGCAGAATTTTCGCCCGGAAGAACGATTCCACCCTTTCGCGCAGCTCGCGCGCCCGGGGCGAAAGCTCGAAATCCACGGGCGCGGCCCTTACGCGGTTCCGAGACGGCGCAAGCTTGTCTCGGCCTCGCGCACGAAATCGGCCATCACCTCGGCAACGGTCGTGACGCGGTTGAAATAGGCGATGCTCTGGCCGGCCGGATAATGCACCAGCGGCTCCACGTCGTGCTCGTCGATGGCGCCGAGCAGATCGCCGACCATTTGGCGAATGGCGCGAAGACCATGCTCGATTTCCTCCGGCGTGTCGCGCGTGGCGCCATGGACACCCAAGCCGCCAGCGTTGGTGATCGCCGCCGTGACCTCGATGGAATGTGAAAATCCGAAGATCGGATAGCGGATGCCGAAACGCTTGCAGAGCGCCGGTGCGAGGCTGGTCATTGCCATTGGCCGCGTCCTCCCCTGCCCGCCATCGTCTCGCCGTCTTGTATGAGCGGCGATTGCTGATGACGTCGAAAAACGACACTCGTAACCTAACAAGCCGATCCGGCCTTCGCAAACCACGCGGCGCGCTCGCGCCGCATACGAGGACAGCATGGTACGCAAGATTCTGTTCGTGACCACCGACCAGCAGCGTTACGACGCGCTCGGCTGCAATGGCGGCAGGATTGCCCGCACACCGGCAATCGACGCGCTGGCGGCGGAGGGCATCCGCTACGAGCGGGCCCATTGCCAGAACGTGGTCTGCATGCCCTCGCGTTCGACCATGCTCACCGGCCAATACGTTCGCACGCATGGCGTGACCATGAACGGCGTTCCGCTACCGGCCGATGCACCGTCGGTCGCCGCATACCTGCACGACAAGGGCGGGTACCGCACGGCGCTCATCGGCAAGGCGCATTTCGAGCCGGCGCTCGATTTCGGCCAGGTCTTTCCGGAAAACCGGCTTGGCCGCGACGGCCAGTTCGGCCCCCATCGCGGCTTCGAGCACATGGAGCTCGCCATGCACGGCGCCATCGGTCCCTGGCATTACCCCGTATGGTTGAGGAACAATTTTCCGAACGATGTGCCGAACTTCTATCAGGTGATCGTGCCGGGGCCGGATCAGAACATCGCCGGCGGCGGCGAGACGGGCGCCGTGCAGGTGAAACACAATCCGGTCGCGCGCGAGCACTATCACACCGACTGGGTCGCCGCGCGCACCATCGCCTATCTCGACAGCCTGCCTGCGGACGCGGATTGGTTCGTGTGGATGAGCTTTCCCGATCCGCACCATCCTTGGGACCCGCCGGAAGCCGAGGTCGGCCGCGTCAAATGGCGCGACCTCGACTTGCCGGAAGGCTATCCGGGATCGCGCGAGCAGGCGGCGGCGATCTTGAAGGACAAGCCGCGCCATTGGCTCGATTGGTTCGAGGGCAGGCTGGTGTCGAATTTCGAGGCGCCGAGCAAGTTCGTGCCGGCAGCCCTCACCGTCGACCAGATTCGCGAAATCAACGCGCGCGTCCATGTGAAGAACGAGCTGATCGACGAAGCGCTCGCGCGCGTGGTTCAGCGCATCGGCCAGCGCGGCTCGCTCGACGATACCGACATACTGTTCACCACCGATCACGGCGAGTTCCAGGGTGATTTCGGCCTGCTGTTCAAGGGCCCGTATCACGTCGATGCGCTGATGCGGCTGCCGCTGATCTGGCGGCCGGCGCCGTCGGCCGGGATTGCGGCGGCCGCGGTCGCGGCGCCGGTCGGTCACGTCGATCTGGCGCCGACGTTCTGCGCCATCGCCGGGCTGCCCGTGCCCGCGTGGATGCAGGGCAAGCCGCTGCCGACCAGTGCGCGGGACGCCACGGCGCAGCGGCGCGAGCGGGTGTTCACGGAATGGGACAGCGACATCAACGACGTGCATCTGCACCTGCGGACGCTCTATCGCGACGGCTATGTCTGCACAATCTACGAGCCGGGCACGTTGCATGACGGCAGCGAGGGCGAGCTCTACGATTTGAACGACGATCCGCTGCAACGGCGCAACCGCTGGAGCGATCCGGCCTACGGGAAACGGCGGAGCGACCTGGTTGCCGATTTGCGCGATTCCATGCCGCCGGCGCGGACGGAGCCGCTGAAGCGGGTTACCCTCGTCTGACAAATGGAGAGGATCGCGCCCCTCACCCGTCGACAAGCTCAGGGTGAGGATGTTTTCTCGTCCTCATGGTGAGCCTGTCGAACCATGAGGCGTGCGATTGGGCAGTTTAGCGAAGCTTACGAAGGGATCAGTTCGGGCTGACGGCCGGCTGTTGCGGCGAAGGTGGGTTGTTCAGGCCGAGTTGCTGGGCGAGCTGGTCCGGGCCGGCGCCGGGGCCGGCCGCGGTCGGAATGTCCGCCAGCAGGGCGCCGATGGCGTCGTCGATCGCGGCCACAGCCTCGGCGATCGCCGACGTATCGGTGCGGGGATCGAGCAGCGCCTGCAGGTCGCGTCCGCTTCGCAGCAGGCTCGGCTTGTCGGCGGGCTCGACGATGATGGCGCAGACATAGGTCGGCGAATCGCCGCCCGAGAAGGCGATCGTAAGCGTTGCGTTGCTGACGCGGCCGGGCAGCATCAGTACGCCGCCGCTCGGCGAGCCGCCGGCGGCACCATCGCCGATTGTCGCGCCTTGCAGCCACTGGTTGGGCCGCGACGACGCCAGTTGGAACGTGTCGTTGTTCACGCGCACCTCGCGGCCGAACGGCTCGGCGTTCGAGAGCGGGCCGTCATCGCTGGTCAGCACCAGGACGCGCCAATTGCCGCTGGGCATGGCCAATTTCACGGATTCGATGCCGACGATGCCGGAACGCAACACGTGCTGGTCGTTCGTCGAGCGCACGGCCTTGAGATTGCGGCCGGCGATGCGAGGATCGCCGGGGGAAATTGCGGTGAATTGCTGCGGCGCCTGCGCGCCCGGGGGCTGGAAGGCAAAGCCGAACCGGCCGTCGCCCAAATGGATATTGCTCGGCACCGCGGCGCGCGCCACGCGGAGTTCGCGCATGCCGGAGAGTGCCGCCCGCGAAATGCGTTCAGCCGCCGCTTGAACAACGGTCGTGTTGCCCTGCCGCAGCAGGCGGCGCAGATCGCCGATGAGGGAGCCTGCGCGGGCCGCCGTGAGCGCGGGAAGAGCGCTCGGCTCGCCGAGCCAGGCGTCGAGGGAGGCCAAGCCATCGGGCGTGCCGGTCAGCGCGCCCTGCAAGGCCGCCGTACGCGGATCCGCGTTGCCGGCCGCCGCATGCGCAGAAGCCGCCACATAACCTAAAGCCAGGCCCGCGAGCAGCATCGCCGCGAATTTCGAGGTGCGCTTGAGCATGGTGACCTTCGCCGCGCCGTTAGGGTTAACGCCTTGATCGCGCATACCGATGAACCACGCAAAGTGTATCACGCAGCTCGTCGCGAGGTGTTAACGCGGGCGGCTGCCGCCTACACGTCGAGGTTGGCGACGTTAAGGGCGTTGGACTGGATGAACTCGCGGCGCGGCTCGACCACGTCGCCCATGAGGGTGGCGAAGATGCCGTCGGCTTCGTCGGCCTGCGCCACTTTGACTTGCAGAAGCGTGCGGACATTGGGATCGAGCGTGGTTTCCCAAAGCTGCTGCGGGTTCATTTCGCCGAGGCCCTTGTAGCGTTGCTTGTCGAAGCCTTTGGCGCCGATCCCCATGACCGTATCGAGCAGCATGGTCGGCGAGTTGACCTGCACGTCCTGGTCCTTGCGCCGGAATCGGGCCGGCCGGCCGTAGACCATCTGCAATTCGCCGGCCAGACGATCCAGTTTTCTGGCCTCGGCCGAGCGGATCAGCGGTCCGTCGATCACATGCGCTTCGGTCACGCCGCGCACCTCGCGGCGGAAGCGCAAACCGCCGTCGCTCGTGGGCTCGCCGGTCCAACCGCGTTCGTTTTCCGCCGCCAGGACGTTCAACCGCTGCGCCACGTAACCGGCGGCGTCCTTCGCCTGCGTCGGGTCAGCGAGCACTTCGGGATTGAGCGCGCCGGCGATGGCCACCTGCTCCACGACCGGCTGCGCGTACCGGCGGGCCAGGCTTTGCAGCAGCGCACGGCAGATGCGGGCATCATCGACCAATCGGCGCAGGTCCGGGCCTGCGTGCTGGGTCTTGTCGTGCAGTTCGAGCACCGCGCCGTCGAGTCCCGAGCCGATGAGATAATCCTCAAGCGCCCGCTCGTCCTTCAGGTAGATCTCCGAACTGCCGCGCTTGATCTTGTAGAGGGGCGGCTGGGCGATATAGAGGAAGCCCGCGTCGATCAGCGGCCGCATCTGCCGATAGAAGAAGGTCAACAGCAGGGTGCGGATATGGGCGCCGTCCACGTCCGCGTCGGTCATGATGATGATCTTGTGGTATCGCGCCTTGGTAATGTCGAAGTCGTCGTGGCCGATGCCGGTGCCGAGCGCGGTGATGAGCGTGCCGATCTCGTTCGACGACAGCATCTTGTCGAAGCGGGCGCGCTCCACGTTCAAGATCTTGCCGCGGAGCGGCAGCACCGCCTGGAACGCGCGGTTGCGGCCCTGTTTGGCGGAGCCGCCGGCCGAATCGCCCTCGACCAGGAAGAGTTCGGCCTTGGCCGGATCGCGCTCCTGGCAATCGGCAAGCTTGCCGGGCAGGCTCGAGATGTCGAGCGCACCCTTGCGCCGCGTCAGCTCGCGCGCCTTGCGCGCCGCCTCGCGCGCCGCCGCGGCTTCGACCACCTTGCCGACGATGATGCGCGCATCGGACGGGTGCTCCTCGAACCAGCTGTCGAGCCGCTCGCCCACCAGGCCCTCGACTGTCGGCCGTACTTCCGAGGACACCAGCTTGTCCTTGGTCTGGGACGAGAACTTCGGGTCCGGCACCTTGACCGAGAGCACGCAGGTCAGGCCTTCGCGCGCGTCGTCGCCGGTGAGCTGCACCTTTTCCTTCTTGGCGATGCCGCTGTCGCTGGCATAGCCGTTCACGGTGCGGGTCAAGGCCCCGCGAAATCCCGCGAGGTGCGTGCCGCCGTCGCGCTGCGGAATGTTGTTGGTGAAGCAGAGGACGTTCTCATGATAGCCGTCGTTCCACTGCATCGCGACTTCGACGGTGATGCCGTCGCGTTCGCCCTTGATGAAGATCGGCGGGCGGTGCAGCGCCGTCTTGTTGCGGTCGAGATAGCTCACGAAGGCTTCGATGCCGCCTTCGTAGTGCAGGTCCACGTGCTTCGGCTCGACGCCGCGCAAATCCTCGAGCTCGATGTAGACGCCGGAATTCAGGAACGCCAGTTCGCGCAGGCGGTGTTCCAGCGTCGCAAAGTCGAATTCGAGCTTGGTGAAGGTGACCGGCGAGGGCAGGAACGTCACCTCGGTGCCGGTCTTCTTCGCGTCCACGCTGCCGACGACGGCAAGGTCCGCCTCCGGCTCGCCGTCGTGGAAGCGCATGTGATGCTCCTTGCCGTTCCGCCAAATGCGCAAGTCGAGAACAGCCGATAGTGCGTTCACCACCGAGACGCCGACGCCGTGCAGGCCGCCGGACACCTTGTAGGTGTTCTGGTCGAACTTACCGCCGGCGTGGAGCTGGGTCATGATGACCTGGGCCGCCGAGACGCCCTCTTCCTCGTGGATATCGGTCGGGATGCCGCGGCCGTTGTCGCGCACCGTGACGGAGCCGTCCGGGTTCAGCGACACGTAGATGCGGTCGCAATATCCGGCAAGCGCTTCGTCGATGGAATTGTCGACCACCTCGTAGACCATGTGGTGCAGGCCCGAGCCGTCGTCCGTGTCGCCGATGTACATGCCGGGCCGCTTGCGCACCGCATCGAGCCCGCGCAATACCTTGATCGCGTCCGCACCGTACTCATCGGGCGTGGCAATCCGCCGTTCGACGGGATCGCTCTTCGCCATGATCTACCTCCGCAACCGCATGTCGTGCCGCATCAGCCGATCAGCCGGCCGTCGCGCACGGTGAAAAACTGGGCGCCGCTTCCGAAGCCCTCGAACAGGCCGATATCGGTGCCGGTCAGCCAGGCCTGGGCGCCGAGATCGAGAAGAGCCTCGAACAGCGCCGCCCGGCGCACGCCATCGAGATGGGCGGCCACTTCGTCCAACAGCAGGACCGGCACCGCCGCCCGGCGCGCCGCCTGCAGCCGGGCATTCGCCAGGACGATGCCGATCAGCAGCGCCTTCTGCTCGCCCGTGGAACACTGCTCCGCCGGCATGTCCTTTGCCGTGTGGGTCACGCGCAAATCGCTCCGGTGCGGTCCTTCCGTCGCGCCACCGGCCTCCGTATCGCGCAGCCGGTTCTGGTTCAATGCGGCGCGGAAGCGATCTTCCGCGTCGCCGGCCGGCATCTCGCCGAGCCAGGCTTCGAGCAAGCCCGCGACGGACAAATGCGCGCGGGGAAACGCACCGATTGCTCCACATTCCGCCGCATCCATGGCCGCGGACAATTGTGCGACTCCGGCGCGGCGCGCAGCAGCAACCGCGACGCCCCATTGCGCCATGGTGTCTTCCAAAGCCGACAGCCACAGCGGGTCCGCGCCGCCGGACTTCAACAGCCGGGTCCGTTCGCGCATGGCCTTGTCGTAAGCCGCCGAAGCCGACGCGTGACTGGGATCGAGGCCGAACACCAGCCGGTCGAGAAAGCGGCGCCGGCCGGATGCGCCTTCGAGGAACAGCCGGTCCATCTGCGGCGTCAGCCATACGAGGCTCATCACTTCGGCCAGGGCCGAGGGACCGATTGCGACCTGGCCATCTATCTTCACCACCCGGCGATCCGTGCCGTCCGCCTCGCCCGCGCCGTCGCGCACGAGACCGGTCCCGATTTCGACCGGACCGCTGAGGCCATCCAATGCCGCATGCACCGCCCAGGTGCTTTCCAGGTTAGGCGCATCGCGTCGCGTCGGCTCCGCAAGCCTGGCGCGGCGCAACCCGCGCCCCGGGCTCAGAAACGAAATCGCTTCCAGCAAATTGGTCTTGCCGGCGCCGTTCGCGCCGGTGAGCACCACCGGCCGCCCATCGACATCGAGACGCAAGCCCGCATAGCAGCGGAAATCACCGAGGCTGAGCCGGCGCACCGCCAACGCATTGCGCTCGGCGGCCGGGTTCGCCCCCGCCGCCGTTGCGGATACGACCTTAAGCGAACCGGACATTACGTGGTGCCGTCCAAGGATGCGGCCTCAGACCCGCATCGGCATGAGAACATAAAGCGCGCTCTCGTCGCTGCCGTCGCGCACGAGCGTCGGCGAGGCGGCATCGTTCAGGGAGAACTGCGCGCTGTCGCCTTCGATCTGCGCGGTGATGTCCATCAAGTAGCGCGAGTTGAAGCCGATTTCGAGCGGGCCGCTGTTGTAGGCAACGGTGATTTCCTCGGTGGCGCTGCCGGATTCCGGGCTGGTGGCCGATAGCACGAGCCGGTCGCGATCGAGCGCCAATTTCACCGCGCGGCCTTTTTCCGTGGTGATGGTCGAAACGCGGTCGACCGCGGCCGCGAAGGCCTTGCCGTCGACTTCCATGCGCTTGTCGTTCCCCGAGGGAATGACGCGCTCGTAGTCGGGGAAGGTGCCGTCGATCAACTTGGACGTCAGCACCACGCCGTCGAAGCCGAAACGAATCTTGGTATCGGACAACGCCACCTGCACGCTGTCTTCGCTCGTATCGGCAAGCTTGCGCAATTCGCCCACGGTCTTGCGCGGCACGATCACGCCCGGCATACCGGCGGCGCCCTCGGGAAGCGGCGTTTCGACCCGCGCCAGGCGATGCCCATCCGTGGCCACGGCGCGCAGCACGGGCACGCCGCCCGATTGCGCCGCGTGGAGATAGATGCCGTTCAGGTAATAGCGCGTCTCCTCGGTCGAGATGGCGAAGCGTGTCTTGTCGATAAGGCGGCGGAGTTCGGCCGCGGAGATCGCAAAGTGGTGGGGCAGCTCGCCCGCCGTCATCACCGGAAAATCGTCCTTCGGCAGGCATGCTAGCGAAAACTCGGACCGGCCGGACTTGAGGGAGAGGCGCCCGTCGCGGGCACCGAACGCCAGCTCCACTTCCGAGCCCTCCGGCAGCTTGCGGACGATGTCGTAAAGCGTGTGCGCCGGCGCCGTGGTCGCACCGCCCTGGCCGACCTTGCCGGCGGCTTTCTCGACGATCGCCAGATCGAGATCGGTGGCGGTCAGGCTGAGGCCGTCCTTGTTCGCCTCGATCAGCACGTTCGAGAGGATCGGTATGGTATTCCGCCGCTCGACGATGCTTTGCACGTGGCCGAGCGAGGCGAGCAGAGCGGCGCGTTCAATGGTGAGTTTCATGGCTTCGGTCGGACGTCGAAATTTCGCTAATTTGGCCCCGTTTTCCGGCCCTTTCGGGGCTTACGACGGGCCTTTGCCGGCCGACCTTTCGACCGGTCTGTCAATGTAGCAGATGGCGCACTCGCGAGCGAGAAAATCCGCCCACTGCCGAGCCCAAGCGGACCTCGGCCAAATCCCTCTCAGCGAATGGAAAATTGCCGCCGAAAGGCGGCGCGGCAGGGCTGATCCGGCGCCTCAGCCCTCGAGCATCCGCCGGAGCAGATCGATGTCGTCGGCGAAGCTCGAATCGATTTCGCGCAGCTCTTCGATCTTGCGCACGGCGTGCATCACCGTCGTATGGTCGCGGCCGCCGAATTTTCGGCCGATTTCCGGCAGGCTGCGTGAGGTCAATTGCTTGGCCAGGTACATGGCGACCTGGCGCGGGCGCGCGACGGCCCGGGCCCGCCGGGCCGAGTGCATGTCGGCGATCCGGATGTTGAAGTGCTCGGCCACCCGCTTCTGGATTTCCTCGATGGTCACCCGGCGGTCGTTGGCGCGGAGCAGATCCTGCAAAACCTCTTGCGCGGTCTCGAGCGTTATGGGGCGTCCGACGAGGCTTGAATAGGCCAAGATTCTATTCAGTGCCCCCTCAAGTTCGCGGATGTTCGACGTGATGCGATGGGCCAGGAATTCCAGCACCTTCAACGGGACGTGCTTGGCGCCGGCCCGCTCTGCCTTGGACTGCAGGATGCCGAGGCGAAGCTCGTAGTCGGTCGGATGGATGTCCGCGGCCAGACCCCAGCCGAGCCGCGAGCGCAGCCGCTCTTCCATGCCCTCGAGGTCCGAAGGCGATTTGTCGCCGGAAATGACGATCTGCCGGTTCTGGTCCACCAAGGCGTTGAAGGTATGGAAAAACTCTTCCTGGGTGGAATTCTTGCCGGAGATGAATTGCACATCGTCGATCATCAGCACATCCACGGAGCGGAACAGTTGCTTGAAGGACACTGTGTCCTTGAAGCGCAACGCCCGGATGAACTGGAACATGAATTTCTCGGCCGAGAGGTAAATCACCTTGCGGCCCGGATCGCGCGAGCGGATGTGCCAGGCGATGGCGTGCATAAGATGGGTCTTGCCGAGCCCGACGCCGCCATAGAGATATAGCGGATTGAAGGGCACGGCGGTCGCGTCGGCGATTTTTCGCGCCGCCGCGTGGGCGAGTTCGTTGGACTTGCCGACCACGAAATTCTCGAAGGTGAACCGCTGATCGAGCGGCGCCGACTGGTCGCGGTCTCCATCTTCGGCGCTGCGCGCATAGGGCGGCAGCGGATCGGCGGCATGGGTCGTGCCGTTGACCGACTTCGCCTTGGCAACGCGGGCGGCGTCGGCGGCGCGGACCTGGATCATGACCGCGCTGTCCTTGCCCGTTTCGCTGCGCCAAAGCTCGCCGATCCGGTCGGCGTAGTGGTTTATCACCCAGTCGCGCATGAAGCGGGTCGGCACGATGATGATCACCTTGCCGTCGCGCACCTCGGCCAAAACCATCGGCTTGAGCCAGCTGTTGAACGCGGCATCGCCGAATTCGGCACGCAGCTTGCCCCGCACCCGGTTCCACTGCTCGTTCGGCCCGCCAATCTCGTCCCCCGCCTGATCCGCCATGTGCCCCCAACCCCCGGCGCGGCCGCGATGGCGTGCGCCGTCCAAGTCGCCTTCGAACCCGCCCGCCACGTTGTGGCACCGGCGATAGCCGGCGCTTGTCATGGCGATGGCCGCATTCCGCGAACGCCCGCCGCTGCGGCAAATGAAGTACAGCGGCGCCTCGCGATCGGGCACGGCGCGCGCGACCTGGTCGGTGAATTGCGAATTGAACTGCATGCCCGGAAAGGTCTGCAGCGGGATCAGCAGCGGCTTCTTACGGATCGTGCTGAGATCGGCGATGCCGACGAAGGTCCATTCCGCGTCCGACCGCACATCGACCAGAACCGCACGGGGATCCTCGGCCAGGCCGGACCACGCTTCCTTGACCGATACGTCGCCTGCATAGGCAAGCGATGCGCCGCCCGGCTCCACACTCATCGGCAAGTCGCCTCCCGCTCGCACCGAACGCCTACTGGTTGGCTTGACCGACTGCTCTTTAAGCTCGCGGCAGTCTTGGGTTCGACGAGCACCATCATTCTATCCCGAAAGAAAATGCGACGGCTAGTTCGAACCGAAAAAGAATCTGCCATCCGATCCCGGAAAAACTTCGCGCGAATTTTTCAGACGAAACCCAGACCAGCCGCTCGGCCCGAGCGCGAAACCGAGGGTACTGCCGTCGACACACGCTTGCAACAAGACGAATGCGGAACTCGAAAAAATATCGTTGCGTCTAGTCATGAGCGTCCGCGGGACCACAAGATTTCGCGGGCGCGATCACCGTGGCGGCACGCTGCGGAATCCGAACGCATGAAAACGATGAAGCCGCGTCTCTCGACGCGGCTTCGAACGAAATCGGTCGAATGCTTGCGCTGTCAGCTCTGCATCGAGGTGACGCGGGCGCTCAAGCGCGCAAGCTTGCGCGAAGCCGTGTTCTTCGCCATGACGCCCTTGCTGACGCCGCGGTCGAGTTCGGGCTGCGCCTTCTTCAACGCCGCGCTTGCCGCCTTAGCGTCGCCGGTCGCGATGGCAAGCTCGACGTTCTTCACGAACGTGCGGATACGCGAGCGCCGCGCGCGATTGACTTCGGTGCGTCGCTTGGTTTGCCGGATGCGCTTTTGCGCCGACTTGTGGTGCGCCATGGATTTGAACCGTTTGCGGATCGGAAGGCGGCGTTATAGCGACCTCGCGCGCCCCCGTCAACCGTCGAGAACGCTTGTGAAATAAGGCCAATGCGGGACCGTGCCGTTTCAAGCCGGGCGGGCCCGGCCGGCCAAGGCTATTTGTTCTGGAAGCGGGGCTTTCGCTTCTCGACGAAGGCGGCCATGCCTTCTTTTTGATCGGCGAGCGAGAACGTCGAATGGAACACCCGGCGCTCGAAGCGGATGCCCTCGGCGAGCGTCGTTTCATAGGCCCGATTGACCGATTCCTTGGCAATCATCACCGCCGGCCGCGACTGTTCCGCAATTCGGGTCGCGACCTTGATCGCCTCGTCGAGCAAATCGGCGCCCGGCACGATGCGGCTGACCAGCCCGGCGCGCTCGGCCTCCGCCGCGTCCATCATTCGCCCGGTCAGGCACATTTCCATGGCCTTAGATTTGCCGACAAAGCGCGTGAGCCGCTGCGTGCCTCCGGCGCCGGGCAATGTGCCGAGGTTGATCTCCGGCTGGCCGAATTTTGCATTGTCCGCCGCGAGAATGAAGTCGCACATCATGGCAAGCTCGCAACCGCCGCCGAGGGCATAGCCCGCCACCGCCGCGATCACAGGCTTGCGGCATGCGGCCGTGCGCTCCCAATTGGCGGTGATGAAGTCTTCCATATAGACATCCATATAGGTCTTCGGCTGCATCTCCTTGATATCGGCCCCGGCGGCGAAGGCCTTCTCCGAACCGGTGAGCACCAGGCATCCGATGGTCTGATCCTTCTCGAAGGCGTCGACCGCCGCAGCCAGTTCGTCGACCAGCGCCTTGTTCAATGCGTTCAGGGCATTCGGCCGGTTCAAGCGAATGAGGCCGACAGGGCCGCGCGTTTCAACGACGATGTTCTGATAGGCCATGGAGGGGGCTCCTGAATGCAAGGTGATGCGCTCCGCCTCCGCGGCCGGCGGATCAGCGCGGCGCGACGTCGAAGCGGACCGTGAGCGTGCCCTTGTCCTCGGCAACGGTCAATCTGAGACGCTCGTGTTCGCGCACGAAAGCACTCTCGGTCTCGCGGTGCCAGCCGAGGCCCGGCAGCGTGTCGGCATAGAAGCGCCTTACGGCATTGGCGTCCATGCCGTTACCCGTCGCATAGGCCTGCACGATGCGCCCGCCCGGCTTGTCGAACACCGTGCCGGCGCCCGGCACTTCCGTCAGCCCCGGCATCAGCGGCAAGTCCGAGATGCCCTGCACATAGGCCTGATCCGCGGCGATGGCAAACCGCGCCACGAATGCAAGCGCCAGGACAAGGACCGCGATGCGCGTCATTTCTGGCATGCGGCGCAATAGAAGGTGGAGCGGCCGGATTGCACGATGCGACGCACCTTGCCGCGGCGGCAGCCATGACACGCTTCGCCCTCCCGGTCGTAGACGTCGAAGCGGTGCTGAAAACAGCCGAGTTCGCCGGAAGCGCGCACATAGTCGCGCAAACTCGAGCCGCCGGCGACGATGGCCTCGTTCAGCACGGTCTTGATTGCAGGAACCAGTCGCTCGGCGCGCGCGCCCGCGACCGTGCAGGCGAGGCGTTTCGGCGAGATGCGGGCGCGAAACAAGGCTTCGCAGACATAGATGTTGCCGAGGCCGGCGACCACGCGCTGATCGAGCAGCGCCGCCTTGATGGGCGTACGCTTGCCCGCGAGCGCCGCCGACAAGGCTGGTGGATTGAAGGAATTGCCGAGCGGTTCGGGCCCGAGGTCCTTCAACAGCTTATGCGTCGCGATATCGCCGGCGGCGCAGATGTCCATCATGCCGAAACGGCGCGTGTCGTTGAACGAGACGCGGATGCCGTGGTCGGTGGTGAAGATCACATGGTCATGGGTCGCGGGCTTGTCCGGTCCGGCGCCTGGCGGCGCAATGACCATCTTCCCGGACATGCCGAGATGCGCCAGCATCACGTCCTCGCTGTCCAAATCGACCATGATGTACTTGGCGCGGCGATGAATGCGCCGCACGTGACGGCCGGTCAATCGCTCGGCGAAACCGTCGGGCAACGGCCATCGCAAGTCACGGCGGCGCAGTTCGATCTTCACCAACCGGCGGCCTTCCAGCGCCTCGGCGAGGCCGCGGCAGACTGTTTCCACTTCCGGCAGCTCGGGCATGGGCCGCAGAGTAGCGCGCTCGGGGGCCATGCGCTATGTTCCCGGCCATGACGGCCGAGAACGCGGAACACAACACCGATTTCGGTTTCCGCACAGTTCCGAAGGCGGACAAGGCCGCGATGGTGCGCGGCGTTTTCGACAGCGTCGCCGGCCGCTACGACCTGATGAACGACTTGATGTCGGCGGGAATTCATCGCCTGTGGAAGTCGGCGATGATCGATTGGCTCGCGCCGCGCCCGACCATGCGGTTGCTCGACATGGCGGGCGGGACGGGCGACATCGCGTTTCGCTATCTCGCGCGGCTCGCCGGCAATGCGCCGCCGGTAACGGTCTGCGACATCAACGAGGCCATGCTGCAAGTCGGGCGCGATCGCGCCATCGACCAAGGCATTTTCACTGGCATCGATTGGATCGCCGCGGATGCCGAGCGTCTGCCCTTCGCCGACGCATCCATGGACGCCTACACCATCGCCTTCGGCATTCGCAACGTCACCGACATTCCGGCCGCGCTGGCCGAAGCGCGCCGCGTCTTGCGCCCCGGCGGGCGGTTCCTTTGCCTCGAATTCAGCACCGTGGTCCTGCCGCTCCTGGACCGCGTCTACGCCGCGTACTCGTTCTCGGTGCTGCCCGCGCTCGGGCGGCTGGTGACTGGAGATGCCGATGCGTACCGGTACCTCGCGGAAAGCATTCGCCGTTTTCCCGATCAGCAGCGCTTCGCCACCATGATCGAAAGCGCCGGCCTCGGCGAGACGCGCGTGCGCAATCTCTCCGGCGGCATCGCCGCACTTCATTCGGCCTGGCGCATCTGAGGTGCTGGACGCCGTTCGCCATTCCGCGCGCCTGATCGGGATCGTCCGGACGCTCGGGCGGCACGATGCGCTGTTTCCGCTGGATTCGCCTTTCGTGCCCGCATGGGTTGCCCGGACGGCGCGCTTGATCGGCGGACGCCCGGCGCATCGCGGCGACGCACGCCCGGGCGAACGCCTGGCCAATGCACTGCAGACATTGGGTCCGAGTTTCATCAAGCTCGGACAGGCACTTTCGGTCCGTGCCGACATCGTCGGCGACGCGGTCGCCGAGGATTTGGGCCGGTTGCGCGATCGGCTGCCGCCGTTCGATGCGGCTGAGGCGCGCGCGGCGATCGCCACGGAACTAGGCCGTCCCGTCGAGGCGCTGTTCGGCCAATTCGAGGATAGGCCCGTTGCGGCGGCCTCCATCGCGCAGGTGCATTTCGCCACGACGCTCGAAGGCGATCCGGTTGCAGTCAAGGTGCTCCGGCCCGGCATCGAAGCGGCGTTTCGCCGCGACCTGGCGCTCTTCTTCTGGCTTGCCGGCCTGGCCGAGAGATTTGCGCCGGCTTTGCGCCGGCTCAGGCCCGTCAAGGTGGTCGAGACCGTGGCGGCGAGCGTCGATCTCGAAATGGATTTGCGTCTGGAGGCGGCGGCGGCGTCGGAATTGGCCGAGAACACGGCCGGCATCGGCGGCTTCCGCGTTCCCAAAGTGATCTGGCCGCTGACCGGCCGCCGCGTGCTGACGCTCGAGCGCGTCGGGGGGATCGCCATCGACGACCGTGAAGGCTTGATCGCGGCCGGGCACGATCCGAAGGCCTTGGCGGCGCGCGTGATTCGCATTTTCCTCGGCCAGGCGCTCGGTCACGGTTTCTTTCACGCCGACATGCACCACGGCAACCTGTTCGTGGAGCCGGACGGCACCATCGCCGCCGTGGACTTCGGCATCATGGGCCGCATCGACCGTCCGACGCGCCTGTTCCTGGCCGAGATGCTGCACGCCTTCCTCACCGGCGACTGGCGGCGCGCGGCGGAGGTGCATTTCAGTGCGGGCTATGTGCCGGCCAATCAATCGGTGGAAGCCTTCGCGCAAGCGTGCCGCTCCATCGGCGAGCCGATCTTGGGCCGGCCGGTGAGCGAAATATCCATCGCCCGTCTGCTGGCACAGCTCTTCCGCATCACCGAGACCTTCGCCATGCAGACCCAGCCGCAACTGCTGCTGCTGCAGAAGACCATGGTGACGGTCGAGGGCGTCGCGCGCTCGCTCGATCCGGAGATCAATTTCTGGCAGGCCGCCGAGCCCGTGGTGAGTGAATGGATGCGCGCCAACATGGGGCCCGACGCCCGGCTCGGCGATCTGGCGGCGGACGCCGGCCGCGTATTGCGGCGCTTACCGGCGCTGGCCGAGACATTGGAACGCGCTGCCGGCGTTCTCGCCGATGGCACGGTCCGCCTCGATCGAGAGAGCGCGCGGCTGATCGCGGCCGAACAGGCACGGCGGCGGCGGCCGTTGCTGGTGGCGGCCGGACTTTTCGCTGCCTTGCTCATCCTGCTGCTTTGGCGCGGGGTGTAGGAAAGATCGGCGGGCCGTGCCGCCCGCGATTGCATTGCCGCTTGCCCATTGCGGCTGTGGGTGAGTAGACTATTTACAAATCAGCTACGTAATAGCGAGTAAATTACGGTGCTATCCGGCAAACGCATCCTGCTCATCATCGCCGGCGGCATTGCCGCTTATAAAGCGCTCGAGCTGATCCGCCGGATCAAGGAGCGGGGCGCCAGCGTGCGCTGCATCCTGACCAAGGCCGGCGCCCAGTTCGTCACGCCCCTCAGCGTCTCGGCCCTATCCGGGGACAAGGTCTACGGCGACCTATTCTCGCTCACGGATGAAGCCGAAATGGGGCACATCCAGCTTTCCCGCGACGCCGATCTGCTGGTGGTGGCGCCCGCCACCGCCGACATCGTCGCCCGCATGGCGTCCGGATTGGCCTCCGACCTGGCGACCACGGCGCTTCTCGCCACGGACAAGCCGGTGTTGATCGCACCCGCCATGAACGTCCGCATGTGGAATCACCCGGCAACCCAACGCAACGTGGCCCGCCTCGCCGCCGATGGCGTGTTGTCGATCGGGCCGAACGAGGGCGACATGGCCTGCGGCGAGTTCGGACCCGGCCGCATGGCCGAGCCGGACGAGATCGTGGCCGCGATCGAGCGCCACTTCGCCGGCCGCGCCGGCGGGACAACCGGGCGTCTCCTTTCCGGCAAGCGCGCGCTCGTCACCTCGGGGCCGACGCACGAGCCGATCGATCCGGTGCGTTACATCGCCAACCGTTCGTCCGGCAAGCAAGGTCATGCGATCGCCGCGGCGCTTGCCGAGCTTGGCGCTGACGTGGTGCTGGTATCGGGTCCGAGCCACGAGCCCGATCCCAAGGGCGCGCGCGTGATCAAAGTCGAGACCGCGCGCGACATGCTGGCGGCTTGCCAGAACACATTGCCTGCCGATGTCGCCGTATGCGCGGCCGCCGTGGCCGATTGGCGCGTGGCGAACGAAGCCGGCCAAAAGATCAAGAAAGACGGCGGCAAGCTGCCGCCGCTTTCCCTCGCGGAGAACCCGGATATCCTCGCCACATTGAGCGGCCTGAAGCGCGCTCGGCCGAAACTCGTGGTGGGCTTTGCCGCGGAAACCGAAAACCTGATCGACAACGCACGCAAGAAGCTCAAGAAAAAAGGCTGCGATTGGATCGTCGCCAATGACGTGAGCCCGGCAACGGGTACGTTCGGCGGCGAACGCAATACCGTGCACCTCATCAGCGCCAAGGCCGTCGAAGACTGGCCGTCGGCCAGCAAAATCGAGGTGGCGGCCCGGCTGGCCCGGCGCATCGCCGAACATCTCAACAGGGAGAGTTGACGTTGCCTGGATCCGCATCACGCGAACCCTCGGTCGCCGTTCGGCGCCTGCCCCACGGAGCCGATCTCGATCTGCCGGCATACGCAACGCCGGGAAGCGCCGGCCTCGATCTGGCGGCCGCCGTCGCCGGCGACGTGGTGCTGCAGCCGGGCGAGCGCGCACTGATCCCGACCGGAATTGCGCTGGCGCTTCCCGAACGCTACGAAGGCCAGGTGCGGCCGCGCTCAGGCCTGGCGCTGCGCCACGGCGTGACCGTGCTCAACGCGCCCGGCACCATAGATGCCGACTATCGCGGCGAGGTCGGCGTCATCCTGGTCAATTTCGGCCGCGAGCCGTTCACCGTGACCCGCGGGTCGCACGTCGCCCAGCTCGTGCTGGCGCCCGTGGCGCATGCGACGTTGCGCGAGACGACGGTGCTTCCCGAAAGCGTGCGCGGTGCCGGCGGATTCGGCTCGACCGGCCGAGGCGCGGCCCCGAAGCGGGGGGCATGAGCGATGCTGCGCCTGCCCCGCAAGACCATGTTCGCGCTCGAAGCGGTCGTCGACATCGCCTACAACGCGCGGCCCGAACCCGTGCAGTCGAAGGAGATCACGCGGCGTCAAGGCATCCCGCAGCGCTATCTCGAGCAGGTGATGCAGCAGCTTGTGCATGCCGGCGTGCTGAAGGGCGTGCGCGGGCCGCGCGGCGGCTACACCTTGGCGCGCGAGCGGCGGCGCATCACCGTCGGCGAAGTGGTCCGCATCATCGATGCGTTGGATCGCGAGAGCGAAGAGGGCGACGAGCCCGATACGCCCGGCTCCGAGCTTGGACAACGGGTGGTTCGGCCATTGTGGGAAGAAGTGCAACAGGAGATGATGCAGCGGCTCAACGCCTTGACCCTGGAAGATCTCTGCCAGCGGGCGCGCGAAGCCGGAATCCGCAACGAGGGCCGCGAGCGGGCGGATTTCACCATCTGAGCGACGCGGCCGAGCCAAGGACAACGATGACCACTGCCGCAAGAATGTCGCCAGAACGCCGGGCCGAACCGCGCGGACGCATATACGAGTCGATCATCGATACCATGGGCGGCACGCCGCTTGTCCGCGTCCGCCGCCTGGCCGAGCACGCCGGCGCCAAGGCGGACATCCTGGCGAAGCTCGAGTTCTTCAATCCACTTTCGTCGGTGAAGGACCGCATCGGCGTGTCCATGGTCGAAGCGCTGGAAAAGTCCGGCAAGATCGGACCGGAGACGGTTCTGGTCGAGCCGACTTCGGGCAACACGGGCATCGGCCTCGCCTTCGTCTGCGCCGCCAAGGGCTACAAGCTCGTCCTGGTGATGCCGGAAGGCGCCTCCATCGAGCGGCGCAAGATCATGAAGCTGCTGGGCGCCGAGCTCGAGCTCACGCCGTCCGAGAGGGGCATGAACGGCGCCATCGCCCGCGCCAAGGAGATTCTCGCCTCAAATCCGCACGCGGTCATGCCGCAGCAATTCGAGAACCCGGCCAACCCAGCGATCCACCGCGAGACCACGGCCGAAGAGATTTGGGCCGACACGGGCGGCAAGGTGGACGTGGTCGTCTCAGGCGTCGGCACCGGCGGCACGCTCACCGGCGTCGGCCAGGTGCTGAAGCCGCGCAAACCGTCGTTGAAGATGATCGCCGTGGAACCGGAGGATAGCGCCGTGTTGTCGGGCCATGCGCCGGGACGCCATCCGATCCAGGGTATCGGCGCCGGCTTCGTGCCCGCCATCCTCGACACCAAGCTCATCGACGAGATCGTCACCATCGGCAACGAAACCGCATTCCAGACCGCGCGCAACGTGGCGCGGCTGGAGGGAATTCCGGTCGGCATCTCGTCTGGCGCGGCGCTCGCGGCGGCGCTCGAAGTCGGCGCGCGTTCCGAGATGGCGGGCAAGACCATCGTGGTCATCATCCCGTCGTTCGCGGAACGCTATTTGTCGACGCCGCTCTTCGAAGGGCTTTGACGTTGCCGCTCAGCGACACCGAGCTCGAGCGTTACGCGCGCCATATCGTGCTGAGGGAAGTCGGAGGCGCGGGCCAGCAGCGACTGCGCGCGGCCAAGGTGCTCGTGGTTGGCGCGGGCGGCCTCGGCTCGCCCGCGATCCTCTATCTCGCCGCCGCCGGGATCGGTACCATCGGCGTGGTCGACGACGACACGGTGTCGCTGTCGAACCTGCAGCGCCAGATCGTCCATACGACGGCGCGCATCGGCATCCCTAAGACCGCCTCGGCCGCCGCGGCCGTACGCGCCCTCAACGACGGCGCGCACCTGGTCGAGCACAAGGTGCGGCTCAACGCGGCCAACGCCTTCGAGCTGATCGCCGCCTACGACATCGTTGCCGACGGCAGCGACAATTTTCCGACGCGCTTTCTGGTGAACGACGCCTGCCATTTGATGCGCAAGCCCCTGGTTTCGGCCGCCATGCTGCAATTCGAAGGGCAGCTTTCCACGTTCAAGTCTCACGAGCCGGGCGAGCATCCCTGCTATCGCTGCCTCTTCCCCGAGCCGCCGCCGCCCGGATCGGCGCCGAATTGCTCGGACGCGGGCGTGCTGGGCGCGCTTGCCGGCACCATGGGCAGCCTGCAGGCGACGGAAGTGCTGAAAGAGATTCTCGGGATCGGCACAAGCATGTCGGGGCGCCTGATGATCTACGACGCGCTCGGCGCGACCTTTCGCACGGTCCGCGTCAAACGCGATCCGGAATGCCGGCTCTGCGGCCCGCAGGCGACCATCCACGATCTGACGCCGCACGCGGCTTGACCGGCCGCGCGGCGGTTCATGCCTCGCCGTTGATCATCAACCGTTCGAACCGCATTCGAGCGGCGGAATAGCGCACATTGAAGAAGCATGTGCCGCCGTCCAGCACGACGACGAGTCGTTCCGTCCAATCCGTCTGCGAAGCGAAGTCGTCGCAGAAAGCGTTCACCCAAATGAACTTTTCGCCATGATCCACATAGCCGAGGTACTGCCGCTTATAGGTCGCCAATTTGCCGGCAATCGCCCTGGCGCGCGCATCGTCGAATTCCGCAAGGTAGCCGGGTAAGACGCGCTCCAGGTCGGCAATCTCCGCCGCGCTAGGGGTCCAGTAATCCCCCGCAACAGATGGTTCCGGCCAGCCTTTGGCGATGCGCTCCGCTTGGCTTGATGAAAAGATCACGCCGGCGGATACAGGCGCCCCGCGATCCGCATCGTTTGCGGCCGCCATGGAAACGAAGAGGATTTGGACGATCGCGATGAGAGGCGCGCGAACGCAGCGCAACTTCGCCACCTAACGCTCTGGCGCCTGCGGATGGCGGCGATCGCCGCGCGCGTTGGCCTTGCGAACATATGTTATGGCCGCATCGGGGTGGTCGCTCTTGACCTTGAGCGCGGCGATCAGCGCGTCTTCGGCCTCGGTCGTGACGTGCTTGGCGCGGCGGCCGAGACTCATGCCGACGGTATAGCGATGCAGGGTCATGGCGTCACCTCAACATCCAACGCAGGCGCGCCGGCGGCGGCGCGTCAGAGCAATCCGGCGATCACGCGATCGGGCGGCGTATGGCCGTCGACGAAGGTCTTGATGTTGATCAGCACCTTCTCACCCATGTCGATGCGGCCTTCCATGGTCGCCGAACCCATGTGCGGCAGCAGGACCACGTTCCGCATTTCCAGCAGCTTCGGGTTGACCGCCGGCTCATACTCGAACACGTCGAGACCGGCGCCGGCGAGTGCCCCGCGCCGCAGCAGACGGGTCAATGCGTTTTCGTCGATCACCTCGCCGCGCGCGGTGTTGACGATGTAGGAGTGTGGCTGCATCAGTTCGAGACGCCGCGCCGAAAGCAGATGATAGGTCGCGGGCGTATGCGGGCAATTGATCGAGATGATGTCCATGCGCGCCAGCATCTGATCGAGGCTCTCCCAATAGGTGGCCTCGAGCTCCTGTTCGATGCTCGCATGCACGCGATTGCGGTTGTGGTAGTGGATCGAAAGCCCGAAGGCGCGGGCCCGGCGGGCGACCGCCTGGCCGATCCGTCCCATGCCGACGATGCCGAGCCGCTTGCCCCAAATGCGATGGCCCAGCATCCAGGTCGGCGACCATCCCTTCCACGCGCCCTCGCGGATCACCCGCTCGCCCTCGATCAGGCGGCGCGGCACGGCGAGGATCAGGGCCATGGTCATGTCGGCGGTGTCTTCGGTGAGCACGCCAGGCGTATTGGTCACCGTGATGCCGCGGCTCCGCGCCGACGCCAGATCGATGTGATCCACGCCGGTGCTGAAGCTAGCGATCAGGCGCAGGCCGGGATTTGCGTGGGCCAGGATGCCGCTGTCGATGCGATCGGTCACGGTCGGCACCAGCACGTCCGCCTTCTTCACAGCGTCGATGAGTTGCGGCGGCGTCATGGGCTGGTCTTCGACGTTCAGCCGCGCGTCGAACAGCTCCATCATCCGCGTCTCGATGACGTCCGGCAGCTTCCGAGTCACGACCACAAGAGGCTTCTTCTGCGACATGAACCTCGCGTCTCCTAGGGCGCTACGCCCGGCGTTTCGCGTTCGGATGCGCCGCGCCGCTTCGGCCCTTCTCTAGCAGATAGGCAACGGGCAGACAAATCCGCTCGTATGCGGCCGAAAATCGCCGCACCGGCCTTGACCGCTCCGCGCCGCGCTTGGCATAAGGGGCGGCGCTCGGCGCATCCCGAGTCGACCGTCAACGAGGCTAACGCCCGAATTGCCTACGCGCTTCCGTGCCGCAAGAGTGCCCCTTCCGCATCGGCGGATGCTTGTCGTCCTGTGCCTCTTGGCGGCCATGCTGCCGGCTTCATCGCATTGGTTTCGGCAGAACGGCGCGGCCGCGGCGGAGAACAACGAAAGCAGCGACGGTGCGGAAAGCGGCCTGCCCGTTCCGCGTTTCGTGTCGCTCGGCGCCGGCCGCGTCAACGTGCGCACGGGCCCGGGCGATCGCTACCCCATCGCCTATGTCTACCAGCGCCACGGCCTGCCGGTGGAAGTCGTGCAGGAGTTCGAGCTTTACCGGAAGGTGCGCGATCAGGACGGGTCCGAAGGCTGGGTGCACAAGCGCCTGCTGTCCGGCCGGCGCACGGTGCTCATCACCGGCGCGGTGCGGGCGCTCTACCGCGACCCCGATCCGAAATCGCCGGCCGTGCTGCAGGCGGAGTCCGGCGTGCAGGCACGCCTGATCTCGGCAAAGGGTCCTTGGTGCCTGCTCGAGCTCGCCGGGCTCAGGGGCTACATCCAGCGCCAGTATCTCTACGGCGTACTGCCGGACGAGACGGTCGAATAGCCCTCTGCCGCCTCGGCGTTCAGTCGAAATCGGCGGCCAGCGCGGCGCGAGTGGCCTCGGGCAAAACGGACATGTGGCCGTAAGCGGGATGCGCGATGCCGGCGATCACCTGCGTGTTCGCCGCGCGAAACTTGGCAATCTGAGCCGGCGTGAACGGAAAGTGCAGAAAGTGCACGGACGAGGTCTTGCCGTCCTCTTTGGTGCGCTCGATGTCGGTCTCCGGCACCGCCCGCACCGTCTCGCCGCCGAATGCGAGGGTGACCGTCTTCTCGACGCCGGCTATGCGGCCGAGTTCGCGGGCGCGTCTGACAGGATCGTCGATTTCGAACATGAGCGTCGCCACGAGCTCATCGCCCTTGGGGATCAGCGGATTGTAGGCCGCTAGCTCGTCGGCGATCTGCGCGTCGCCGCCCTTCTCGATGCGCAGCATCTCGTGCACCTGCAGCCACATGGTGGCGTAGGATTCGAAATAGAGCGTGGCGAAGGGACCGACTTCGACCCGACGGTTCTGCTTTTGCGCCACAACTTCGCTGCGGCGCGAATGACGCACTTTGGCGTATTCCGCCATGGACATGATGTCGTCGCGGGTCAGTCGGCGTTTGCGCTGCTCGGCCATGTCACACCAGCCCATAGGCTTTTGCGAATAACTGGATCGGATGCCACGCGTGCTCAGGCGGCCGCGGCCCCTCGGCGTCGAGGCGCTGCATGCCCTGAATGATGTGCTCGCCGGCCAAGGGGCATTCAGACGCAAGATAAGTCTTGGCGTTTTTCGACGCCTGCCGCGCGACCGGCTTGCCCACCTTCAATGCCACGTCGAAATTCCGCTTCAGCACACCCCAGGATCCGCCATGGCCGGAACAGCGCTCGATCACCGCCACGTCGGAGCCGGGAATGAGGCGCAGCATTTCGGCCGCCTTCGGGCCCATGTTTTGCGCCCGCGCGTGACAAGCAAGATGCACGCTCACGCCGCCGTCGAGGGCGTTCAATCCGGGCGCCAGCCCTTCTTTCTTCGCAATATCCACCACGTATTCGCTCACGTCGTAGGTGGCGTCGGCCAGGCGCTTGACGGCCGCGTCGCCCGGCACGATCAGCGGCCATTCGAATTTCAGCATCAAAGCGCAGGACGGCACGAGGGCGACGATGTCGTAACCCTGATCGATCAGGGGCACGAGCTCCCCCGCCACCTTCCGCGCGCGCGCCGCCACATCCGCCATATTCCCGTGCTCGAGCTGCGGCATGCCGCAGCAGGTCGGATAGACGACTTTGGTGGCGACGCCGTTCTCGGCCAAGACGCGTCGCGTCGCCTCGCCGATTTCCGGGTTGTTGTAGTTGACGAAGCAGGTGGCATAGAGCGCCGCCTTGCGGCCGTAGGCGGGCGCCTTCCCGTTGGGCTCGGCGGGATTGCCGCGAGCCCGGGCGACGAATGTCTTGCCGTGATACTTGGGCAGCGCCGCTCTGCGGTCGATGCCGGCGACGGCTTCCAGGATCGGGCGGGTCACGGCGTTCGATGTGGCGGTTGCCCAATTCGCCAACGGCGCCACCAGACCGGCGAGCTTGCCGTTGCGGTCGGTCCGCGTGAGTTCGCGCTCGGCGAAGCCGACCTTGCCCGCCTTCAGCTCGGCGGCGCGATAGCGCAGCATCAGATGCGGAAAATCCAGATTGAACGCATGCGGCGGCACATAGGGACACTTGGTCATGAAGCACATGTCGCAGAGCGTGCAGGCGTCGACCACCGCCTTGAGATCGGCGCTCGGCACGTCGCCGAGTTCCTCTCTCGGCGAATTGTCGATGAGATCGAACAGCCGCGGGAAACTATCGCAGAGATTGAAGCAGCGCCGGCAGCCGTGACAGATTTCGAAGACGCGCCGCATTTCGGCGTCAATCTTCTCCACGTCGAAAAAGTCGGGGCTTTCCCAATCCAGCGCGTGCCGCACCGGGGCGTCGAGGCTGCCTTCACGCATGTCCGTCTCGATCTAGGGCGGCGAGCAACTCACCGCGTGTGAGCCAAGCTTCGACCGCGGGACTTCAATCCCGGCCAAGGCGGCCCGGCGCGAAAACCATGCGCCGGGTCCACCGCCTCGCCGGAAATGCGCCGATCAGTTCAGCGTGTCGAGGGCCTTTTGGAAGCGGCCGGCGTGGCTCTTCTCGGCCTTGGCCAAGGTCTCGAACCAGTCGGCGATTTCCTCGAAACCTTCCTGGCGGGCGGTGCGCGCCATGCCGGGATACATGTCCGTGTATTCGTGGGTCTCGCCGGCGATCGCCGCTTTCAGGTTCTGTCCGGTGGGGCCGATCGGCTGACCCGTCGCCGGATCGCCGACTTCCTCCAGGAATTCCAGGTGTCCGTGCGCATGGCCGGTTTCGCCTTCCGCCGTCGAGCGGAACACCGCCGCCACGTCGTTATAACCCTCTACGTCCGCCTTTTGCGCGAAGTAGAGGTAACGGCGGTTGGCCTGACTCTCGCCCGCGAAAGCGTCCTTCAGATTGTTCCAGGTCTTGCTGCCCGCTAGCTTTGCCATCGCATCCTCCTCCGTTCGTTGATTGCCGCCATCGAATGCCGCCGGGCCGAAGCGTACCTAACGCGCTGCCGCTCCGGCCGATGTACGCACAATCTGCGCCCGGCCGCCGGGCTTGTCAACAGATTAGAATCACTCTAATGAGTTTTTTATCAGGCCATAGTGAAATGGAGAATTCGCGCCGAAGCGGCTATTTATGCCGTAGCCGCACGACCACCTCGACCCGCGCCACTTCGACGCCGGACGGTGGCACGGGCAAGCCGGACACTTGGATGCCGGCACCGGGAATGTCCTGCAGTTGGCCGCTCCGCTCGAAAAAGAAGTGATGATGGTCGGTGACGTTGGTATCGAAATAACTGCGCGCCGCATCGACCACCACTTCGCGCAACAAGCCGGCGCCGGTGAACTGATGCAGCGTGTTGTAGACGGTGGCCAGCGAAACACGAACGCCCGCTGCCTCGGCCTCGCCGCGCAAACCTTCGGCAGTGACATGCCGGTCGCCTGCCTCGAACAGAAGCCGCGCCAAAGCCAGCCGCTGGCGCGTCGGGCGCAAGCCGCTTTGGCGCAATCGCGCCAACGCTCCGGCATAGGTTCTCGGCTCGGTCATCGGCGCTTACGCCCTTGATTTGCGTAACACGGATTTACAGCAAGTGGATTTCGGCATTACGGCCATCCTCCGCAGGCTAGCACACTTTCTATAGTGATTCAAAACTCGCGAGCAGGGCTGGAAATCGACAGGCAGAATAGCTAATTGTTGTTCTGCGCCACCGGCGATTTCGAGTAGATTCGGGTTCGCCGACGCATCCGATAATCGGCGCGTTCTCCGGCCAGGGCGAAAGTGAACTTCAAGAACAGCTTTTCCTACGAGGAACTCCTCCAGTGCGCGCACGGCAAGCTGTTTGGGCCGGGCAACGCGCGCCTGCCGCTTCCGCCGATGCTCATGTTCGATCGCATCGTCAAGATCAACAATGACGGCGGCAAATACCAAAAGGGCGAAAT
>DASQHM010000174.1:0-2384 GCA_035632095.1 Candidatus Cybelea sp. | reverse complement strand
CTTGCCGCCGCCATCGGATTGGACGAGCGGCTGCGGCCGTTCATCTTACGGCTGAGCGATCTTTCGAAAACACCGGTCGAGCATCGCATGGTGGCCGATCTGGCCGACCAGATCGGCCATATCGATCTCGGCGTGGCCGCGGCGAAGCGCTCCGCGCGGAACGGCATCATTCTGGTGGATCGCGCATTCCCGCTGGTGACGCTGCCGCAAGCGGCGAGCGCTCCAGAGCCGCCGTTGGTGCTCGCCGTTTCGCGCCAGGAAAGCGAGTTCAATCCTTCGGCGATCTCATCCGCCGGCGCACGCGGCGTGATGCAGATCATGCCCGCCACGGCAAAGAAACTCGCCAAGTCCATGCACGTCGCTTATCGCAAAGACATGCTGACGTCCGATCCGGCATACAACACGCGTCTTGGCAGCCGCTTCTTGTCGGATTTGGTCGAGGCCTATCACGGCAACTACATCCTGGCGCTGGCGGCGTACAACGCGGGGGATTCGAACCTGCGCAAATGGATGCGCGATTGGGGCGACCCGCGGCGGCCCGAGGTCGATGTGATCGACTGGGTCGAGTTGATCCCCTATGCTGAGACCCGCAATTATGTGCAGCGCGTGTTCGAAGGCTTGCAGGTCTATCGGCAGCGATTGAATCCCAGTGCCATGGTGCTCACGGCGCTTGACGGCGACCTGCACGGACGCAATCGCGGCCAGTCCTGCAACTGCTGACGCCGGCGCAATGGGAACGAGGTGCGACACATGACGGGCCAGGCCGTTCGCGCCTGCGTGTTCGATGCCTATGGCACGCTGTTCGACGTCGCCGCCGCCGCCCGGCATTGCAGCGCCGAGCTTGGGGACCGCTGGCAACCATTGGCCGACCTTTGGCGCGCCAAGCAGCTCAACTACACCTGGCTCCGCAGTCTGATGGGGCGGCACGCGGATTTCTGGCAGGTCACCGGCGAAGCGCTCGACGTCGCCATGGCGAGCCTAGGCCTGTCGAACGCGGGCCTGCGCCAACGGCTCATGGATCTTTATTTGCGCTTGGAGGCCTATCCGGAAGTGCCGGCGGTGTTGCGGCGCCTCAAAGCCTCGGGCCGCGCCTGCGCCGTGCTTTCCAACGGCTCGCCCAAGATGCTCAAGGCGGCAGTCGATCACGCGGGCATCGGCGAACTGCTCGATCACGTGATCTCCATCGAAGACGCCGGCATCTATAAGCCGCATCCGTCGGTCTACCGCCTCGCCGTCGAGCGACTTGGCGTTCCGGCGCGTCAAATGACATTCCAGTCGTCGAACGCCTGGGACGCCCACGCGGCGCAGGCTTTCGGCTTCCGCAGCATCTGGATCAACCGGTTCGGCCAACCGCGCGAGCCGTTGCCCGAGCGGCCGGAAGCGGAACTGACGAGCCTCGCCGACGTGCCGGCCATCGTCGAGGCCATGCGGCCATGAACGCGCCCGTCGGATCCGTCACGCTTCCCTATCGCGAGCGCGTGTTCCATGCCATCGACGACGTGCCGATCTATCTCCGCGACTACGGGGACCCGTCGTCCAAGCGCGTGCCGGTGCTTTTTCTGGGTGGCCTCACCCGCAATGCCAAGGACGCGCATCTGTCGGCGATGCATCTCAGCAAGGAGCGGCGCGTGCTGGCCATGGACTATCGCGGCCGCGGGCGCTCCGGTTACGATCCGGACTGGCGAAATTACCATCCGCGCGTCTATGTGGCCGACGTGACGCAGATGCTCGCGATGCTCGACGTTCATCGTGTCGTGATCGTGGGAACGTCGCTCGGCGGCATTTGCGCCATGGGCATGGGCGCCGCCGCGCCGACTTCACTGGCCGGCGTCGTGCTGAATGACATCGGCCCGAAGATCGACGATGCCGGGCGGGTGCGCATCGCCTCATACGTCGGCGTCGACCTGCGTTTGCCAACCGTCGATGCGGCGGCCGATCATTTGAGCCGCCAGTTTGCCCATGCCTACCCGGACTGGGATCGCGAATTGTGGCTGGCTATGGCCGAGGCAACCTTCACGTCCGATCCGGTGGCGCGAAACCTGCGGCTCGATTACGACCTCCGCATTGGCGATGCGCTGAAGGCGCAAGCCGGGGAGCCGCCGACCGATCTCTGGCCGCTGTACCGTTCGCTCCGCGACATTCCGGTGCTTGCGGTTCGCGGCGACTTGTCCGACATTCTGGATTCGCAAACCTTCGATCAGATGGCGGAAGCGAAGCCCGATCTCATCCGCCTCACGGTGCCGCGGACGGGCCATGTGCCCCTGCCCCACCGGGAACCCTTTGCAACGGTACTCGATGAATTCCTACGCCGATTCTGACCTGCCGAAACTCGCCGACATCGAAGCGGCGGCGCGGCGCATTGCCGCCGTCGCGATCCGCACGCC
>DASQHM010000173.1:0-45488 GCA_035632095.1 Candidatus Cybelea sp. | reverse complement strand
GACGACGAAGGAGCCGAGTGGCCCGGCCACCGCGGCAATGCCGAGCCCGCCAAGCACTGCGCGCCAGACAAAATCATCCATGGCGATGCTCTGCATGCGTGTGCTCGTGGCCGTGATCCGCCGCGTCGTGCACATGGTCGTGGCGATGCGTATAGACCGCGAGCGCGGTGGCGCTCTTCGCCCCGAACAGCGCGAGGTAAGCAGGATCAGCCCGCACCGCCTCGGGCCGACCGGTGCAGCAGACGTGATGGTTGAGGCACACCACGGTGTCGGTCGCGGCCATCACCAGGTGCAGATCGTGGCTCACCAGCAACACGCCGCAGCCAAGCGTGTCGCGAATGCGGGCGATGAGATTGTAGATGTCGCTTTGCCCGGCGAGGTCGACGCCTTGGGCGGGTTCGTCCAGGACCAGCAATTGCGGACGGCGCAGTAGCGCCCGCGCCAGCATGGTCCGCTGCAATTCGCCGCCGGAAAGCTGTTGCACGGGTTGATCCAGCAAATCGGATAAGCCGACCTCTCCCAGCGCGGCGCGGCACGAGCCTTCTCCGGCCGGCCCGCCGAGCGTTAGGAATCGGCGGACGGTAAGCGGCAGGATCGGGTCGATGGCGAGGCGTTGCGGCACATAGCCGACGACCAGCCCATACTGATGCGTCAGCTTGCCGCGGGTCGGCGCCAGCAAGCCCAGCACCACGCGAACCAGCGTGGTCTTGCCGCCGCCGTTCGGTCCGATCAGGCTGACGATCTCGCCGGGTCGGATGGCGATATCTACGCCGTGCAGCACCTGGTTGGTGCCGAAGATCACGTCCACGGACCGCGCTTCGACCAACGGCGCATCGGAGGGATGCGCGCTTCGGCGCGGCAGCTCGAACACGGGCGCCATGTCAGCCACGGCGGTCACCGGTGCGGCAATCGGCGCAAACTCCGCTCACTTCGATGGTTTGCCGCTGCACCTCGAAGCCGAAGGTCGCTGCCGAGTTGCGAACCGCGCGCGCGATGCGGCTATCCGGCACCTCGGCCGCGCGGCCGCATGCGGTGCACATCAGAATCTCGACCGCGTGGTTCATGTCCGGCCGCGTACAGCCGATGAAGGCGTTGCGCGATTCCACGCGATGGATCAGCCCCTGCCCGAGCAGGAATTCCAGCGCGCGATAGACGGTCGGCGGCGCCGCGCGGCGCCGGGTCTCGCGCGCCAGCCGCTCCAGCACGTCGTAGGCGCCGATCGGCTCATGCGACCGCCAGAGGATCGCCAGCACGTGGCGGCGCAGTTCGGTCAGGCGCGCGCCGCGCCCGGCGCAAATCCGGTCCGCCGCCAGTAGGGCATCGTCGATGCAATGGGCGTGGTCGTGCGCATGCGGGGGAAAAGCGGGCGACGGAAAGGCGGGCGCCGGCAACGCGGCGGATTTGCGCTTCACTCGACCCTCATCGGGCTGGACGGGGCGGCGGCCCACCGGAATATGGACCACGCGCCAGGGATGTTATATTATAACGATGCAGCCCTTTCCGACAACAGGCCCCGCGTCATGGGTTCAGCTCGCGTTGCCGCCGCAGTGTTCGCGGCCTGCCTGCCCGTCGCCGCGGCGTCCGCCGCCGGCGCGCCCGTCGTCGTGACCAGCATCCTTCCAGTGCAAGGTCTGGCGGCCGGCGTCATGGATGGCGTCGGCGCGCCATACTTGATCGTGCGCGGCGGCGCATCGCCGCATGAATACAGTCTCAAGCCGGAAGACGCCCGCAATCTGGAGCATGCCGACGTGATCGTCTGGGTCGGGCCGGTCATGGAGGCGTTCCTATCCGGCGCGACGAAAAATGCATCGAAGCATGCAAAGATCATCGAGCTCGACCGGGTGCCGGGCATGAAGCTCTGGCCCGCGCGCGCCGGGGGACCTTGGGAACCAGATGCCGACGAACCTCTCCCGCCGCCGAGCGGCGCTGCAATCGACGGTCATCTTTGGCTCGACCCCGGCAATGCCGCCACGGCCGTAACGGCGATCGAGAGCACTTTGAGCCGCATCGACCCGGCCCATGCCGCGAGCTACCATGCCAACGCGGATCGCATGCGCGAAGGCCTCGCCGCCTTGGACAACGATCTTGCCCGCGAGCTGACGCCGGTGCGCAAGGAGCCCTTCATCGTGTTTCACGATGCCTATCAATATCTGGAACGGCGTTACGAGCTGAACGCCGTCGGCTCGGTCACGATCAGCCCGGAGCAGCAGCCCGGTGCCCGCCGCCTGCGGGAAATCCGCCGAAAGATCGGGGAACTCGGCGCGCGTTGCGTCTTTCGTGAACCCGAGTTCGAGCCGCGCTTGCTTGCCACGGTGATCGGCGACGCGAAGGTTCGCCGGGGCACGCTCGATCCGGAAGGCGCCGACATCGAACCCGGCCCGGATGCCTATTTTGAACTGATGCGCCGGCTCGGCTCCGCCCTCGCCGGCTGCCTTGCCGGAACGAGCTGATTATGACCCAAGCGGCAACGGCGTCGACCGCCGAATTGATGCAGCGCGTTGCGTTCGACAAGGACGGTCTGGTGCCGGCCGTCGCTCAGCAACACGATACAGGCGAAGTGCTGATGTTTGCCTGGATGGACCGTGACGCCCTGGCGGAGACTGTGGCGACCGGCAATGTGTGTTACTGGTCCAGGTCGCGCAAGAAGCTGTGGCGCAAGGGCGAGACTTCCGGTCAGGTGCAACGGCTGGTCGAGCTCAGGGTCGATTGCGACGGCGATGCGTTGTTGCTCCTGGTGGACCAGACCGGCGTCGCCTGCCACACCGGACGGCGCAACTGCTTTTTCACCGCCTGGCGCGGCGGCAGGCTCGAGACGATCGCCGAAGTCGAAGTCGACCCGAAGAAGCTCTATGGCGACAGGTGACGCCGGCGCATCCTGAGCCGCCCGACGATGCCGAACGGGAAGAAGTAGACGCTCAGGATGAACAAGATGCCGAGCCAGAGCAGCCAGCGGTCCGGCTGCACCAGGTTCGCCAGCAGCGGCACGCCGGCCGCCGCCGTGCTGAGAGTGCGCATCAGGTCTTGCAGGTAGTTCTGGGCGACGATGAGCACCGTGGCGCCGAGCACCGCGCCGTAAAGCGTGCCCATGCCGCCGATGACCACCATCAGCAACACGTCGATCATGATGTTGAAGCTCAACGTCGTGTCCGGGCCGTTGTAGCCGAGCCAGAGCGCCAGCAACGCGCCCGCAAGCGTGGCGACGGCGGCCGCGATGCAGTTTGCGACGGTACGATAGATCACCGTGCGGTAGCCGAGCGCCTCGGCGCGGAACGCGTTCTCGCGGATCGACAGCAGCACTCGGCCAAACGGCGAATTCACCACGCGGAGCAGAAAGAGGAAAAGCGCGGCGGCGGCGAAGAAGACCACGTAGTACGCGATTGTCCGGCCGGTTATCACGGCGCCGATGCCCTCTTCGCCGAACGGCCGGAAGCCCCGTTGCAGCAGGCGGGGAACCTGGTACGTCAACCCGTCCTCTCCGCCGGTGAGCCAGGAAAGTTGCGACGCCAGAATGGCGAAGGCGCTGGCGACGGCGAGCGTGATCATGGCAAAGAAGATCGCCTTAACGCGGAGCGAAAACAGGCCGATGAGCAGCGCGAGCACGACGGATGCGATCAATGCGGCCGCCGCGCCGAGCAGGACGGCACCCCAACCGGGGCCGAGCTTGGTGAGCGCGATGGCGACGCCGTAACCGCCCAGCCCGAAAAACATGGTATGCGCGAACGATACGATGCCGGTGTAGCCGAGCAGTAGGTCGTAGCTGGCCACCAGCACTACGAACACGCAGATGTTGGCCGCGACATTCAACGTCCGCACGCCGGGCAGGATGAACGGCGCCAGCAGCAGGCCGGCGGCGACGACGAGCAGCAGGACCGTCAGCGAGCGATCGCCGGGCGGGTCGCCGGAGAGAACGCGCGTCAGCATGTCACCCTTCGCGCCGCGCGACGGCATAAAGCCCTTGCGGCCGCCAAAGCAGGATCAAAGCCATCAACAGGATGTTGCAGCCGAGCGCCAGTTTCGGCGCCAGGAAACCCGCGTAATTGGCGGTGAGGCCGACCAGAAGCGCGGCCAGGAAGCAGCCGCCGACCGACCCGAGGCCGCCGATGATGATGACGATGAAGATCGACACCATCATCTCCATGCCCATCCCGGCGGTCACGGTCTCTTGGTAGAGGCCCCACATGGCGCCGCCGAGACCGGCCAGCGCCGAGCCCGCGGCGAAGACCAGGACAAAGATCCGGCGGATGCGATAGCCAAGCGATTCGACCATCTCGCGGTTTTCCACTCCGGCGCGGATCAGCAGGCCCAGGCGCGAGCCTCTGAGCACCGCCTGCATGGCGGCAAACACGATGAGGCCGAGCACGACGGCGACGATGCGGTACTTCTCGATGGCCACGGCGCCGATGATGAACGCGCCCTTGAACGCCGCCGGCCGCGCCAAGGGAATCTGGTCCGGGCCGAAGAACACGCGCAGCAATTGCTCGGCCACGATCAACCCGCCCATGGTGACCAGGATTTGTTTCAGGTGTTGGCCGTAAACCGGCGCGATGATCACGCGCTCGAACAGCCAGCCGAGCAATCCCGCGACCAGGGCGGCCACCGCGATCGCCGCCAGCAGCGCGGCGATATTCGGGACGATTTCCGGCGCCCCGCTCCAGACGGCCAACTTCCCGAGAACGACGGTGGCCATGAACGCGCCGACCGAAATGAATGCGCCGTGGCCGAAGTTCAGCACGTCCATGAGGCCGAACACGAGCGTGAGACCGGAGGCCATGAGGAAGATCATCATGCCCATGGCGAGGCCGGCGATGGTGAGCGTGGCCCAGGTCTGCGGATCGGCAATCAGCGGCAGCGCCGCCAGCGCCAGCACCGGCGCAAGCAGCAACGGCCACGGATCGCGGCGCGGCAGGGCGGCGCGGCCATTGCCGTTTTCGGACGCGGGGGCGTGAGCGGTTTGCGTGGTCATGTATTGCGTTCCCGCTCTAATGCGTCACCAGGGCGAGGCCGAGCAAGCGTTGTTGCAGCGCTTCGTCCGCGGCGAGGTCGGCCATGGCGCCTGCGTGAACGATGCGGCCGTCGTCCATCACTGCGGCTGTATCCGCCAGGGCGCGGGCGAATTGGAAATTCTGCTCGACCAGCAAGATCGTGGCTTCGTCCCGCTTCAGCTCACGGAACACGTCGATCATGCCGGCGACGATCGCCGGCGCCAGGCCCTTGGTCGGCTCGTCGACCAGCAACAACTGGCGCGGCTCGACGATGGCGCGCGCCACGGACAGCATCTGCTTCTGTCCGCCCGACAATGCGCCTGCCGGCAAGGTCCAGAATTTCTTCAGCGCCGGAAACAGCCGCAGGATCCGATCCAACCGGGCTGCGTCGGGCGCGCCGGACCGGGCCGCCAAGGTCAGGTTCTCGCGCACCGTAAGGTCGGAGAAGATGCCCATGTTCTCCGGCACGTAGGCAATGCCGAGGCGCGCGATATCCGGCGTCGGCAGTGCGGCGACATTGCGTCCGGCGAAATTCACTTCGCCCTGCGTCGCGCGCCAAAGTCCCATGATGGTGCGAAGCGTGGTGGTCTTGCCGGCGCCGTTGCGGCCGAGCAGCACCGTGAGCTGACCGCGCGGCACCTCGAGGTCGACGCCCTGCAGAATGTGATAGCGGCCGATATGCGTGTGGACGCCGGCGAGAGTGAGGAGCGCTTCAGACAAGGTTCGACGCTCCCATGCCGAGATAGGCTTCCTGCACCACGGGCGAGGCGATCACTTCGGCCGGGTCGCCGTCGGCCACGAGATAGCCGTGATGCAGCACCACGATGCGATCGGCCAGCGAGCGGACCACGTCCATCTTGTGCTCGACCAGCAGGATCGTCTTGTCGCCGTCGGCCTTGATGGCATGAATGAGGTCAAGGATCACCGGCACTTCGTCCACGCTCATACCTGCGGTCGGCTCGTCGAACATGAACACTTTCGGTTCGAGCGCCAGCAGGATGGCGACTTCAAGTTTGCGCTGATCGCCGTGCGACAGCATGGCGGCAATGGCGTCCTGCCGGTCGGCGAGCGCGACGCGATGCAAGTAATGCTGCGCCTGTTCGATCAATTCGACCCGGCTCCGCCACACCGAGAACAGATCGAAGCCGTAGCCGGCGCGGCTCTGGACCGCGAGCCGCACGTTTTCGAGCACGGTCAGGTTCGGAAACAGGTTGGTGAGCTGAAACGCCCGGCCGACGCCGCGCCGCGTGCGGAGTGGCGCGGGCAGCGCGCCGATATTCTCGCCGTAGAGCAGAACGCGGCCGGACGTCGCCTTTACCTGGCCGGATATCAGATTGAAATACGTGGTCTTGCCCGCGCCGTTCGGCCCGACGATGGCAGTCAGGGTGCCGGCATGGAAGGCGCACGTGACGTCGTTGACGGCAACGTGCCCGCCGAATTGGACCGTCAGGCCGAGAGTTTCCAGGACCGGCGGATCGGCGTCAGGGGCGATCATGACGGCACCGCATGCCGATACGGCGCGCCGCGAGGCTTGTTCCCGGCGGCGCGCGTCCGATCGCTCAGTGCTTGTTGCGGATCGGGATCGGCATTTCGTCGATCTTGATGGTCCGCACCAGTTCCAGCATGTCGTATTGGTTCTGCCAATCCTTCTTGACCCGGAACTGATACATGTCCTGCAGCGCTTGGTGATCCTCCTTGCGGAAAATCATCTGGCCTTTCGGCGTGTCGAACGACATGCCTTCCATGGCGGCGATCAGCTTCTCCGTGTCGGTGCCGCCGGCCTTCTTGATGGCGGTGACGACCGCGGACGCGGCGGCCATGCCGCCGGCGGTGAAGAAGTCGGGCGGCATGTTGAAGCGCTTCTGATGCTCGGCCACCAGCCAATCGTTCATCGGGTTCTTCGGAAAGCCGTAGTAGTAGTAGATCGCGCCCAGCATGCCGGGATAGTCCTTGTACGCCGCCATGGCCGGAAGGATGTTGCCGCCCGGCGCGAGCTCGATCTTATAGCGCTCCGGCTTCAGCGCCGCGATCTTGCCGAGCGGATTGGGTCCGGCCCAGACGATGGCCAGGATGCGGCGGCCCGGAGCATCCTTCAGCGCGTTGAACAACCGCTCGGCCGATGCGGTAAAATCGGTGGTGTTGACCGGCGCGTACTCCTCGTAAACGACCTTCACCTTGCTTTTGGTGTCGACGAGCGCTTGCTTGAATGCGGCGATGCCGTCCTTGCCGAAGGCATAGTCCTGCGCCAGGAACCCGACCGAGGCCTCTTCGTTGCCGAAGGAGACGGCGCCGGCTACGGCATCCTGGGTGGAGTTGCGCGATGTGCGGAAGATGTAGCGGTTCCATTTATCGCCGGTAATGGAGTCCGCGACCGCCGGTTCGACGACCAGCACTTTCTTGAACTCTTCCGCGACCGGCAGCATGGCGAGTGCGGCGGCCGAGAACGTGGTGCCGACCGCGAGATCGACCTTGTCGTCGCCGTAGGCCTGCGCCAGCAGCGATTTGGCCAGATCGGGCTTGCTCTGGTCGTCCATGGTGACGACCTGGATCTTGCGGCCGTCGAGCGTCATGGTGCCGCCGGTGGCGAACTCCAAGCCCATGCGGAAACCGGTTTCGGTTTGTTTCGCGTAAGCCTCGAGCGGCCCGCTGGTGCCGGCGAGCAAAGCGATCTTGATATCGGCCGCGGCGGCAGGTGCCGCGCCGGCAGCCATCGCTGCAACGAGAAAAGCGCCGGCCACGGCGGTGGCGGCTGAACGCAAGACGATCATTTTCGAGCTCCCTTCAATGTTCCGGTGGCGTTCCAGCCAAGCAGCGCCTTGTACTTGCTGTTCATCCAGACGATGCGTGCGTTGCGGTCGACGGCGACCTCGTAGAGGCTGTCGAACAGACGCAACACTGTGCGTGCGGCCCGGCTTCGTACCGCCGCCTCGGTCCCGAACAGATTCCGCTGTCGCGCCATGATGGCCTCTAAACCGGGGCGCTCAATGGCGGCGCCCGCTCAGGCGCAATGGTAGAAACTCGTAGAGGTTGTGGCAATCAAGGGGAAGGGCTAGGCCCGCGTCTCCGCCGGCTGCAATCCGAGGCGGGCGGCGACCACTTCGAGCCGGCTGCGATCCTTGATGTAGAGACTCTTGCCCTTGCGCTTGATCAGGCCGCTGTCGCGGAGTTGCCCGAGCACGCGGGCGACAGTCTCGCGCGTGGTGGACGCCCGGCCGGCGATCTGGTTTTGCGTCGGCATAGGATAAATCACCCAGGAATTGGGTGCGAGCGGATCGGGCTCCGCCATTCGCAGCAGTTCCAGGTGCACGCGCTGCACGGCTCCGAGGGTGGTAAGGTCCATGATGCGTTCGTTGGATGCGCGGATGATGCGCGCCAATTGGTGCATCACATCGTGCATGATCTTGGGATAGCTCATCAGCAGCTCGTTGAAGGCCTCCGGCGCCAGCGCCGCGACGAGGCAGTCGTCCACCGCCAGGACCGTGGCGGAACGCGGCTCGCGGTCGATTGCCGAAAGCTCGCCGATATAACTGCCCGCCCCTACCGTGGCGTAAGCGACCTCGCGCCCGGTCAGCGAGAAATTGACCACCTCGACCCGGCCCTTGACGAGAAAGAATACGTCGCGACTTGCGCTGTTTCGATCCAGGATCAACTCACCCGCCGGAAATCGCCGCCAGGTGCAGCGCTGCTCGATACGGCGCATTTCGTCGGGCGGCAACCCGGCGAGAAGCGTGATGCCGTCCAAACGTCCTTCCAACGCCTGCGTCATGGCGCTGTCCACCCCTGTCCCTGGATCGAAGCCTATACCAGGACAGGCCGCCGAGGAATTACCTGTGGTTAGGGCAAAATTGTGATGTGGAGGATTGCCGGCTAGAGCACGGCGTGGCGGCGGGCGGAGGTACGGAGGTAAACCAGCTCGCCGCGGGTCGCCTGAGATCCGGCCGGCGTTGCGGCCGGCGAAGATCTGCGCCAGCGGCCCGGGAACCGCACGACGTTCCCGCCTACCGCGAAGGACGGATCGACGGGGGCCATCACGCTCTGCCAATAGATCGCCGCCAACCTTGCGCCAGCGACCCAAGGCAGCATGCACGAGAAGAAAGAGACGCTAAGCGGCACCATTTTCTGGACTTGGGAATCGGCCTCTGATAAAGTTATTTATCTCATAGAAATCGTGAGTATTCCATTAAGCTTCGGGACGCCGTTTCGGCGGACGTATTGTATTTCCGGTACTTAGTACCTGCCTGAAGTCCAATTCATTGTTTTCAATACTGTTTCGAATCCGGGATGCGGCGATTACCGCGAGTGCCGGATTGGATGAAACGGCAAGTGCTTACCGCTGCCAATCGCTTTTATCAGGGAGAAGGACGAATGAAAAAACCCCAACAAATCAACGATTCGTGGCCGGGCATGCGCGAAAACCTCGCATTCATGGCGGTGGGCCGTGCCCACGCCGACGCCATGTTGCAGGCGCACGCCGAGGTAATGAAACAGATCGAAGACATGCATAAGGCATGGTTCTCGACAGCAAAGGAAGCAACAGAGTCGGCTACCGACCTCGCCAACCGTTGCGTCAAGTGCTCGAGCCCAGGCGAAGCCGCCGGTCTCTACAGCGAGTGGGTCAACCAGCGCATGGAGCAGTTCTTCACCGACAGCCGTCGCTTCGCCGACCAGTTGCTCACCATGTACGACAGTGCGATGACGCCGCTGAAGGCCGCGCAGACGGCGGCGCAAACCGCCACGCAGAACGTCGCGTCCGGCGCCGAAGAGCCGGCGACGGTCGTAGCGCAGCCGATCGAGCGCGCGCGCGCCGCCGGAGACTGATCGCCGGAGGCGATAGTCAGCGGGCGCGTCCGAGCCATAGGCCTTATCCGTCGGACAGACCGGGATGAGATGCGGTTCTGTGTGCCCATCGAGCCGTCACTCGACTGGCTTCACGGACCGCGCGCCGGTCGACCGCCAATTCGCCCGACCCAGCTCCCGCGCCGCTCGCGCCGGCGGCATGGCGGTCATTTTCAAAACATCCGCATTCTGATGTTATGAGCGTGATCTAGCCGCGGATCGTCGCGAGAGCGTTCGCCCATGCAATTCACCGGCTTCGAACCGGAGGTCATGCCGCGCCCGGATCGGATGGCGCGGACATGACATCGCTCGATGGGCCGGGCGCGGATTCGGGCGTCGCAGCGATCAAGGCAAGTCCGGCCGGCGCCGGCGAATTCCGATCGGCCTTCACGGCCTATGCGAGACGCTATCGCAAATTCCTCTTTGGATTGCTGATCGCCGCGTTCGTCTCGGGCATCGCCTACCGATACCTGTTCGACCCGTACGATGAACGGGAGTTGGCGAATTTCATCCGCAGCGGCTTTCACGCGATGGGTTTAGCCCTCGGCGGCTGGACCGTTCAGCTCGCTTTCGTGTCGATCCCGCGCTCGCGCCTCGGCGCCGCGTTGCGAAAGCTGCCTTTGTGGGCGGAGTTCGTCGTGAAATCGATTGCCATGACGGCCGCTTTCACGGCCGTCGCGGTGATCCTCCAGATCATTCTCTATGGCGCGCCGCCGCAGAGATTCTGGTTCGAGCATGAGCTTCCCAACATCCTATCCTTGGCGTTCGTGTTTTCCCTGTTCGTCGGCATGCTGTTCGAGCTGCAGCGGTTCATCGGCGGGCGCGTGCTCGGCAGCTTCCTCCTCGGCACATACCGCCGGCCGACCCGCGAGCAGCGCATCGTGATGTTCCTGGATATTGCCGGCTCCACGACCCTTGCGGAAAATATGGACGAGCTTCGGGTTCACGATCTCATCACCCGGTTCTTCTATGACATCGACGGGCCGATTGCGGATCACGGCGGCGAAGTGCATTCCTACGTCGGCGATGAAGTGATCGTCACCTGGCCGCAGGGCGGCGACCCTAAGCGAAATGCCGGATGCTTGCGATGTTTCTTTGCGATCGAGGACAAGATCGCGCGCGTCGCGTCGAGCTACGTGGCGGAATTCGGCGTGGCCCCGAGGTTTCGCGCAGGGCTGCACGCCGGCCCGGTGATCGTGAGCCAATGCGGCGAGCTCAAGAGGCAGCTCGCCTACTTCGGCGACACGATGAACGTGGCGGCGCGGCTGCGCGAGCATTGCAAGGCCGCGGGCGAGCTCCTGATCGTCTCGGCCGAATTGCTGCACTGCGTCCGCGTTCCGCCGGGCCTGAAGATCGGCAGCGGCGGAAAGATCCCGCTGCGCGGCCGCCGGATTCCCATCGAAGCGCATTCGGTGCGGCGGGAAGAATAGCCGATCGCTGTGCCATTACGGTCCAGGCCGCGGCTGATGCGCATGTCGGCCCAGCCGGAAAAGGCCATGCCGTTGATGCTGAGGCTGAGGGCGTTTATCATGGCGCCATGCGGCCCGAGGTGAAATTTCTGCTCTCGTCCTTCGTGATCGCCACCCTGGTGACGATCCTCGTCGGCGTGCTCCTGCCGCCCGCCGCGCCGCTGACCTATCTCGCCGTCTTCGCCATCGTCTGGTTCGTGGGCTTCTGGCGCGGCGTCGGGCTCATCGACTTCAAGAACTGAGCGCTTCGCGATCGCGCGAGGGCGTAGAGCTTACCCCTTCGGCATATTCTGTTCTTGGGGACGGGCGGCGTATGCTGCCCGGATGCTTGATAGTATTTCGAGTGCGCCGGCTCCTTGCCGGCGACGCAAAGCGATCCTTGCCCCACTGCCTTTCGCTCCAGCTTCGAGGCCTGGCGACTTGAAGCGTCCAGTCGATCGCTAACAATGGTCGACCTTCGAGTTTTTAGCGATTGTGATTTGGCGCTGTTGATTGAACACGGAAAAACCCACAACCTGCCGTCGCTGAAAGCGCCGACCGGGGACTTGATATATTACGATGCAAGTGGTTTAGCGCAGCGTACGAATCTGGCGGACGCGCAGTATTTGCCTCTTATCCCGGAGGTTGTGTCAGATCCCTTTGAAATTTGGCTTACATTCGAAAAGCATCACGTGACCGGCAAAGTCGATTTGCTCCAACGGATCGTCAAATCCGTGGATGTCGAACAGAAAACGGTCGGGTTGGTGTTGGTCGCAATTGCTTGGCAAGCCAAGTTGCACGCGCTAAGACTGATAGCGACAAATGATCGAGACGATCTGAACACGTTCCGGGTCGGCCGACTGCTTTGGGCACGCGACCGGGATCTCGAATCGACATAGACGACACCGCGCCGCTTCGGTTTGTCACTATTGCCCGAAGGCAGGCCGCAAATTGGCGCGCCCTACTGGATTTGAACCAGTGACCCCGCGCTTAGAAGGCGCGTGCTCTATCCAACTGAGCTAAGGGCGCATCCGCCGAGATTGCCGGCGTTCGGCGCGGCAAGCGGACCGGCGTCTACTTCGGCCGATGATAGCTGAAATTGTCCGCATACGCCTGGCGCCTCGGATGGCGCGATCTCGCCTGTTCGACTTCGTAAGGGATGCCGTGTTTGGCCGCGAAGGCGACCGCGGCGTCCAGCGTGTCGAAGTCGATCTGCACCTGGCCCGCGGTGTCGCGCGAGCCGGTCCAGCCCATCAGCGGCTCGATGAAGCGCGCTTCCGCGGGATCGAAGGCAAGGGTCCAAGCCTTGGTCTGGCCCCTGCCCGACTGCATGGCGGTTTTGGTGGGCCGAAAAATGCGCGCTACTGCCACGGTGCCGCTCTCCTGAACTCGCCGATCTACGCCTAACGGCGCAAAGGCCTCTCGGCCGAGGAATGGTCGGGGCGACTGGATTCGAACCAGCGACCTGCTGCTCCCAAAGCAGCCGCGCTACCAGCCTGCGCTACGCCCCGCCCCGTCGCAAAGCCGCTCCCGCCGGCGCCTTTCCATACACGAGCGGCCGCGGGCCGACAAGCGGCGGCCCTCAGCGGCTCTTGCGCCGCGACAGACGGAAAACGCCGTCGGCGCGCATGACCTGGCGACCGCCGACGTTCAGCGTGCCCTCGACGAACGCCACCGTTCGCGTGGCGCGGATCAATTTGGCGCGGCCTTCGACCCAATCGCCGCGCTTCGCCGGCCCGACGAAATCGGCCACCAAGCGCACGGTGCGGCCCGAGTGGCCGGAGGCCCAAAACACCGTGTGGCCGAGCAGCGAGTCCATGAACGCCGTCAGCATCCCGCCATGCACGACGCCGGCCGCGTTCAGGTGCTTCTCCTGGACGCGGAAGCCGCGCACGAAGCCCTCGCCGTCGCGCTTCTCATAGTACGGGCCTATGTGCCGGCTGAACTGGCCTTGCCGGGTCGGCGCGAATCCGTCCGGCGCCCTGTCGTCCGCGTCTCCCGTTTCGGGTTCGCGATCACTCCGCATTGCCGAACAGCGCGTGGTGGACCTTGTCGCCGGGCTTGATGCCGAGTTTCGCCGCCGTGCCGCCGTTCACTTCGAGCACGGCGCGCACCGGGCCATCGGAAGCGATGGTGGCGAGCGATTCCGGCACGGCGCGCTCCGCGACGCTGCTGATGGTTCCGTCGTCGCGAATGAACAGCATATCGAGAGGGATATAGGTGTTTTTCATCCACATGGCGACGTCGTGTTCGCCGGGCCCGTCGTCGAACAGCATGCCGGCGTCCGCCGCCATCTCGCGGCGGAACATCAGGCCCCGCTCGCGCTGTTCGGGCGTCGCCGCCATCTCCACGTGGAAGCGATGGGCGCCGGAAGACGTGACGATGAGGAGTTCGGTATCGGCTGCCGAAACCGAATGGGCAAGCGCCAGCAGCAGAAGCGCTGCCAGCGCTGCAAACGCCCGAACGGCATGGTGTCGGATGGGGATGCGGATCATCACAATCAAACGACGCAACGGATACTCATAACCGCGCACGATTCTCTCCGCGCCGACGCGGCAATACATACATAAGCAGACGGAACCGGCGAACGCGTATGCGACCGTCAGGCCAACTGGATCTCCGCGACTTGCGGGCCCTTCGGTCCTTGGCCGATACGAATACGCACCACTTGACCCGGCTGCAGCTCGTTCAATCCCTCGCGCCGAAGCACTTCCATGTGCACGAACACATCCTGGGAGCCTTCGCCGCGCGAAACGAAGCCGTAACCCTTGACCGGGTTGAACCACTTCACCGTCGCCTGCTGGAATTCGCCTTCGCCCAACACCGCTGGGAATCGATCGCCCGCGGGGCCTGGTCCCATCGCATTCGGCGGCGGCCGCATCGGCCGTCGCATCTGCGGTGCCGAAGATCCCGCCGCATCGAGCTCGATCACGCGCACGGCCTGCATACCCTTCGGCCGGCGAACGACTTCGCATACGATGAGCGCGCCTTCGGGAGCATTGTCGTAGCCTGCCTGGCGCAGACACGACAAATGCAAGAACACGTCCCCCGAGCCATCATTCGGGCTTATGAACCCGAACCCCTTTACGACATTGAACCATTTCACGGTACCGTTTATGACCGCGGTATCCGCATGGGCGTCACCGACGCCCCCATATTGTGCATCCATCCGGAGCTCGCAACTATGACGCAAGCTTCAGAATATCACAAATTTACCATTTCTCCAATGCTGCTCCGTGTCGCATCGGCCAAGTCCATGGCGGAGCGACGCAACCCCGGACCGGCGACCTCGGGGGCGTCCGGCCATGCGCAATCTTCACGAGGTTTTGCGCTGGAGTCGGCGCCTGGGCATCCAGCGTGTCACCAACCGCCCGTCGCCGGTGAAGCGGAGGTCGCGATGGGTTCGCGGCTTCGGCGCACCCTCCCCGGCGCCGTCTTCCGGCGCACTGGTATCGGGCACCGGTGGCGGGGATGCCTTGGCCGCGGCGTTGCGGACGACGCGAAGCAGCGCCTCGGCCGGCAGGGCCGCGTATTGCCGCCAGATCGCGGTCAGAATTGGCTCGGCGCCGGCGTCGATTTGCGGTTCGGGCGGCGCCGCGAGGCCGCATTCCAGCGCCAAGGCCACATTCGGCTCGCTTGGCCCCTGCTCCCCGGCGACGAAGGCCGCCGGCATGAGCAGACCGCCTCCGTTGCGCGCTTCGTAGGCGTTTTGCGCCAGATACAGCAGGAGCTGCAACTTTTGCATGGGCAACTGGCGACGTTCGTTCGCGGCACGTACCAGGAACCAGATGGCGACGTCGAGACAGGATCGGGCCGCCGGCGAAGCACCGGGAACTATGTTGGCGGAAATGCGGGGCTGCATCGCCCGAGCCTAACCGGGCGAAGGTTGTTTCTTGGTTAAGCGCTGCTTGTCGCACCGGCGCGGCGGCGCTAGGTTCGCGCGCTACAGGTCGACGCAACTTGGCAGCATTGGGTTCGCATCATGGACATGTCGGGCGAGCAGACGATTCCGGCGCCGCGCGAGACGGTTTGGGCGGCGTTGAACGATCCCGAGATCTTGAAACAGGCGATCCCCGGTTGTGAGTCGGTGGAGAAGCTATCGGACACGCAGTTCGTCGCGTCCGTGGTCGCCCGCGTCGGCCCGGTCAAAGCATCGTTCAAGGGCAAGGTGACGCTCTCCGACATCGATCCGCCGAACGGCTATACCATCGAGGGTGAGGGCCAGGGCGGCGTCGCAGGCTTCGGCAAGGGTGGCGCCAAGGTCGCGTTGCAAGATGTCGACGGCGGCACGTTGCTGCGTTACACCGCCCATGCGTCCGTCGGCGGCAAGCTGGCGCAAATCGGCTCCCGCCTGGTGGATTCCGCGGCGCGAAAAATGGCCGACGACTTTTTTGCGCAATTTAACGCCATCGTTTCCGCCGGTACTCAAGTGATCGACGCCGAGGCGACGGGCTCCGCCGGCCCCGATATGGAACCCATTCTGCAGCAGGCAGCCGCACATCCGCCGGGGCACCCGATCGCACCGACCGTGCCGCCGGCGGTGACGCCCGCGCAAGGCCTGCCGCCGTGGGTCTGGATCGGCGGCTTGATCGTGCTGATCCTGATTATTCTGGCTCTCTACGCGCAACGCGGCTAGCGCGCTGCGGCCTTTGGGCCATTGACACAATATTGAAGAAGAACGGCGCTTGACCTGCCCCCGGTCGGGAAGGACACTTAACCGCAGGTCGCGCCGGTGACGGTCATTCCGGTCGCGCAAGTTCGGCCCGGGCGATCGGGCACGCTTTCGGGGAGGTCAAAGAATGCCAACCGTTTCCATGACGGTGAACGGGAAATCGGTGTCTCGCGACGTCGAGACCCGCACGTTGCTCGTTCAATACATCCGCGAACATCTCGGTCTGACCGGAACGCATGTGGGCTGCGACACCAGCCAATGCGGCGCCTGCGTGGTGCACATCGATGGACGCAGCGTCAAATCCTGCACCGTGCTTGCCGTGCAACTGCAAGGCGCGCAGGTCACCACCATCGAGGGCTTGGCCAAGGACGGCAAACTGCATCCGATGCAGGAGGCGTTCCGCGAACATCACGGCCTGCAATGCGGTTTCTGCACGCCCGGCATGGTGATGAGCGCCATCGATCTGGTGAAGCGCAATCCGAATGCCTCGGAAGAGACGATCCGCCACGGCCTTGAGGGCAACATCTGCCGCTGCACCGGCTACCACAACATCGTGAAAGCGATTCAAGCCGCAGCCCCGCACATCAAGTGAAAGGGTGACGCATGACTGACACCGGCATCGGCGCTCCGGTTCGTCGCAAGGAAGATTTCCGCTTCCTCACCGGAAAAGGACATTATACGGACGACATCAACCGGCCCGGGCAAACCTACGCCTACTTCGTCCGCTCGCCGCACGCCCACGCCAAGATCAAGAAGGTCGACACCAAGGCGGCCCTGGCGTCGCCGGGGGTCGTCGCGATCTTCACCGGCGCCGATCTCGCCGCGGCGAAGGTCGGCAGCCTGATCTGCGGCTGGGCCATCAAGAGCCGCGACGGCTCGCCGCACAAGGCGCCGCCGCATCCGCCCATGGCGGTGGATACGGTGCGCCACGTCGGCGATCACGTGGCGGTCGTCATTGCTGAGACGTACGCGCAAGCCAAGGACGGCGCCGAAAAGGTCGCGGTCGATTATGCGCTAATGCCGGCGGTCGTGTCGGTCTCCGACGCGATCGGCGCCAAGGCGCCGCAGATCCACGCCGACGTGCCGAAGAACCTCTGCTTCGACTGGGAACTCGGCGACAAGGCGAAGACCGACGAGGGTTTCGCGAAGGCGGCGCATGTCGCCAAGCTCGACCTGGTGAACAACCGGCTGATTCCGAATGCCATGGAGCCGCGCGCGGCCATCGGCGAATACGATTCCGGATCGGATTCGCACACCTGCTACGTCACCAGCCAGAACCCGCATCTGCTCAAGCTGATCTTCTGCGCGTTCGTGCTGGGCCTGCCCGAGCACAAGGTGCGCGTAGTGGCGCCCGACGTGGGCGGCGGCTTCGGCTCGAAGATCTTCTGCTACACCGAAGAGACCGTGGTCACCTGGGCGGCGAAGCATGTCGGCCGGCCGATCAAGTGGACGGCCGAGCGCAGCGAGAGCTTCCAGTCCGATGCGCACGGGCGCGACCATGTCACGCATGCCGAGCTGGCGCTCGACAAGGACGGCAAGTTCCTCGGCCTGCGGGTCGAGACGCTCGCCAACATGGGCGCGTATCTCTCGAGTTTCGCCACGGCGGTCCCGACCTATCTCTATGCGCCGCTGCTCTGCGGCCAGTACGCGACGCCGGCGGTCTATTGCAATGTGAAGGCGATCTTCACCAATACCGCGCCGGTCGACGCCTATCGCGGCGCCGGACGGCCGGAAGCGACCTTCGTGCTCGAGCGCATCATCGATGTGGCGGCGCGCGAAATGAAGATTGATCCGGCCGAATTGCGCCGGAAGAACTTCATTTCGCCGAGCGCCTTCCCGTATCAAACGCCGATCCTTCTCCAGTACGATTCCGGAAACTACGGCGTGTCGCTCGACAAGGCGCTGCAGATGATCGACTACAAGAACTTCGGCAAGCGCCGGGCGGAATCCGAAGGCCGGGGCAAGCTGCGCGGCATCGGATTGTCGAGTTACATCGAGGCCTGCGGCATCGCGCCTTCGGCGGCAGCCGGCGCGCTCGGCGCCGGCGTCGGCGGCTGGGAGTCCGGCCAGGTGCGGTTCAATCCCACGGGAAGCGTCTTCGTCTTCACCGGCTCGCACAGCCACGGGCAAGGCCACGAGACCACGTTCGCCCAGCTGGTTTCCCCCAGGCTAGGTGTGCCGATCGAAAACATCGAAGTCGTGCACGGCGACACGGCAAAAGTGCCGTTCGGCATGGGCACCTACGGCTCGCGCTCGCTCGCGGTCGGCGGCCCGGCCCTGGTTCGCGCTTGCGACAAGATCGTCGCCAAGGGCAAGAAGATCGCCGCGCATCTTATGGAAGCGGCGGTGGAGGACGTCGAATTCGCCGCCGGCAACTTCAAGGTGTCCGGAACCGACAAGAACGTCAGCATCGCCCAGGTCGCCTTCGCGGCATACGTGCCGCACAACTATCCGGCGGACGTGGAGCCTGGCCTGGACGAAACCGCGTTCTACGACCCGCTCAACTTCACCTTTCCCGCCGGCACCCATATCGCCGAGGTCGAGATCGATCCCGACACGGGCATCACCAAGATCGTGGACTGGGTCGCCGTCGATGACTTCGGCAAGGTCATCAATCCGATGATCGTTGAGGGACAGGTGCACGGCGGCATTGCGCAAGGCGTCGGCCAGGCCCTGCTCGAGGCTTGCGTCTACGACAAGGAGACCGGCCAGCTTGTGACCGGGTCCTACAACGACTACTGCATGCCGCGCGCCGACGATCTGCCGAGCTACAAGATCGCGACCACGGAAACAGCCTGCACGCACAATTCGTTGGGCGTGAAGGGCTGCGGCGAAGCGGGCGCCATCGCGGCGCCGCCGGCGCTCATCAATGCCATCGTCAACGCGCTCGGCGTGGCGCACATCGATATGCCGGCAACGCCCGAGAAAGTATGGCGTGCCGCGCAGCAATCGAAGAACAAGCTGGCAGCCGAGTAAGGGAGAAGCACACATGTATAACTTCGACTATCACCGCCCCTCTTCGCTCGGCGAGGCTGCCAAGCTGCTCACCGGCGAAGCCAAGCTGCTTGCGGGCGGCCAGACCTTGCTGCCGACGCTCAAGCAACGGCTGGCGCAACCGTCCGCGTTGATCGATCTCGCCGGCATTGCCGAACTCAAGGGCATCAAGGCATCGGGCTCGATCATCAGCATCGGCGCCACGACCCGCCATGTCGAAGTCGCGACCTCGGCGGACGTGAAAAAGGCGATACCTGCCCTGGCCGATCTCGCCGGCGACATCGGCGATCCCCAGGTGCGAAACATGGGGACGATCGGCGGCTCGCTCGCCAACAACGATCCCGCAGCCGATTATCCAGCCGCCGCGCTCGGGCTGAACGCGACCATCAACACCAACAAGCGCGCCATCCCGGCGGATGCGTTCTTCAAGGGCATGTTCGAGACGGCGCTGGAAGACGGCGAGATCATCACCCGGATCGATTTCCCGGTGCCGCAGAAGGCCGCCTATATGAAGTTCGACAATCCGGCCTCGCGCTACGCCATCGTCGGCGTGTTCGTGGCGCAGACCAAGGACGGCGTGCGCGTGGCGGTGACCGGCGCCGGTCCCTGCGTATTCCGCTGGTCCGACGCCGAGAAGGCGCTCGCCGGCAACTTCAGCGCCGCATCGGTCGAAAAGCTCAAGGCATCGTCCAAGGGCCTGAATGCCGACATTCACGCGTCGGCCGATTATCGCGCTCACCTGATCGGCGTGATGGCCAAGCGGGCGGTTGCCGCCGCACGATGAAATCATTCGCTGTGCGTCAATCTTCGTGAGGGGAGGCGTTCGCCTCCCCTCTGCTTTTTCCGGCATACAATCGGCAGCGTCGAAGCGGGGGGCTTCGCATGGTGCAAAGTGCATTCGGATTTTGCGTTCTGATCGCTCTGGCTTGGGCCTTGAGCGAAAATCGCTGGCGCGTCGGCCTGCGGCCGGTGCTCGGCGGCCTGGCGCTGCAGATCGGATTGGCGGCGCTGTTTCTGTCGGTGCCGCAGTTGCAGGAGGGGCTCAACGTCGTCAATCGGGCCGTCATCGCCCTTGCCGACGCGACGCGCGCCGGCACGTCCTTCGTGTTCGGCTTCCTCGGCGGCGGACCGCTGCCCTACGATGAAAAGGTTCCCGGCGCCAGTTTCAACCTCGCCTTCCAAGCCCTGCCGCAAGTGGTCGTGGTCAGCGCGCTTTCGAGCTTGTTGTTCTATTGGAAGATCCTGCCGGCCGTGGTGCGCGCGCTGTCGTGGGTGCTGCAGCGCGTGATGGGCATCGGCGGAGCGGTCGGCATTTCCGCCGCGGCGACCATTTTCATCGGCATGGTCGAAGCGCCGCTGCTTTGCCGGCCGTATCTGAAGCAGATGAGCCGCGGCGAAATCTTCGTCGTCATGAGCACCGGCATGGCGACCATCGCCGGAACGGTCATGGTGATCTACGCCACCATGCTGGCGAAGGTGATTCCGAATTCCGGCGGCAACATACTCCTGGCCTCGCTGATCAACGCGCCGGCGGCGATCGTCGTGGCGAAACTCATGATCCCGGACCATACGGCGCCGACTGGCGGAACCATGATCGCGCCCGAGCCGGCCGCGAGCAGTATCGATGCCATCGCCAAAGGCACCGCATCCGGCGTGCATCTGCTCATCAACATCGTCGCCTTCCTGCTGGTGCTGGTGGCGCTGGTCTATATGGCGAACCAGTTGCTGGGCCTGCTGCCCGAGGCCGGCGGCCACGCGCTCACCTTGCAGCGCATCCTCGGCTACGTCATGGCGCCGGTCTGCTGGCTGATGGGCATACCCTGGAGCGAAGCGCAGGTGGCGGGCGGATTGATGGGCACGAAGACCATCCTCAACGAATTCATCGCCTATCTGGACCTGGCTTCGTTGCCGCCCGAAGCGTTGAGCGTGCGTTCGCGGGTGATCATGACTTATGCCATGTGCGGCTTCGCCAATCTGGGGAGCTTGGGGATTCTCATCGGCGGGCTCGGCACGATGGCGCCGGAGCGCAGCCGCGATATCGTGTCGCTTGGGCCCCGCGCCATCGTTTCCGGCACCCTCGCCACCTGCATGAGCGGCGCCGTCGTCGGCGTTTTCAGCTGATCGAAGCACGCATTTCGGTGCGGTGGCCGAAACGCGGCGTCAACGGTACTATCACCGTCTAGGCACAAAGGGGGCGGGCCAAACCCATGGCGGCCGCTGTCTTCGAACGTGACAAGAGGCGCAAAAAACGCGAGGCGGAGGTCGCCGAGCACGAGCGCCAGTTCCGCGAGACGCTCGAATATTGCCCGGCCGGGCTGATCGTCGTGGACGAGGACGGCAGGTTGCTGTTCCACAATGCTCGCCTGAGAGAGCTCCTGGGCTATGAGGCCGAAGAGCTGGAGCTGTTCGACACCAGGTTGTTCTGGAACGACCTCGTCCAGCGTCAGCGGATGATCGACAGGTTGCGCGAGCACGGCGGTCAACTGCTGAGCCAGGAGGCGGTCTTGAAGACGAAACAGGGTCAGCAGCTGCAAACCCTGGTTTCCTACGTTCAGGTCGCATACCACGGCGGACACACAAGTTTCGTCGGCGGCAAGCGCGTGATGTGGGTCTACGACATTTCGGCACTCAAGCAGCAGCATACTCAGATCGCCGAGCAGGAGCGGCAGTTCCGCGAGATCCTCGAATACTGTCCTGCTGCATTGATCATCGTCGATGAAAACGGCCGTCTCGTTTTCCATAATGCGCGCCTGCGGCAGCTTCTCGGCTATGACGAAGCCGAGTTGCGCGATTTCGACACGCGGCGGTTCTGGAGCGATCAGGAGCAGCGCTCGCGCATTATCGAGGCACTGCGCTCGCGCGGCGGCCAGCTTCTTGACCAGGAGGCGGTTTTCAAGGCGAAGAACGGCAAGCCGATTTACGGACTCCTCTCTTACGTCCAGGTCGCCTACCAGGGCGGCCACGTCAGCTTCGCCGGCGGCAAGCGCGTCATGTGGATTTACGACGTCACCGCGCTGAAGCACTCGGAAGACGCCCGCAAAAGCAGCGAGCAACGCCTTGTGGATGCGATCGAGACGATCTCCGAAGGGTTCGCCTGCTACGACGCCGAGGATCACTTGGTGATCTGCAATTCCTGTTACCGCGATCTTCTTTATTCCGGCTTGGACTTCGTTCCAAAGCCCGGGATGACCTTCGAAACCATCATTCGAAACGCCGCCGAGCGCGGCGCCGTGATGGATGCGAAGGGACGCGAGGAGGAATGGATCGCGAACCGTCTGCAGCAGCATCGCAATCCCGGTGCGACGCGCATGCAGCATCGCAGCGACGGACGATGGGTGATGATAAGCGAGCGGCGCACCGGCGACGGCGGCACCGTTGCGGTCTACTCGGACGTCACGGAATTGAAGGCGCGCGAGGAGAAACTTGCCGAAAAATCCACCGCGCTCGAATCGCTGTCGAGCAAGCTCGCGAAGTATCTGGCGCCTCAACTCTACAATTCGATCTTCAGCGGACAGCAGGACGTCAGGATCGCCAGCCAGCGCAAAAAGCTTACCGTCTGCTTCTCCGACATTGCCGGTTTCACCGAGACGACCGACAAGCTCGAATCGGAAGACCTGACGCAACTGCTCAATCACTATCTGACGGAAATGTCGAAGATCGCGCTCAGCCACGGCGCGACGATAGACAAATATGTCGGCGATGCCATCGTGATGTTCTTCGGCGATCCCGAGACCCGCGGCGTCAAGGAGGACGCCCTCGCCTGCGTCGAAATGGCGCTTGCCATGCAGAAGCGGATCGGCGAATTGGCCGAGCATTGGCGCAATGCGGGGATCGAGATGCCGCTCCGCTGCCGGATCGGCATTCATACCGGCTATTGCACGGTCGGCAATTTCGGCAGCGAAGACCGCATGGACTACACGATCGTCGGAGGCGGCGTGAATCTCGCTTCTCGCCTGGAGCACGAGGCCGAACCGGGAAGCGTGCTGATCTCCTTCGAAACCTACGCCCAAGTCAAGGACAAGATCCATTGCGAGGAGCAAGGCCAGATTCAAGTGAAAGGCATCGCCTACCCGGTCAATACCTATCGCGCGGTGGACCTCAAGGCCAACCTCACCGCCCGAGATCGGGAACTTCGCGCCGAATTGCCCCATCTCAAGCTCGAAGCGGCGCCCGAGCTCATGTCCCGCGACGAGCGCGACAAGGCCGTGGCCGCCCTGCGCGCGGCGCTGGACCGGATCGCCGGCTCGGCAAATCCGTCCGATTGAACGGCGGCCCGCGCCTTTATTTCGACCCGGGCACGCGTTACATTTGAGTTATGACCACAGCATTGCCCAAGTCCATCGACGACACCGTCGCGCTCGTCGAGCGCGGCAACTACGTGGCCGACCGTGCCCTGGCCACAACGCTTTATTTGAGTTTGAGCATGGGGCGGCCGCTTTTCCTCGAAGGTGAAGCCGGTGTCGGCAAGACCGAAATCGCCAAGGTGCTGGCCGAATCCCTCGGCCGGCGGCTGGTTCGCCTGCAATGCTACGAAGGTCTCGACGTCGCCTCCGCCGTCTACGAATGGAATTATGCGCGGCAGATGATCGAGATCCGTATGGCCGAGGCGGAGGGCATCACGGATCGCGACCGGCTGGCCGGCGATGTGTTCTCGAAGCGCTTCCTGATCGAGCGGCCCCTGCTGCAAGCGCTCAGCCCGGACGCCGCCGGTCCGCCGGTGCTGCTCATCGACGAACTCGACCGGGCGGACGAGCCGTTTGAGGCTTACCTGCTTGAAGTCCTCTCCGACTTCCAGATCACCATTCCGGAAATCGGAACCATCAAGGCGGCAGCGCCGCCGATCGTGGTCATCACGTCGAACCGGACGCGCGAAATCCACGACGCGCTGAAACGGCGCTGTCTCTATCATTGGGTCGGCTATCCCGACGCCAAGCGCGAGTTGGAGATCCTGGCGCGAAAGGTGCCTGGCGCCGACCGCCGCCTGGCCAAGGAGATCGTCGGCTTCGTGCAGGAGCTGCGCCGGACCGAACTCTTCAAGCTGCCAGGCATCGCCGAGACCATCGACTGGACCGAGGCGCTCACCCATCTCAATGCGCTGTCGCTCGATCCGGCGACCGTGAACAACACGCTCGGCGTGATCCTGAAGTATCAGGACGACATCGCCAAGATTCAGGGCAGCGAGGCCGCCGCGATTCTGCATCGCGTGCAGGCCGAACTCGCAGCCGCGCCGCCATGAACGAACCATTGCCCGCGGCGTCTGGGGGCCGCTTCGTCGAAAACATAATGCATTTCGCGCGCGTGCTGCGCGCCGCCGGCTTGCCGATCGGCCCCGGCAAGGTGATCGACGCCGTCCGCGCCGTCGAAGTGGCCGGAATCCGCCGGCGCGACGATTTCTATTGGACGCTGCATGCGATCTTCGTCAATCGCCGCGACCAGCAGGAGCTGTTCGACCAGGCTTTCCACATCTTCTGGCGCAATCCCCGCATCCTGGAAAAGATGATGGGGCTTTTGCTGCCGAGCCTCGACGTGGAGCAGGAAGAGGAAGACGACGCGAAGCACAGCCGCCGCCTTGCCGATGCGTTCTTCCCCAATGCGGGCGAGACGCCGCCCGGCGATAAGACCGAGCCGGAGAAGGTCGAAGTCGAGGCCACGTTCACGTTCTCCAATCGCGAACTGCTGCAGAGCATGGATTTCGAGAGCATGTCGGCGGAAGAAATTGCGGAGGCGAAGCGCGCCATCGCCAGAATGCGCCTGCCCATCATGCAGGTGCCGACGCGCCGCTTCCGTCCCTCGCCGGAGGGTTCGCGTGTCGACATGCGCGCGACCTTGCGCGCGTCGCTGAGAAGCGGCGGCGCCGGCATTCCGCTGCGCAAGCGCGAAGTGGTGCGCCGCCATCCGCCGCTGGTGATCCTGTGCGACATTTCGGGATCCATGAGCCGCTATTCGCGCCTCTTCCTGCACTTCGTCCACGCCATCACCAACGATCGCGACCGGGTCTACACCTTCCTGTTTGGAACTCGGCTGACCAACATCACGCGCTATCTGCGCCAGCGCGACATCGATCTCGCCATGTCGCGCATCGGCGAGGTGGTGCAGGATTGGGCCGGCGGAACGCGCATCGGCGCGACCTTGCACGAGTTCAACACCCGATGGTCGCGGCGCGTGCTGGGCCAGGGCGCGCTGGTGCTGTTCATCTCCGACGGCCTCGACCGTGACGCCGGAGTGGGCCTGCAGCGGGAGATCGAGCGCCTGCACAAGTCCTGCCGCCGGCTGATCTGGCTGAACCCCCTGCTGCGCTGGGAAGGGTTCGAGCCGAAATCCATCGGCATTCGCACTATATTGCCTCATGTGGACGAGTTTCGGCCGGTCCACAATCTGGCCAGCCTGGCCGATTTAGCCAATGCTTTTGGGCGCCCGGCGCCGCGCCGGGAAGAGGGATTTATGGGAGCAGCCGCATGAGCACGACCGCGCAAGAAGACATTCTCGGACAGGCCGCCGCTTGGCGCAGCGCCGGCAAGGGCGTGGCTCTGGCGACCGTCGTGACGACGTGGGGCTCGGCGCCCCGCCCTGTCGGCAGCCAGCTCGCGGTGGACGACAAGGGCGCCTTCGTCGGCTCCGTCTCGGGCGGCTGCATCGAAGGTGCCGTCGTGCAGGAAGCGCTCGATGCCATTGCCGACGGCAAGCCGCGGGTGCTCGATTTCGGCGTCACCAATAGCCAAGCCTGGGAGGTCGGTCTCGCCTGCGGCGGCAAAATCCAGATCTTTGTCGAGCGTCTGGACTGACGATCCGCCATGCAGCCCGACATCCTCCGTCAGCTCCTCGCCGATCGCGCCGCGAAGATCTCCGTGGCACTGGTGACAAACCTAAAGTCCGGTGCGCAATCATTGCTGTATCTCTATGGCAAGAAAGGTACAAAGGACCTCCCAAACAATGTGGCCGAAGCGGCGCGGGCGGCTTTGATTGCGGATAAGCCCACGACCATCGAAACGGCGGAAGGCCCCGTCTTCATCAACGTGTTCAACCCCCCGCTTCGCCTCGTCGCGGTCGGCGCGGTCCACATCACCCAGGCGCTTGGCCCCATGGCGGTCCTCGCAGGCTACGAGGTGGTGGTCATCGATCCGCGCCGCTCGTTTGCCACCGAAGACCGCTTTCCCGGCATGTCGCTCTCCCATGCCTGGCCGGACGAGGCCATGGCCGAGCTCAAGCCCGATCTGCGCACCGCCATCGTCACCCTCACCCACGATCCGAAGCTCGACGATCCGGCCTTGGCGGCGGGACTCAAGTCCGATGCGTTCTATCTCGGCGCGCTCGGTTCGAAGAAAACCCAAGCGGCCCGTCTCGAACGGTTGCGGCGCATGGGCTTCGGCGAGAACGAGCTCGCCCGCATTCATGGTCCGGTAGGCTTGACGATCGGCGCCAAGTCGCCGGCGGAAATCGCCGTCGCGATCATGGCGCAAGTGACCCAGCAATTGCGCCAGGCCGCCGCATGATTTTCGATCGCCTGCCGCTCGATCAGGCCGAGGGCGCGTTCCTCGGGCATAGCACCGCAGCCGGACGCTTGCGCCTGAAGAAGGGCCATCGCCTGTTGCGCGCCGATCTGGACGCGCTGCGTGCCGCCGGCCACACCAGCGTGATTGCGGCAAAGCTCGAACCCGGCGACGTGCCCGAAGACGAAGCTGCGGCGGCCGTCGCGACCAAGGCGGCGGGCGACGGCGTCAAGGTCCAGGCGGCCTTCACCGGGCGGTGCAATCTCTATGCGGATGTCCGCGGTGTCGCCGTCATCGACGGCGCGCGGGTTGACCGGATTAATGCCATCGACGAAGCCTTGACCATCGCCACGGTGGCGCCATTCGAAGTGGTGGAACCGGGCCAGATGCTGGCGACGGTGAAGATCATCCCGTTTTCCGCGCCGGAGGGCGCCGTCGCGCGCGGCGCCGCGATCACGTCGGAAGGTGGCCCGCTGGTGCGCGTGGCGCCCTTTGTCGACCATCCCGTCGGCCTGGTCATGTCGCGCTTGCCCGCCACCAAGCCCAGTATTCTCGACAAGACGGTCGAGGCGGTGCGCGAGCGCGTTGAGGCGCTCGGTAGCCATCTCGTCGCCTGGCTCGATTGCGCGCACGACGAGGTCGAGATCGGCCGGGCGATCGCCGAATTGCTTTCGCGCGGCTGCAAGCCGGTGCTGGTCTTCGGCGCATCGGCAATCGTCGATCGCCGCGACGTGGTCCCGGCCGGCATCGTCCGCGCCGGCGGAACCGTGGATCACTTCGGCATGCCGGTTGATCCCGGCAATCTGCTGTTGCTGGCGCATAGGGGCGATACGACGGTGATCGGCCTGCCGGGCTGCGCCCGCTCGCCCAAACTGAACGGCTTCGACTGGGTGTTGCGCCGCGTGCTGGCGGACCTGCCGGTGACGCGCGCCGATATCACGCGGATGGGCGCCGGCGGATTGCTCATGGAGATTCCGAGCCGGCCGCAGCCGCGTCAGGGCGAGCGTGCGCCGGCGCCCCGCACCGCGCGGATCGCGGCAGTCGTACTTGCCGCGGGCCAGTCCCGCCGCATGGGCCGAAACAAGCTGCTGGAAGTCGTGGACGGCAAGCCCATGGTGCTGTCGGTGGTCGATATGGTGCTGGCGACGGCGGCGCGGCCCGTCGTGGTCGTCACCGGCCACCAGGCGGACGCGGTGCGCCAGGCGTTGCAGGGCCGCGACGTTCGCTTCGTACACAATCCGGACTTCGCCGCCGGGCTCAGCACCTCGCTCCGCGCCGGCATCGCTGCCTTGCCGCAGGATTGCGACGGCGCGTTCGTCTGCCTCGGCGACATGCCGCGCATTTCGCCGCGCCACCTGGACAAGCTCGTCGCCGCCTTCAATCCGACCGAGGGCCGCGCCATCGTCGTGCCGACCTTCGGCGGCAAGCGCGGCAATCCGGTGCTTTGGGCCGCCAAATTCTTCCCGGAAATGAAGTCGGTCGCCGGCGACGTGGGCGCCAAGCATCTGATCGGCGAGCATGCGGACGACGTGCGCGAAGTGCCGGTCGACGACGGCGCCGTGCTGCTCGACATCGATACGCCGCAGGCCCTGGCAGCCGCGCGCGCCGCCGGAGGCTGACGCGTGAGTTTCGACGTCGCCGCAATCCGCCGGCAGTTTCCCATCCTGGCGACCCAGGTGCACGGGCATGCCCTGCACTACCTCGACAACGGGGCCACGTCGCAAGTGCCGCAGGCGGTGCTCGATGCCGTCGTCGCGCACGAAACCAAGGCGCGGGCAAACGTGCTTCGCTCGGTGCACTACCTCGCGGAAGCAGCGACCGAGGCCTACGAGGCCGCCCGCGGGAAACTGGCGCGATACCTGAATGCCGCGAGCTCCGACGAGATCATATTCACGTCGGGCTGCACCGCCGCGATAAACCTTGTCGCCTACAGCTTCGGCGCCACGCTTTCGGCCGGCGACGAGGTGCTGATTTCGGAGCTGGAGCACCACAGCAACATCGTGCCGTGGCAGCTCTTGCGCGACCGTCGCGGGGTGGTGTTGAAGGCTTTGCCGGTGACCGACGAGGGCCGATTGGATCTCGGCGCGCTGGATCGCCTGGTCGGCAAGCGCACCCGTCTCATTGCCGTGACCCATGCGTCCAACGTGACCGGCGCTGAGACCGACGTGGCGCGCGTCGTCGCGGCCGCGCGCGCCCACGGCGCCAAGGTGCTGCTGGATGGCGCACAGCGCGCCCCGCATGGGCCGGTTGACCTTCGCTCGCTCGGGGTCGATTTCTATGCCCTCGCCGGCCACAAGATGCATGGCCCGAACGGCGTCGGGGTTCTTTGGGGCCGCGCCGATCTCCTGGCTTCGATGCCGCCCTTTCTCGGCGGCGGCGAGATGATCCGGCAGGTCACGCTCGCGAAGACGACGTACGCCGATCCGCCCCATCGCTTCGAGGCGGGCACGCCGCCAATCGCCCAGGCGGTGGGTCTCGGCGTTGCCGCCGACTGGATCGCGGCGCTCGACCTCGAGGCCGCGCATGCCCATCTGAGCGGTCTTACCGGCCGCCTGCTCGACGGCCTCGGCGCGATCGGGCGCAGCCGCTTGCGGGTCATCGGCCCGAACGGATTGCAGGCGCGTTTGCCGATCGTCTCCTTCGCCGTTGCGGGCGCGCATCCGCACGACATTTGCCAGATGCTCGACCGGCACGGCGTGGCGCTGCGCGGCGGCCATCATTGCGCGCAGCCGCTGATGGAGCGCTTCGGCGTGACCGGAACCACGCGCGCAAGCCTGGTTTGCTACAACGACGCAAGCGACATCGACGCGCTGCTCGGCGGCCTCGATGACGCGCTCGGCCGGCTGAAGCGATGAACGACGATATCTATCAGACGGAGCTGCTGCGCCTCGCCGCCGATGCGGCCGGCGCCGGACGGCTGCCGTCGCCGGATGGCACGGCGACCGTGGACAATCCTCTCTGCGGCGACCGCGTGACGCTCGACGTCAAATTATCCGGCGGCAAGATCGCCGCCATCGGCCATGATGTGCGGGCATGCCTGCTTTGCCAGGCGTCCGCCTCGGTGATCGGGCGGCACGCGGCCGGCCGGGACGCCGGCGAGTTGCAGCGGGTCATGACAGCGGTTGCCGAGCTGCTGAAGAAGCCTGCCGAAACAACGGCCCTGCCGTGGCCCGAGTTGGCGGCGTTCGCTCCCGTGGCCCAGCACCGCAGCCGCCACGCCTGCGTGCTATTGCCGTTTCGCGCGCTGACTCAGGCGGTTGAGGCCGCCGCCGCAAAGCCGAATTAACCATTCATTAACGATCTCCGGCCGACAATTGTCGCGCAAGCACGTGTGCTTCCCGGCACTCGTGCAGGGCGTCTTCGGCCGGGCCGAGGGCCATTCCTCTCCGCTGCCTCGGCGAAGGTTCCCGTATGTCGCGACGCCCCTCCCTTGCAACGCTTTCCATCGCAACGAAAGCCACCTTGGCGGTCGGCGCGGTTTCGACGATGGCCATGTTGGTCAGCGATGCGATCTGGCTGCGGTCGATCCTGCTGATCGGGGTCCTGTTGCCGTTGCCGATGCTCTGGTACCTCCGGACCTGGCTGATCGAGGCGAGGCGCCGCGCACGCAGCACCGCCAAGCGCCTGAGCGCGACGATCGATGCGCGCCATGAAGCCGACCGGCGCTTCGAAGACTTGATGGACATGGTCACGGATTTCGTCTTCGAGACCGACGCGGCGCTGCGATTGACATTTGTGTCGGAGCGCGTGCTGGACCTTTACGGCATCAAGCCGCAAGACATCGTGGGCCTGAACCTGACCGATGTGTTCGAGCGTTTGAACGCGCATCCCGAGGCGCCGGAATACCGCATCGACATCAGCGACCGCAAGCCTGTCCGCGACGCAATGTTCAGCATTACCGACACGCTCGGCCATCGGCGCCACATGCGCATGAACGCGCGCCCGCTGTTCGATGCCGAGCAGCGCTTCCAGGGTTATCGCGGCGCGTGCCGCGACGAGACGGAGCTCGCGGAGGCTGCCGTCAACCGCCACCTCACGCAGAGTCGCACGGCCGCCGCGCTCGACGCGATGCAGGAAGGCTTTTGCCTGTTCGACATCGACGACCGCTTGGTGGTTTGCAATCGCCGTTTCCGGGAGATCAACAGCGGCATCGCGGACGTGCTGAAGCCCGGCATCGAATATGCCGAGGGCCTGCGCATCGGCATCGCCCGCGGGGTTTACGACTTGCGCGGACTTAAGCCGGAGGAATTCGTCGCCCGGCGCCTGGAACAGCGCCGCAATCCGTCCAGCAGCGTCGAATTGAAGCTCGCCGACGGGCGCTGGCTGATGGTGAACGACCGCCGGACGGCCGACGGCGGCTTCGTCTCCGTGACCATGGATATTTCCGCCGTCAAGGAGGCGCAGGATGCGGCCCGCCGGAACGAGGCGCGCTTCATGTCCTTCGTCGACAACATTCGAGGGCTCGCCTTCTACCGCCGCGAGATCGGCGAGAAGAGCGCGAGCATCTTCGGCGCGGACGCGGCCTTCCTCGTCGGCACCGTCGCGGAATCCGGCCGCGCGAACCTCAGGGCGTGGATCAGCGCTATCCATCCCGACGATCAACATCGCTACATGGAAGCGTCACGCCGCCAGGAGCTGACGGGCGAGGATCTTCAGATCGAGTTCCGTTTCGTTCATCCGGTGACCGGCGAGACGCGCTGGATGATGGAGCGTTCCTGGTGGGGGAAGGACCCGGAAGGCAATCGCCGGTTCATGGACGGTTATGTGCTCGATATCACCGACCGAAAGGCCGGCGAGCACCGCTTGACGGCCGCCGTCGAAGCCGCGGAGTTCGCCAACCGCAGCAAGACAGAGTTCCTGGCCAATATGAGCCACGAGCTTCGCACGCCGCTCAACGCCATCATCGGATTTTCCGACATCATGGCGAACGAGCTGTTCGGGCCGCTCGGCGTCCACCAATACGGGGAATACGCACGCGACATCAACGAAAGCGGCCAGCATCTGCTGGCTGTGATCCAGGACATTCTCGACGTCGCCAAGGCCGAGGCAGGCAAGCTCGATCTCGAAGAGAGCGAGTTCGATGTGTCGGAGATCATCGCTTCGGCGACGCGGATGGTTCGCGAGCGGGGCGAACGGGCCCGGTTGACGCTCGACGAGGCGCTGCCGCCGGACCTGCCCCGGTTCTTCGGCGACGCGCGCAAGCTCAAGCAGATCGCGCTCAATCTGTTGACCAACGCCGTGAAGTTCACGCCCGAGGGCGGACGCGTAGAAATCGCGGCCGTGCATCGCGGCGACGGCGGTCTCGACATCATCGTGACGGATACCGGCATCGGCATCGCGCCGCGGGACATTCCGCGCGCGCTGGAGCCCTTCGTTCAGCTCGAGGCCGGGTTCGGCCGCAAATACGAGGGCAGCGGTCTGGGGTTGCCGTTGTGCAAGGCTTTGACCGAGCTGCATGGCGGCCGGTTGGAGATCGTGAGTGATGTCGGGCGCGGGACCGCCGTCACCGTCGCCATGCCGGCTGAGCGGACGCGGGACCAAGGCGGGCCCGAGAAGGCGCCGGCTCCGCTTGGCGATGACGTGGTCCCGGCAAAGGCCATTCGTCTCCTCTGCATCGACGACGACCCGATGGCCGCCAAGCTGCTCGAAGCGCTGATCACGACCCTAGATTGGCGGACGGAATTCGTTTGGGCGGAGAACGGCGCCAAGGGGTTGGCCTTGGTGCGCGACTGGCAGCCGGACTTGATCCTGCTCGATTTGAGAATGCCGGGCTGGGACGGCCTGACCACCATCGACAAGCTCGCCGACGATGCCCGCGGCCGTCATGTGCCCATCGTCGTGCTTTCGGCCATGAGTCTCGATCATCAGACCGCGGCCGGGTTGCAGTCGCGCGGCATCGGCGTGCTCAACAAGAGCGACCTCTCGGCCGGAGCGTTGAAAGCGGCCGTCGCCGCCACCATTCCGGTGCTCGCCAAAGCGTCATAAGCGCTGGCACGCTCCGGATCAGCGGACCGGATGACCGAGCACCGCTTCCAGCTCCGCGATGGCTTGCTCGGCGCTCTCCACCTTGATGGTGCGCATGCCCATTGCCTTGGCGGGCTTGAGGTTGATGCCGAGATCGTCCAGATAGACAGCCTCCTCGGGCTGGATCGCCAGCCGTTCGCAGGCAAGCCGATAGAAGCTCGGCTCGGGCTTGCGGACGCCGATGCGGCTAGATTCGATGACGTGGTCGAACAGCGCCATGATTTCCGCCACGGCGGACGCCTTCTCCGGCGAACGCGACATCGCCGGGCCGTCGCCGGCGCGGACATTGTTGGTCAGGCACGCCACCACGTAGCGCTGCTTCACAGATTTGAGCGCCGCGACCATCTCCGGCCGAATGTCGCCGCTTAGGATCGCCAGCACGTGGTTGGCATCGAGGCGATGGCCTGCTGCCAAAGCTTCGGCCTCGAACAACCGGCAGAACTCCTCGATGTTCACGGCGCTGCGTTCTAGCTGCGCCCAGGCGTTGGTATCCGGATTGGTGGCGTTCAATCGCCGGATGAAATTCCGCGGCAAGCCATGAGCGTCTTCGTACCTGTTAAAGGCCTCGAAAGGGCTGGACAGGATTACGCCGCCGAAATCCCATAAAACAGCGCGAATCGATAGTGCCACGGACGCCTCCAAAAGCGCACCAAGTCGCCGCGACTTTAGCACCGAAACCCGCGGAATTCGCCGAGGTCCGCGGCGTTTCTGGACCGGCCCACAGTGGGGATGTAAAATCCGCGCAAGCTTCGCGGGGGGTGCCTTCATGCGCACGCGTTCGATACTACTTGCGGCATTGGTCCTCATGCCGCTAGCCGCTTCGCCGGCCGATGCGCAAAACGGTCTCGATAGAATTATCGGCGGTACGATCTTGGGGAAATCCTCCAAGAACCCGCCGCAAAACCAGCAAGCGCAGCCGAACAGCGACGACACAAGTGCGGTAGCGCTTGTCGAGTCAGTTGAGGGTCAGGCCGACGGCTTGAAGCCGATGGACTATGTGTTCGAACATCAGCAACTGCATTTGAGTCAAGGCGCGAAGGTGACGCTCAGTCATCTCGACGGCTGCTTGGTCGAGCATGTGACCGGTGGAACCCTCACAGTCGCGCGCGGCGGGAGCACCGACCAGGGCGGAAACATCAAGAAGGAGCGTGCGGGGAATTGCGAGCCGGCGAAGCCGGTCGTTGCCGCGGATGCGCGCGAAGCCGGGGCGACGATCAACCGGATCACACCATTCCAGGGCAAGGGCTGGATCGAACGCGTGACCAAATCCGGAACTCCGACTTTCGTCTGGCCGCGCGGCATGCCTGGGAAGTCCACGGTCAGAGTCTTCGCCATGGACGCCAAGCCGCCAATGCAAATCTGGCAAGGCGAGACCAACGAGAGTTTCGTGGCCTATCCGAAGCAGGCGCCCGCACTGGCGCGCGGCATGCCATATAAGGTCGAAGTCGCCGGTCCCGACGGGCACACGTTGACCATGCTGTTCTTGGTCGATCCCGATCTTGACCTGCCGAATACGCTGGCCAGTCGAACGGTCGCCGTCGACCAATGAACAAACCGCTTCTGGCGGAACAGCTCGTGCGCGTTCCCGAACGCGCCCGGGGGATGGTCTCGCGCGACGCGCTGCGGCGAGCTGCAACGGGCCGCGCCGCGATCGTCGGAGTGCTGGCGGTTGTCTTAGGGATCGCCGCCGCGACGCCGCCCGGCGACTACCTTACCCGGCTCGGCATCGATCTGCTGCTGCCGCTCAGGACTTGGGCGCAGGGCCCGTTGTTTCCGCCCGAAGCTTCCAGCGTCGTGGTGGTCGCCATCGACGAACAGAGCTATCGCACCGCGCCCTTCTCCGCGACGCCGAAAGTCGCATGGACGCCCTATCTCGGCCGGATCCTGGAAGCCATCGACGGAGCGGGTGCGAAGGTGATCGGCGTGGACGATGTGTTCCCGACCAGCTTGGATCAGCCCGACCTGTTGCGCGGCTACGACCGGCCGTTCCTGCTGTCGCTGGCGAAAGTGGGCCGGCCCGGCCGGCTGGTGCTGGGTGAGGTCAGGTTGTCGGCCACCAGCATCTCTCCCTATCGCGGCCAGTTGCTCGCGGCCGGCGCCGGAAACGTGCGGCTCCTGAACCTGCTTCTCGATGAGGATGAAGTGGTGCGGCGTTATCCGGCCGCGTGGCCGACCTCCGACGGCAAGCAGGTCACGTCGTTCGCCGCCGAACTTGCGCGCCGCGCCGGCGCAACCCTGCCCGGTCGTGCATTCCTGGTGAACTACGCGACCGGCGCCGCGGAAGTGCCGACCTACAGCTTCGCCGACCTTTGGCACTGCGCCGACAAGGGCGACACGGATTATTTCGCGCGCCACTTCAAGGACAAGATCGTCCTCGTCGGCGAGGCGCTGGACGTGGAAGACCGGCACATTCCGGCGTCGCGATTCGCACTCCAAGGCGTTGCGAAGGCGCCCGAGCGGTGCGCCGTTCCGGTATCCAACGAATTTGCTCCGTTGGTCCAGCGGCACACGATCCCGGGCGTCTACATTCACGCGGCTGCCGTAAACACCATCGTCAAAGGCATCTCGCTCGACACCATCGGCTTCGGCGCGCCGCTGCTGATATGCCTGCAAGCGGCCGCGCTCGGCGCTGTGTTCTTCTTCGGAGGTCCGGTCCTTGGCGCGCTCTACGCCGCGATCGCCGCATTGCTCGACGCCGCCGTCGCGCTTGCTGCGTTCCTTCATGGCCTGGTGCTGCCGCTCTTGCCGCTGATCGCCGCCTCGGCACTTGTCTATGCGGGGGTCTACGTCTATCGCTTCGTGGTCGAAGGCCGCGAAAGGCGGCGCATTCGCAACGCCTTCCGCCACTATCTGGCGCCCGTGCTGGTGGATCGTCTCGCTAACGATCCGGGGGCCTTGCGGCTCGGCGGCGAGCGGCGAAAGATCACGGTGTTCTTTTCCGACATTGCGGGTTTCACCTCGATCAGCGAGCGCATGCGCGAAACGCCGGAGCGCCTCGTCGAGGTTCTCAACCGTTATCTCACGGTCATGACCTCGGCCATCGAGCGGAATTCCGGATATGTCGACAAGTTCATCGGCGATGCGGTGATGGCGATCTGGAATGCGCCGCTTGACGACCCATCGGCGGAGCGCCATGCCGTCGAAGCCGCGCTGGATTGCGTCGCCGGGCTCGAGAAATTCAACCGCGAGGTCGTCGTCGGCGAATACGGCTTGCCGCCCATCGGCACGCGCATCGGCCTGAACACGGGCATCGCCATTGTCGGCAACATGGGCTCCATCACCCGGTTCAACTACACCGCCACCGGCGACATGGTGAACTTGGCGTCGCGGCTCGAAGGCGCCAACAAGGAATACGGCACGCGGATCATGATCAGCGAGACCACGGCCCGGGGCGCCGGCAACGACTATCTGTTGCGCCGCCTCGACCGGCTGGTGGTCAAGGGCAAGAATATTCCGGTGAAGGTGTTCGAAGTCGTCGGACGGCGCAGCGAAGTCGGCGCCGCCGCGCCGGAGGCGGTGATCCGCTTTCATTCAGCCTTGGCGCTCTACTACCGCCGCCGCTTCCGGCAGGCGGCGGACGCGTTCGCGGCCCTGGCCGGCACCGACCCGGCGGCCGAATTGTACCAGGAGCGTTGCGAGCACTATCTTGAAGAGCCGCCGCCGCCCGATTGGAACCGCGCTTTCGTGTTGAAGACAAAATAGGAGCGCCCGCAACCATGCTGCACAAACCATCCTCGGACCTCCGCCGCAAGGCGATGCTGCAACGCCGCACCATGCTCGGCGGCATCGGCGCGTTGCTGGCGACGCCGGCGCTTGCCCAGTTCAAGATCCCCTTCGGGGCGCCCGATCCCACGCCTTCCAGAGGCGGCGGTCTCGGCCTCGACAAGATCTTCAGCGGCGCGCAATCGATCTTCGAGGGCATGAGTCTCGGCGAAGACGATGAAATCCAGATGGGGACGGGCCTCTACCCGCGCATGATCGCGCGCAGCGGCGGCCCCTATCGCAACAGCAAGGTCCAATCGGATATCGCCAAGTTCGCCGCGCCGCTGCTCGCCACAAGCGCCCGGCCGAAACTCCAATGGGAAATCGTCGTGGTCGACGACTCCACGGTCAACGCCTGGGCGCTGCCCGGCGGCAAGCTCGCCATCAACCGCGGCCTGCTCCGCTATCTGGCGAGCGAGGACGAATTGGCGGCGGTCATTTCGCACGAAGTGGGCCACGCCGAATTGAGCCATGCCTTGGCGGAAATGAAGAACAAGAAATTCACCGAGGGACTTGGTTCGATCGGCAAGGAGGCGATCGCGTCCCGCATGCGCGCCGGCGCCGGCAACTTCGTCACCAGCCAGGTCTTGGATGCGCTCGAAGGACCGCTTTACGACCAGATCACCAGCGGCTATTCGCGCGACCATGAATACGAGGCGGATCAGCACATTCTCAAGGTGTTCAAGGTGACCGGCTATCAGCCGCTGAAGGCTTCGAGCTTCTTCCACACGCTGCTCGATCTCATACCCGCCAATGTCGCCGGAACCACGTCGCTCTATTCGACGCATCCAGGCACCATCGACCGGATCGAAAAGCTCGATGCCGCGGCGAAGAAACTGCCCGTGCCCCCTGCCCGTGATCTCGACCCGAAGTTTGCCGAGGTTAAGCAAACTTTTCCCATGCCCCAATACTATCGCGGCCCGACCTGAGCCGAATCTTCGTCGACGTCTCGGCGCCGGCGCCCGCGGGGCGGCTTAGGCCAATATCGCTTGCGCTGGCGGCTCATGCCGCCGGTACAATATTTGCGTTAGCTGGATTTGCGCTGGCCAGACCGGCGGCGTGCCGCGCCGATTTCGGAGCCCATGCCCAGAGAATTGCGCCACTTGCATCTCACGAGCCGCGATGAGCGATGGTGCTCCGGCAACGATGCGCCACGGCCGGCCGGTCGGCGCCAGTATTGGCTGTGCTGACGGAAGCCATAGTCACCGCGGCGGGCGCCGCGCTCGGCGGCGCCGCGATCTACGTTTGGCGCCGGTTGCGCGTCGAACGGCCGTTGCTGGCCCGCGCGGATGAGCTCGAACACGGCAGAACCGTCAGTCTGGAAGCGCAGAAATTGGGCAACGTCGGATACATCTGGTCCGACATTCCGAACGACCGAATCATCTTTTCCGACACGATTTTCCATTTTCGCAACCTGCCGCGCCGCGACTCCTTCACCGTACAAGAGGCGCTCGCGTTCATCCACGCCGACGATCGCGAGCGGTTCGACAAGGCCCTGGCGGAAGCGTTGGCCGCGAAGAAGGACTGGGTCATCGAACTCCGCATTTTGCATGGCGACGGCACCGTCGGCTGGGAGCATTCGATCGGTCATCCCCGCTTCGACAAAGCCGGCAACTATATCGGCTCCCTTGTTCTGGTGCAGGACATCACTGAACGCCGCGCCATCGAAGAGGAAAACCGCCGCCTGTCCCTAGTTGCGACCCATACGACCAATTCGGTCATCCTGATGGATGCGAACGGAAGGATCGAATGGGTCAACGAGGCGTTCAAACGCACGACCGGCTACACGCTCGAGGAAGCGCGCGGCAGACATGCCAACGAATTGCTGAGCGGACCGGGCACCGACAAAGAGACGGTGCGGTTCATGCGCGGACAGACCGCCAGGGGCCAAGGCTACCAAGACGTCGAGATCCAAAACTACGCCCGCGACGGGAAGCCCTATTGGGTCAAAGTGGAAGTGCAGCCGATCCGCGATGCCGATGGCAAGGTGCGGCAGTTCGTCGCCATCGGCAACAACATCACCGCGCGAAAAGAGACAGAAGCCGAATTGCAGGCGTCGCACGCGAAATTTTCCGGTGCGTTCCACGGCAGCACGGATGGCATGGCGCTCGTCAAGGTCGGACCGAAAGCCGGCGAAGGCGTCATCGTCGATGTGAACAAGGCAGCCGAGCGTGTCCTCGGACGGTCACGCGAAGAATTGATCGGGCAAACGTCGAAATCCTTGGGCCTTTGGGTCAATCCGGCCGATGCCGAGCTCTTGAACAATCGCTTTCGCGACGGCATTACGTACGAGGAGGTCTTCACGCGTTTCTACCGCAAGTCGGGCGAGATCGTCGAGATCCAGCTTTCCGGATCGGAATTCAAGGTTCACGACGACATGTATCGACTGACCATCATCCGCGACGTCACGGCCGCGCGCGCCGCCGACCGGAAGATTCGCGAATTGAACGTTTCGCTCGCCACCAGTTTGCGGCAGTTGCGCGCCATCGCCGACAATCTTCCCGCATTGATCGTGTATCTCGATGCCGAACGGCGCTTCCAATTCATGAACAAGACCGCGGAACAATGGCTGGCGGTCAGCATGGAGAACGCGCGGGGCAAGACGGTCGAAGAGGCGCTCTCGCCCGAGTACACGCATTCCACCAGGGCACTGCGCGAACGCATGATGTCGGGATCGACGCGCCAAGAGGCGACGATCCGCTACCCCGACGGAAAATTGCGCTCGGTGGAGGCGGCCGCAGTCACGGACGTCGATCAGGACGGCAAGGTGCTCGGCTACTACATCCTGGTCACCGACATGTCCGAACGAAAGGCCATGGAAGAGCAGCTTCGGCAGTCGCAACGCCTCGAGGCGATCGGCAAACTGACAGGCGGCGTGGCCCACGATTTCAATAACTTGCTGGCGGTCGTCTCCGGCAATATTGAACTGGCCGACGAGGCCCTGGCGAACCGCGAGGAGGCCGTCCGCCGTCTCCTGCAGCCGGCGCTTCGCGCCACGGAGCGCGGCGTGACGCTGACGCGGAGCCTGCTTGCCTTCGCGCGGCGGCAGCCGCTTAGCCCGAGCGCCGTCGATTTGAACGGCCTGGTGCGCGAGATGGCCGAACTGCTGCGCCGTACCGTGCCGGCCAGCATTCAGTTCGAATTGGTCGCCGGCGCCGGCCTTTGGAAGTGTGACGTGGATGCCGGAGAGCTGCAGAATGCGCTGCTCAATCTGGTCGTCAATGCGCGCGACGCCATGCCGGACGGCGGCCGGCTGACCATCGAGACAGCCAATTCCCGCCTTGACGACGAATACGCGTCGGCGCATGCGGAGGTGGAACCCGGCCAATACGTGATGCTGGCGGTGTCCGATACCGGCGCCGGCATGTCGCCCGAAGTCGCCGCGCGCGCGTTCGAGCCGTTCTACACCACAAAAGGCCTCGGCATGGGCACCGGGCTCGGGTTGAGCATGGTGTACGGCTTCGCCAAGCAGTCCGGCGGGCATGTGAAGATATACACCGAAGTCGATCACGGAACGACGGTGCGGCTCTATTTGCCGCGGACCGTGGCCGACGACGCCCTAGCGCCCGCGATCCGCTCTTCCAAGTACAACGCGCGTGGCGAAACCATCCTGGTCGTCGAAGACGATCCGGACATGCGCACCATGACATTCGCCATGCTGCGGTCGTTCGGCTACGAAGTTCTCGAGACCGCAGGGCCGGAAAGTGCGCTCAAGGTGTTGCGCGCGACCTCGCGCATCGCTTTGCTCCTGACCGACGTGGTGCTCTCGGGCGACATGAACGGCCGCGAGCTTGCCGAAGCGGCAGTGCGTCTCGTGCCGGGCCTCAAAGTGCTTTATATGTCGGGCTATACCGAGAACGCCATTCTGCATCATGGGCGCCTCGACCGCGGCGTCCATCTGCTGCAGAAGCCGTTCCGTAAGCAGGATCTCGCCGCCAAGGTCCGCATGGTGTTGGACGCCGAACCGCCGGAAGGAGCGCAAGGTTTCATGGCTGCAAGGAAAGGCGACGTCGCATGAGAACGCTGCAGGCCGCGGGAATTGGCGCCGTCACTGGAGCCATCAGTGCCAGCGGCGCGATGATGATCAGCGGACAATTTTCGATCTACGTCATTCCGGGTTTGGTTTTCGGCGTCGCCTTTGCAACGCTCTTGTCGCAGCAACTGACGATGAAGCCTTGGCAGGTGCTGGGCTACGTCGCGGCGGCGACCGCCGGCAATGCCGCTGCCGTCGAAGTCGCCATGATGATCGACGGCGTCCTGCGCTACGGGGAATCGTGGAACATGGCCATCTCCGGTCTCGGCGCGGGTGCGCTCGGCGGCGGATTGCTGGCTGCCGCTTCCGTTCCGCTGCTTGGCCTGGCATGGGGCCGTCTGCCCGCGTCCGTCGTTACCTTGGCGCTGACCGGCGGCGTGCTCGGCGCGGTCTTTCTTCCGGCAGTCGACGATATCGACCCGTACCTCTTCAACGGCGCCGGCGCCTACGTTTTCTACATCGCCTGGCAGGCGGGCTACGCCGCCGTATCGGCCAGGACGCTTTGGAGCAATCGTTCGCCTTGACGCGCCAATCCGGCGCCGGGAGAACGCCGGCGGATCACGGGCGCTCCTCATCTGAAAATGACGTGCCGCAAATGATCATGTCGATCGTGACGCCGTCGGCCGAGAGCGGCAGGTTCAGCGATTCGTAGCCGATCCAATCGCCGCTCATGTTGCTCACGATCTTGTAGTGGAATATTTGCGGCCGCCGCTCGGCAAACGTCGTGCCGATCAGACGATAGCGGAACCGCATGGGATCATATGAAACGTCGAGCAGGATGATGTTGCCGAATCGTCAGGAATTTAACCAGATGTCTTAACAGCGTGTTAACGACATTGCTCCATGCTGTCGTCGCGTCCGGAACCTGCGGGCCGTCTGATACGCCTCGGGTGAGCGACGGACAAATCTTGCACGCGGCATATGGGGTCAAAATGTTTGGCATTCACTCGACGATCGAAAGCGTGAAGCACTACGTGGCGAAGCTCATGGTGCGCGACACCAAGGGCGTGACCGCCATCGAATACGGCCTGATCGCCGGCGCCATCGCGGTTGCCATCATCGCCACCGTGGTCGCGCTCGGCACCGACATCAACAACATGTTCACCGCGGTCGGCAACGCCCTGAACTCGACTTCGGGCGGCGCGGCCAACTAACCAGTTTTCGAAATGCCGTCGGCCTGGTGCGGGGCTCCACTCGATAGCGGGGCTTCGGCCCGGCCGTCGTCTGCGAGTTCGGGAATGCGAAGCGGCCCGCCGGTTGGCGGGCCGTAAGCGTTTCAAGGCCGGCCTTGCGTCCAAACGCGGCCTCTTGCTCCTGGCCCGGCACCCGGGCTAAGCTCGCACTATGCGGGAACAAAACAGGAACAGTGGCCGCCCTTACTACGCATTTCGTCTGGACGACCTGCGGCCGTGGCACGTGGTCGAGGCGACCTGCCTGAACTGCAATCGCACGCGTAAACTTCTCCACGAACAACTGGCGCGCGGCCGGCCGAAGCATGCGCGACTGATGGATCTCGAAAGCAAGCTTCGATGCGGGCAATGCGGCGCGCGCGGCCGATGCACGCTTTCGGTCAGGGCCATGCCGAGGGACTGAACGGAGGTCCGGACCGCGTTGTCGCCGGATCGAAGACGAGGATAGACATGCACGTATTCGCCGCCACGGGCGCCGGTTTCCTGCTCGCCGTGTTGTGGTTCGATTTGATGTTCGATGTGCAGACGCGAAAGTACGTTGGCAATCCGCTGCCGCCCGAGGTATTGGCCTCGATCTCGACCTATTACCGCCGCGTCACGACCCAGGCCTACCCGATGAACCGGCTGGTCGCGCTGGTCATGCTGGTGACCTTGGCGGCGATCATTGCCGAAATCGTGGAAGCGGCTAACCCGTGGTGGATCGGGTGGGGTTCGCTTCTGCTGGCCGGGAGCGGCTTCGTGCTTACCATGTCGCGCACCGTCCGCAACGCGGTAAGGCTCGGAAGCGCCGTCGATCCACCCGATGTGCAATCCGGTCTGGCCCGCGCCATCTATCGGGATCACGTGTTCAGCTTCGCACGCATGATCGTGGTGCTTGGCCTGCAATTGATCGCTCGGTAGCCGCGCGTCACGGCGCAGATTCCGACAGCACAGTCTCGCCAATTCAGAGCGGCGTCAGCTCACTGTCTTGTCGAGGTTGATCGTCGTGTTGTGGGCCGCGGCAATGAGCCATGCCGGACCGTGCCTTTGCAATACCCAGGTGAAGATGCCATCCCGCGGCGGACGCTGCGTGCCGTCGGGGTCGGTGTCTCCGCTCATGCTCCAGCGCACATGGGCCACGCAAACGTCTTTGCTGAGAAAGCGGACGTCGGTCGCGCTGGTCCGCCAAACGCTGTTCTTGAACAGCAACGCATGCGCCTTGGCGTGAAACCTTTCGAAGTCGTCGCGGCCCTTGAGGCGCACGCCGCGAACGTTGACGAAATCGACGTCCTCTTCGACAAGTGCGCCGAGGGACCGCATGTCGTGGCGATTCCATGCCGCTTGCCAGCGTGCGCCGATCTCTTCGATGGACTTGATGTCGTTGGCGTCGGTCATGCGTCCCTCCGAGTGTGCAAGCGCCTGTCGCAGCCTGCGCCGGACTTCCAGCGCGGCCGCGCAGTATGCCTTGGCGCATCCGCATAATCCTCCTATGGTCGCGGGAGGGAGTGTCAAGGGCAGATGGCACCAAGGGTCGCGCTCGCTTCGGCAATGAAATGGACGGCGCTCCTTTGGGCGGTCGGCTGGATTGTCGCCTTCCTGGGGTTCAGTGACTTCCTGCCGGGCTGGGGATATCTCATGGCCCTGATCGCGTCGCCGCTTCGCGAGGCCGATGTGTCGCAACACGCTATCGAGTATTTGAGCCTCCTGCCGGCGCCGTTGCTCTTTTTCGTCGGTCAGCAACTGCTGCGCTGATCGCGGGGCACCCGAGGGCAGCCAACGAATACTGAGCCTCCGATCGGAGCGCATCACGGCGAAGGCGTCCGGCGAAGCCTTCAGCTAACTCCGACGGTTCGGCGTGAAGCCTATGTCGAGATTCCTTATAGCGCGTGGAGATGCTTTACACTCTCCGGCTTGGCGCCAGGACCTCCCTCCCGAAATTCATTGACGTTTCAGGTTTGGCACAAGCGTTGCTAGCGCCAGCTCTAGCCGAAGATGCATCGGTCACCTTCTTCGGAGGCGGACTATGAGAGCATCAATCTGGTATCTCGCCGTCGTCGGGGCCGGAATCACGGTGTTTGCCCAACCCGGGCAAGCCACCATCTATACGCTCAGCGGCGTACTGAATGCGGCGCAGGTCGTGGATGGGGGCGGCAGCACGTCCACCGCAACGGGCTTCGGCACCGTAACCATCGACACCACCCTTTTCACCATCACGACGGATCTGAGCTGGAGCGGCCTGTCCGGCCCGGCCGACCGGGCCCACCTCCACGATGCTCCCGCAGGTCAGAGCCGGTTTACCCCGCCGAACAACAATTTCTTCCACGAACTGCTGGACGACACATCCGTGCCGCTCGCCGTTCAAGTGGCCTGCGGCTTCGCTGGCGGTGGGTCCATGACCAACTGCGCGCCAACGACAGGTACGGCGCACAACGTCCTGCAATTGAGCGCCACTGACGGGTATGCCATCAGTGCTGAGCCGCCGGCGACAGGATTCCCGGATTTTGCCTCCCTGACAGCCGCCTTTCTGAGCGACGGCGTGTATATCGATATGCACACAGAGCTTTATCCGTCGGGGGAGATTCGCGGGCAGCTTCTCGCCGCTTCCGTCGCCGAACCCGGTACCCTTGCGATACTCGGAGCCGGCCTCGTCGGCCTGGGGTTCACGCGCCGGCGCCGCGCCGCGCACTGAGGCTGCCGCTCGCGCGCAGGCTCACGCCCGAATGGCCGCCGCGCGTGAATTCGACACCGCCCGCTTCAAACGCCCGGCTCGACGACGCGGGCGTCATGGGCATAGAGCCATCCGACTGCCGGGATGGACCGGTCCCATCCGTTGGCGAACGACGCGTCGCGCTCGCGCTGCGCCGGCCCATCGGGTAAATGGAACCGTGTCTTGTTGGCGCGGGACAATTGCTGCAAGCGCGTCGCCCGCGCCAGGCGCAGGCTCTCGTAGCGTCGAAGCGCCGCCGGTAGATCGTCCTTGGCCGATTGGGCGAGGCACGCCGCAAGGGTTGCGCCGTCCTCGATGGCCTGCGCCGCGCCTTGCGCCATGAATGGCAGCATCGCATGGCAGGAATCGCCCAGAAGCGTCGCATGACCCGCCGACCAGCGCGCCAGCGGCGCCCGATCGAACAGCGCCCAAATGTAGGTTTCGTCGGCGGCGGCGATGATTTCCCGGACCTGGTCGTGCCAACCGGCGAAGACCGCGAGAGCGTCGGCGATGCTGCCGCGATCCGTCCAGGATTCGCGCGTCCATGAATCCCGTTCCGCGACCGCGACGAAATTGACCAGACGGCGCGCCGACACGAAATAGTGCACAAAGTGATGCTGCGGTCCCATCCAATTGTTTGCCGTGGTTTCCAGGCCGAGATGGGCCAGGCGGTCCGCGGGCACCAGGCCGCGGTAGGCAATGCACCCGGTGAATTGCGGTGCCTCCGGGCCGAATAGCGCGCTGCGGACGCTGGAGTGAATGCCGTCGGCGCCGACCAGCACGTCGGCGCGGACGGACTCGCCGTTGCCGAAGCGCGCCTCGACCGCATCGCCGCGTTCGGCGAGCGCGACCAGCTTGAAGCCTAGGTGAACCCGCTCCGGCGGCAGCGCCTTCGACAGCACTTGCAGCAGGTCCGCGCGATGAAGGTGGTAGTACGGTGCGCCGAACGCCGCCTCTACGTCCGGGCTCAGGGCCGAGCGCACGAGCGTGCGGCCATCGTCCCAGCGGCGCACATGCGCCGCGACCGGCTTCACCGCGACTTTTGCCAGCGCCGGACCAAGGCCGAACCCGTGCAGGATGCGTGAGGCGTTCGGGCTGATCTGAATTCCGGCACCGACCTCGCCGAGGCTCGATGCCTGTTCATAGACGTGAGCGTCGAGACCCAGGCGAAGCATGCTGAGTGCCGCAGCGAGGCCGCCGATGCCGCCGCCGACGATCGCTATGGATGGCGCACTGTCCCGCACGATGACTCTCCCGGCATTCGGCGCGGCACCAAGATCGGCGTCTTGCCGAACCCTCCGCGTCAGCAGCGCGTCGCTTCTGGCCCGACCCTTCGTCTCGCGAGACTTAGCAGGAGAGCCAGAAGCGCACGTT
>DASQHM010000172.1:0-14336 GCA_035632095.1 Candidatus Cybelea sp. | reverse complement strand
TAGAGCAGGAAACCCTTCAACAGCGCGCGATCGCTAAGAGGAGCGCGCCGGCCCTGGTGCACCGCCACGAGCAATTCTCCGGCCGCGACCGTTTGCCGGATGCCGACCGAAAGCCGGTCGCCTGGGGCACTGAGCCGGAAGTGGTAGGTCGCTTTCATGTCGATGAAGGGCGAAACGTAGAAGCGTTTATCCGTGGTCTGGGTGATGCAATCGCTGCTCGAATCGCGGACCTCGATCGCGTAGGCGTGCTGCTCGCCGAACGTATTCTTGACCTCATAGAGAATGGCGCGCAGCCGGTTCTGCCGGTCATGACAGAAGAAGATGCTCAACGGATTGAACACATAGCCGAACAGGCGCGGAAAACACAACAGCATGATGCGGTCCCAATCGGCTCGAATTCCCGCTTGCGACAGCTCGCGTTCGACCCAGGGACGCAGCGGCGCGCCGTCGCGCGGCCCGTGGTCGCGGTCGTGGAATCCGAAAAGGTTGGCGCGGTTGTAGGAAAGCAATTTCAGCTGCCCCGCGGTCTCCCGCAGCCGGTCAATGTCCACATAGAGCGAAAACACCCGGTAAACGAAGCGATGACGGAACGGCCTGAGCCGCTGGTGCATGACGCGGCCGAAATAGATCGCGGGACCGGAATCGGCCATGTTCATCCTCCCGCGGCGGCCAGCGCCGGTATCGGCATAGGCTCGCCGAGCGTTTCCAGTTGCGCCACGTCAGTCCACGCGGGCGCGGCGCCGAGTGCGGCAGCGACGGTCATGGCGCTCACCAGGCCATCTTCATGAAAGCCTTGGCCGCACCATGCGCCGCAGAACCAAGTCCGGCGGCGGCCCTGGATCGCCGGCAAGAGGCGCTGGGCCGCGACCGCGCCGGCGTCCAGCAACGGGTGATCGTATTCGAATCGCGCGAATGTCGACGCCGGATCGGGCTCGACATGGGGGTTCATGGTGACGAAAAGCGGAAAGCGCCGGTCGATTTTCTGCAGCCGGTTCATCCAATAGGTGACGCTCACGTTGCGCGCCATGTCACGCTGATCCCCGGCGATGTAATTCCAGCTCGACCATGCGGCGCGCCGGCGCGGCATCATGCGGGGATCGCAATGCAGCACGGCGACATTGGGCTGGAACCGGCAACCTCCGAGAACGCGGCGTTCCTCGGCATCGGCGTCCGGCATCATGCCAAGCGCCTGGTCCGCATGGGCGGCGACGACGATCTGATCGAAGATACGTTCATGCCCGTCCGCGGTGCGCACCAGAACGCCGACTTCGTGACGCCGTATGGTGGTGACGGCTTGCCCCAAGCGGACCCGGCCGCGAAAGCGCGCCATCATCCGCCTGATGTATTCGCGCGAGCCGCCGCTGACTGTGCGCCATTGCGGCCGCGCACCGAGGTTGAGCAGGCCATGATTGGCGAAAAAACGCACGAAGGTTTCGGCCGGAAAATCCAGCATCCGCGACAGGGGCGCCGACCAGATCGCGGCGCCCATCGGCAGCAGGTAGTCGAGCTGAAATTCCCGGCCATATGCCGATGCCCTGAGGTAGCTCCCCAATGTCCGGCCTTCGAGCCGGCCCGCTTCGAGATCGCGCAACGCCATCCGGTTGAAGCGGACGATCTCGCCCAGCATGCGCAAGAACCGCGGCCGCAGCAGGTTCGCTGGCTGCGCAAAGACCGCGGCCAGGCTTTGCCCGGACCATTCGTGCCGGCCGCCGCCGATGCTGACCGAGAAGGACATGTCGCTCGGCTTGGTCGATTGACCGAGTTCGGCCAGGAGACGCGTCAAATTCGGATAGTTGCGCTCGTTGTAGACGATGAATCCGGTGTCGACCGCAAAACGCGCCTTGCCGAATTCGACATCGACAGTGTTGCTGTGGCCGCCGAGGCGCGATGCCGCTTCGATCAGCGTCACGTCGTGAAAGCGGTCGAGGAAGTAAGCTGCACCCAGCCCCGATATGCCGCCGCCGACCACGGCAATTCTTTGCCGCCGGGTCATGACGCCTTCCGCTGGATCGTTTGGAACGCGGCGAGAGCGCAGCGGCCCATTGCCGACACCGCCGCGGTCAGGGCGGGACTGACAGCGAGCCGCAAATCGCGGCGTAACCAGACAACAATGGGGGACGTCATTGCGGCAGGATGAAATGCGCAGGAGCGGCGAGTATATGCATCGGACTCCAATCGTCCGATTCGACGCGAAGATTAGCATGCGCGCGGAGAGTCCCGGCGCATGCAGCCGAAAGAAATGGGATATAGGTCATCGGCGCGTTCGTGAACGAAAAGGTGTTCCTGCCATCTCGCGCATCAATACGCGCGGGAGGGCTTATGGGATCACCGGGCCGACCGGGCCGTTCGCAGCTTTGTGATCGCCGTCACCAATTCCGGCCGGATTGCAAAACAAGCTTCACCGCCTGCGTGCGGTTCGCCACATGCAGCTTGCGGAACACCTGGCGCAGATGCGCCTTGACGGTCACTTCCTGAAGTTTCAGGCGCCTGGCGATCTCCTTGTTCTGGCAGCCCTCTGCCAAAAGCGCGAGAACGCGGCGTTCCTGGGGCGAAAGCTCATTGAAATGCGGTTCCGGTTTGGCGCCGCGGCTCGGCCGGCCGCGCGGGTCGAAGATGTCACCGCGCATGACCTGGCCAAGCGCATCCAGCGTTTCGTTGGCGGTCAGCGATTTCGGAATGTATCCGGCCGCACCACGGCGCAACGATTCTTCGATGTCGTAGCGCTGTTCGGAGGCGGAGAGAATGACCACCGGAGCGTCGGGCCGCGCCGCGCGCACCCGGTCGATGCCGTTGAATCCGTCCATCCCCGGCATGCGCAGATCGAGCATGCCCAGATCGACAGACGTGTCCTTGCTCAGAATCGCCAGAACTTCATCGACCGAGCCGGCCTCGAGCAATTCGACCCGCTCCGCCAGGCGGTCCAGCATATTGCGCAGACCGTGGCGAACGAGCTGGTGATCGTCTGCCAGCAGGATCTTCACACCGGCGCTCCCAGTTAGCCAATTGGGGTGCTCGCATTCCGAGAGGATATTCCCGGTGCCGGGGCTGCCGGCACGAGCGCGGTGCTACTTAAGGCCAAAGAACATACATTTCGCAATGCACTTATAGCGTACGAATGGATGGTGCGACTATCGTTGAACGGGTTACGTCAATTGCGCGTTTTGGCTTGATTTGAAATCAACGGGTATTGCGGTCATCCGCCCGTATCCGGCGTCAGCCCGGCAGCCTCTATTCCTGCGACGGCGCATGCTTCGTCCTGCTCGGAGAGATCGCCGCTGATGCCGACGGCGCCGATAATCTGCGCTTTGGAATTGCGTACGAGGACGCCGCCGGGTACCGGGACGACACGGCCGCCGGAAACCTGGTTGAGGGCACTGACGAATCCGGGTGCGGCTTGCGCGCGCCGCGCCATTTCCCTGCCGCCGAAGCCCATCCCTAAGCAACCCCAAGCCTTGCCGTAAGCAATGTCCGGGCGGAGAAGACTTGAGCCGTCCTCGCGCTTGAGGAGCGTCACGACGCCGGCCGAGTCGAGGACAACGACCGTCAAGGGCTTGAGTTTCAGCTCGCGCCCCTTTTTCAATGCCTTGCCGGCGATCGCTTCGGCCTGGTCGAGGGTCAATGTGGGCATAGGGATTTTTGCTCCGTCTCGCGCAAATGGATGCAAGCGAGGGTAGGTCGCGCGGCCGGGACTGTCGAACGATTCGTGCGGATTTCCTGAACCCGAATGTTGCAAGTGCGAGCAAACCGCGATTACCTTCGTAGCCGGGAACGCTGGGGGCGTTTGATGCGTGCTTTCCGCGTGTTGCTGCCGATTGCGCTGTTGCTCCTAGGGGCGTGCGGGACTTCCCGGACGCCGGACAGCGCGGCGCATCCGCCCACGCCGGTTCCGCCCGCAAAGACCGAAGCCGATTGGCGCAACGCTTACCGCGACGGCGTGCGCTCCTTGGAGGGCCGCGAAGTCCCGCAGGACGACGCGAAGGCGGCAAGCCTTCTTGCCGACGCCGCAAATCACGCCATTTCCGACGCGCAGTTCTTGCTGGGGCTGCTCTACGACACCGGCCGCGGCGTGCCGAACGATCCGGTTAGCGCCGCGGTGTGGTATCGCAAGGCCGCCGAACAGGGTCATCGCGATGCGCAATTCCTGCTCGGTCTCGCCTACTATCGCGGCCGTGGCGTTGCGCGAAATGATCCGGATGCGGCCGCATGGTTCACCGCTGCCGCTGTCGCGCATCAAGCCGGCGCGGCGTATCACCTCGGCATTGTCAATTTGCTTGGTCGCGGCGTTCCGCGGGACGACGTTGCCGCTCTCAAATGGCTGCAACAGGCGGCGGACCAGGACTATCCGGAGGCGCAATATCTGGTCGGGTTGATCTATGCCAATGGACACGGCGTGCCGCGCGACCTGGCGTGGGCCGCGCGCTGGTACGGCAAGGCCGCCGAGCAGGGATTGACGCGCGCGCAATATGCGCTTGCCCTGGCGCTTGCCGCCGGGCTCGGCGTTTCGGCGGACGCGGAAGAGGCGCTGCGCTGGGCATCGCTCGCCGCCGAGCATGGCGATCCGGAAGCGATGCGGCTGCGCACGGATTTGCGCGAACGCGTCACGCCGCATGATCGCTTCGCGGTGGGGCAGTGGGTCCGCGGCTGGCTGCCCGTGGCGGGACACGATGTCGCCGACCGACCGACCATACGCTACGTGCAAACCGTGCTGGGACGCCTCGGCTTCGATCCCGGCCCGCCCGACGGCGTGCTCGGACCGCGTACGAAGCTTGCGATCACGCAATATCGCAGCCAAAACGGCGCTTCGGGCGATGAGGTGCTCAATCAGGATCTGGTCGACCGCCTCAGAGCGGACGCTAACGGGCGGAACAAGTCCTGAGAACTATTTGCCGCCGTCGCTCACCGCGCGCGGCAGCGCCTGGGTGCGCTGGCGGCGCACGGCCAGTGCATCCGTCGGACTCTCGAAGACCTGCCGCAGATCACGCTCCGCTTCGACCGGCGTAACGCCCCGCGAGATGGCGATGCGATACGCCGAAATCCGGCCGTCGGACCAACGATCCGGCAGGTTGTTGAGCTGAGTGGGCGACGCGGTGCTGAGGTCCACGCGGTGCGGATTGCGAATGTTCAGCTCGAGGGGAGTTGCGGTCGCATCGGCATCGACGTCGTGCCGCACGGCGGCGCCGCCCGCGCGCGCATCCATGGTTGCACCGACCGTTGCCGATGCCGCTACGATGAGCGCAGCGCAAGCGAACCGAAATGGCGTCCGGGCGGACATCGATATCTCCCTGAGCTCCGGTCGATATCCGAATGGCCGGCGACCGATTCCGGTTAATGGAAACGTTAACCGTAAATCGGTAACGGCGATGTGAGCACAGTGTGACAGAAATTGGTTGCCTCGGGACGCGGGCTGCCTTTCTAGGGCTGCCAAGGCCATTCTTGCGGCAACTGCATGACATTTGCGATAGATTGACGCCCTGTTAACCAAACCAAGGTGAAATCCGCCAGCATCCATGCGCAGAAAATCGTTGATAGCATTTTGCTTTTTGGCCGCGAGCACGGCTTTGGGCGGCTGCCAGGCCTTGGAGCAAGGAAATGGCTCCAGCCAGGCGTCCGCGCCCGCCCCACCGCCAGCTGCGCCACCGCCGGTGGCGACGGCCGAGCCCGCGCCGGTAACGCCACCACCGGTTCGGCCCAATGCGGAACCCGCACCTATGCAACTCGACCCGGGCATCCTGGTCGGCTTGGCGCCGGAGCAGGCTGAGACCATCCTCGGCAAACCGACCGCCGTGCGCGAGGAGCCGCCGGCGACGGTATGGGCCTACAAGCTTCCCGGCTGCTCTCTCGAACTCTTCTTCTATCCGGAGGTCGCGACCAAGCAGCCGCGGGCGCTTGCCTATACGGTGCGGGGCAAGGATCAATCGGAAGCGGCGAAGCAGGATTGCTTCGCCAGACTAAGGACGGTGCGTCATGGTCCATGAGATGGAACGGCTGAGTTCGCGCGCCCATATCGTGCTGGTGGAGGACGACGCGTTGTTTCGCGAGGCGCTCGGACAAAATCTTCTGGATGCCGGATTTCAAGTTGCGGAATTCGATCGCGGACAGCCGGCCCTGGACAGCCTTGGTTCGGAGATGAAACCGGACCTGGTGATTCTCGATTGGAAGATGCCGGGCATGAACGGCATCGACGTGCTCAAGCGCCTGCGCGAAACCAACAACCAGGTGCCGGTGATTTTTCTCACCTCGCTATCCGATCAAGTGTACGAGGAAGCGGCGTTGACTGGCGGCGCGGTGGATTTCGTGGAGAAGTCGCGCGGGTTCGCGATCCTGATGAAGCGCATCGACCTCATTCTCGAGGGCTTGCGCGGCGCGCGGCAGGCCGGCGGCGTCGTCGGCGAAGAGTTGCTCGATGTCATCAAGATTGGTCCGTTGGAGCTGAGGCTGGACTCCAACCGGGCGACGTGGCGCGACAAGGAAGTCGACCTGTCATTGACCGAATTCAAGATGGTGCGCGCGATGGCGGAGCGCGCCGGACAGGACGTTGCCTACCGGCAGCTCTACGACCTGGTCCACGGCAAGGATTTCGTCGCCGGCTACGGCAACGAAGGCTACCGCGCCAATGTGCGAACGTTCGTCAAACGCATCCGGCAAAAGTTCACCGAGATAGATCCCGCATTCGAGCAGATCGAAAACTATGCTGGCTTCGGATACCGTTGGCGCGCCGAAGGTACTCAGTGAGACCGTAAGGCCCCGCGCTTACCGGCGGCTGATCGGCTCACTGGCGCTTAGGCTTGTCTTTCTCGTCGCGGTCTTCGCTGCGGTGCCGCTATTCCTTTACCGTTCCTTCGAAGCGGCCGACCGCGACCGCCAAGCGCTTCTCCTGCGCAGCGTCCAGGACCAAGGCCGGCTGGTCGCTGCCGGTTTGCAGCCGATCGTTTCGCGCTTCTCGGGCCAAATGCTGCCGAACCTGCGGGACACGCTGACGCAGCTCGCCGGCGAGGATCAGCGCATACGCCTGCTGTTCCGTCCCACGGGCAGCAGCGGCATAGAGGGCTTCTACCTTATTGCCGCGGCGCCGCCGATCGCCAAGGAGCTGCTGGAAGCCGAACAGAAGGATCTGATCCAGACCGGAATCCTGGAGCGCATCAAGGATACGTGCGAGGAAAACCGGCCGCTCGCGCTCCGCTACGTCAATCCGGCCGGACAGGAAGAAGTTCTGACCTCGTTGACGCCCGTCCAGGCGCCGAGCGGATGCTGGATCGCAATCGCCTCGCAGCCGGCGGCGAGCGTGCTCGGCGCCGCGCTCGACCGGCCCTATTGGCAGACGCCGGAGGTCGGCGTCGCCGCCATGGTCTATGCGCTGATGGTCGTGGCCATCCTGTCGATTTTCCTTGGCGTGTGGATCAGCCTGCTGCATTTCACCAGATTGGCGCAGCGCATTCAGCGGGGCGAGTCGGCCGGACAATCGTTCGCCGCGCTCAATCGGGTTCCGGAACTCGCCGTCGCCGCCGAAGCCTTCGACGGCATGGTCGAACGGCTGGCCAATTCGGCGGAAACCATCCGGCAGGCGGCGGAGGAGAACGCCCACGCGCTGAAGACGCCGATCGCGGTGATCGCGCAATCCCTCGAGCCGGTTCGCCGCGCCATCGCGGGAGCCGATGCGCGCGCGCGCCGCGCCCTCGAGCTGATCGAGCGTTCGCTGGAAAAGCTCGACATATTGGTGCAGGCGGCGCGGCGTATCGACGAAGCCGTGGCCGAGACCGTGGCGCCGCCGCACCGGCGCATCGATCTTTCGCGGGTCGTGGACGATTTGGCCGGCGAGTGCCGCGCGGCGGCGACGCCGAAGGGCATCCAGGTCGTCACCGCCATCGAGCCGAACATCGCCGTGTTCGCCGGCGAGGAATTGCTCGAGACCGTGACAGAGAACATTCTCGACAATGCGCTGAGCTTCTCGCCGAGCGGCGGCATCATCCGGGTGACGCTCCGCCGCACCGGGCGGCGCGCCGAACTCACCGTCGACGATGACGGGCCGGGGATCGATGCGATTTACCTGCCGCGTATTTTCGAGCGGCACTTTTCGCATCGGCCGGGCTCCGAGCCCGGCGCCACCGGATCCACGCAACCGCATTTCGGGCTCGGCCTGTGGCTCGTCCGGCGCAACATCGAGGCCTTGGGCGGCCGCGTCGAGGCGAGCAACCGCGATCCGCGGGGCCTGAGAATGCGCGTGGTGATTCCGACCGCGTAATCTGTCCGCAGCGTTTCGGCGTCCGCGACGTGCCCCGGCGCTTCGAACTAATCCTTGAGCCGAAGCAGGCTCATTCCATTGTGCAACCGGTAGTGACTGGCCGAAGCCAAATCGGGCAGTCGGCGATATTCGGCGATAAGATCGCGGGCACGCCAATCGTCGCGCGAACACGTCAAGCGCCGCTGGCGGCCGCGATGCATCCATTCGATCTCGGAGGCCTCGGGTTCCGGTGCCGACATCAACATGGCGGCGGTGGGCGCGGGCGGCACGCCGGTGACGAACAGGGCTTCGGCCGGCACGTCGTCGTCCAGCAACAGGGTGCGGAAGCCGCGTTCGTGCGCTTCGCGTATGCGTTGTGCCTGACTTACGTGATCGTCGAAGAACACGAGGCTCGCGGCCGCGTCGTCGCCGCGGATGTCGCTCTTGTTCCAGTCGCCGATACGATAATCGACGCCCGGCTCGCGGTGCGACAGATGGCTTTGTTCGAGGTCGAAGCTGATGACCTTGGCGCCGGGGCATGCTTTGGCCAGCAGCCACGCCGTGTGTCCCTGCCACGTGCCGCTTTCGATCACCAGTTTCGGCGCCAGGAGACGCGCCACGACGTAGATGCAAATCGACCCGTTGAACCCGCTGCCGCCGGTGTTGTCGCGGATCGGTCGCGCGCGGTAAAGGGCGATGAAGTCGCGGACGATGCCGCGCACCTGGTAACCGGCGTCGGGCGTGGCGAGCCCCGCGCCGGTCGCGAAGGGAAACAGGGCGGCGGTCAGCGCGTCGACGCTGCGATCGAGGAACTCGCCCCCGATCATATGATTGTCGCCGTCGTAGCCGTCCTTGCGCAGCGCCAGGCGCCAACGCGGAAGTACCCGAGTATTCAATAGCCGGACAATGGAATCGCCGAGCGGCACGCGTCAGCTCACGCGGCACCGGCCGGCCGCGCGTCGTCCAGATAGCTCCGCATCCGGACGAAGACCTCGTCCACGGCAATCTGTTTCATGCATTGATTGTCGCGGCACGGCGACTTGCGGTGATTGGCCGCCGAAACGCAAGGCGAGCACGCCAATCCTTTGTAAAAGAATTCCGCGTTCGGATTGAGCGCGCCGTAAAGCGTCGGCGTTTCCGGCCCGAACAGGACCCAGGTCTTGAGACCGGTCGGCGCCGCGAAATGCGCCGGACCGCTGTCGTTCGTCAACATGGCGGTTGCCAGGCAGTAAAGCAGCGGCAACTCGTCGAGCCGCGTGAAGCCGGTCAAATCGACAAGGCGTTCGTTCCCCGCCATTGCCGCGATCGTTTGAGCGTCCGGTTTCTCCGAGGCCGCGCCCGTTATCACAATCGCGAGCGATGGATCTTCGAGCAGGCGCTTGGCCAAATCGCCGAAATGCGGCAACGGCCATTTCCGCAGCGGCATGAGTTCGCTGGCGTTCGGATTGAGGATCACCCAGCGCGAGGCGCGCTCGAGCACAGGATGCGCCGAGACCAGCCGTTGACGCATCGCATCCCGTTGCGCCGGATCGGGCTGCCAGGGCGTCAGTCTAATCTCGGCGTCGTCGAAGCGGCGTTTGCCGTGAGGCAGATCGTTCGGCGTCTCGCCCGGGGCATGCACCAGGGCAAGGAAGTTCTTCGCCATGTGCTGATGGGCGTTGTACTGCACCGGGTGCGTAAGGTGGTTTCCCCGATATAGCCCCTCGCCGTGAAACCGGTGGAAGCCGACGCGAATGGGCGCGCCGGAGAGCAATGTCAGCAGGCTTGAAAAGCGGGAGAAGAGTTCGAGATCGACGATCATGTCGATGCGCAATTCCCGCAACCGCCGCAGCGCGGCGATCGTGTCCAGTGTCAACGTGACGAAATCGGTGGCGCGGATGACGATTGCGCGCTCGTGCGCGATGGTGCCGAGAATGTCCAGGCTCGGGCGGTTCTGCGCAAATATGACGAAGTACATTTCGGCGCCAGGATAGAGCGACGCGGCGCGGCGCATGGCGGGATCGGCGATGATCGTGCTACCCATTTCCGACAGCTCGATGAAGGCAATCCGGCGGATCGCTTCGGGTTTTTGCGGTGGGCTCACACGCCACCACAAGCGATGCAGGCCCGAGGCGAGCGCGGTCAGCGGTTGACCGGCCCATCGGTCGATGCGGCGCATGGTGTCGACGCGCATCGGCATACGTACCGCCGGCCCGATAGCCGCGGCAGATGCGCATCGCATACCGCCCGACGGTCCGGCCGTCCCGGAGGACCTGTTTGCTCGCAATCGGCCCCAGATTTGCGCAATGCTGCATTACGGAACCTTGCTCAAGATCGCGCTCGTGATAGGCGAGCAGGATCAAAGTTCGGCCATTGAGCGACGCTTGCGGCGTCCAGCGCGCGAACATCAGGCCGTCGCCGTCGAACAAGCCCTGGGACGCCACGTCCGGCATGGCGCCGCGTTCTCTCGCGCCGTAAAACGCGACCTCGCTGGCGAAGGTATACTTGTCGAGACCGACAAAGACCGGGGCCTTGCCGTCGGATCGCGCAACTTCGTCGGCGAGCGGCAAAACCTGGCGCGTCAAATCCCGCCACCCGAGCGGCAAGCCGCGCAAATCGTTCCGATCGGGAACGCCGGGCAGTCCCAGCACGAGGTAGTGCAGCCCGAGCGCATAGATAAGAAGGAGGGCGACGACGGCCGGCGGCCAGACGCGGTTGAGCCCGGACTGCCAAGGGTTGCCTGCGGCAGGCGTGATGATCGCCGCCGCCATCGCCGGCAGCACCGCGAGCCAAAGCGGGCCGGTCCAATTCAGTTTCATGCCGTGGGTGAGGCTGAATGCAACGAAGACCGCAAGCGGCGTCAAGGTTAATGCGGCGACGAACAGCGACCCGCGCCGCTCGATGCCCGTGGCGAAGCGCGCCAGAACCGCCGGCACCGCGGCGACGGCGCCGATGGGCGTGAGCAAGAGCAGAATGTCGCCGATCAATTCCGGCAGGCCGAAAGAGAACGGCGCAGCGGCGCGCCGCGTGCTTTGGAACGCGAACGACACCCAATCGTTCTCCGCATTCCACACGATCACTGGCGCAAACAGAAGTGCAGCCAATACCAGCGCCAGATAGGGCTCAGGCCGCAGCAACCAACGCCGCGCGCGGCTGTCGAGGATGATGAAGACCAGCGCGGCCGGTCCCAGCAAGGCAATGGTGTATTTCGACAGCATGCCGAGGCCGACGCTGATGCCCACGCCCCACCAGGCCTTGGACCGATCGAGCACGAGCGCACGATGCAGGTAGTAGATCGCCGCGGCCCATGCCGCGGTCAGCGGTGCGTCCGGACTCATCACCAGGCTTGCGCCGAAATAGTAGGGCAGCGCGGACAGCAGGAGCACGGTCACGAAGGCGGCGGACTTGCCGGCTTGGGCGCGCGCATAGGCAAACGTGAAGCCGAGCGCGACGAGGCCGCACGCGATCGCCGGCAAGCGAACGGCAAATTCCGAATTCCCGAATAGCAGCACGCCCGCACGGATCGCCCAGGCAACCATGGGCGGGTGATCCAGATACCCGATGTCGGGATGTTGCGCATACAGCCAGTAATAGGCTTCTTCGGGCAACAGGTTGGGTTGCGCCATGTAGACCACGCGCAGCGACAAGGCGAAGAGCAAGGTACCGATTGCGGCGACGCGCCATCGGGTCGTCGTCGGCACCAAAATCCGGCCTGGAATACGGCCGGCGGGAAAGACGAAGAACGCGTTGCCGAGAAAATTGCTCGCCGCAGCCACGGCTATTCCGGCAAAGATCGCAACTTCGGCCGGTATGCCGAGCGGGCCGCTGGCAAGTCCGAGCACGCCGCCCCGCAGCAGCAGCGACATCACGGCGACAGCCAGGAAGCGCGCATATTGCCGCCAGAGCGGCTCGCCGGCCTCGCGCGCCGAAACGGCGAAGGTCCAGCGCGCGTTGAGATAAAAGTTGAACGCCGCTGAAATCACGAAGCTTGCGATATGGGCCGATCCGATGCGAACGCCGAAACGCAAGAACATTTGGTAGAAAATCAAGTCGACGATCATGGCCAGCACGCCGACCGTGGCGAACCGCGTCGCGCCGCTCAGCGATACGGCGCCGCCGGCAAGCGCCATGATGCGGCGCGCGTAACGGCGGAGATCGGATGGCGTCATCGGCGGGGGCGCGATTGTCCGGCGCACCGGCACGTTTCTTATTCGCAAGCCTTCGCCGCGCTGCGCCAGGAGCTCGAGACCGAGATCGAAACTCTCCGGCGCGACGCGGAGCGGCAGCAGCAAGCTGCGCCGCGCGGCAAGACTGCCGGAGAGGGGATCCGCCGCATCCCCCAGAGGCCAAACCGCCAGGCGCGACAGCCAGTGCTTCACGCGCTGCGACGGCGCAAACGACTTGGGCGGCGAACGCACGGCGATCGACGCATCGGCAGTGCCGTCGATTACGGCTTTGGCCAATTCCGCCGCATGAACGCGATCGGCTTCGTCGGCCAGCAGCACGACGACTTCGCCGGTCTTTGCTTCGTCGAGGGCGTTCAGTTCGTTCAAGGCGCGGTGCGGATCGTGAGCCGCGATGACCGTGAAGCCGGCAACTGAGGCGCTCTGCGGCGTCGATTCGGCGGCCTTGGATTGCACGGTCATGGGGCCTTTTAGCGCGTGGGCCGGGCAGCGTCGAGCGCCACGCGGCCCGAGTTGCGGCCCCGGCTAGCGCCGAGGACTGGCTCCCAGGGAGGGATTCGAACCCCCGACCCGGCGGTTAACAGCCGCCTGCTCTACCACTGAGCTACCTGGGATCAGAGCCCGACCATGGTCGAAGGAGGCGGGTTATACCAGAGCGTTTCGGGTCACGCCAGAGCATGATCCGGCCGAACCCACGCCAAATCGGTCGGCCCGACAACGCCGTAACGTCTTGATGCGACGGTGTTCCGCTCGGTCCGCCGGTCACGCGGGGGATACGTCCAGGAGGACGATGCCGAGCACCACCGCCGCGGCCGCGGCGACGCGCCGCAACCCGAACGGCTCGCCCAGCATGCGCACGCCGATCATTGCGGCAATCACGACGCTGACCTCCCGCACGGCTGAGACCAGTGTGATCGGGGCATGCGCGAACGACCACACCACGATCGCGTAGCCGAGAAAGGCCAGCGCGCCGCCGATGAGGCCCGGCCGCCAGGCGGCGCGCAGCGTTTCACCCAGGATCCGGCGACGAGCCATCCAAAGGAACCCGATGAGCGGCAATCCTTCGAGAAGGAACAGCACCGACACGTAGGCAATCGGGTTTCCCGAAGCGCGCGCGCCGAGCCCGTCCGAATTGGTGTAGCAGGCGATGGAAAGACCGGTCGCCAATGCGGCGGTGGTCGCCTTCCAGCCGTGCCGTCCGTGGTCGCGGCCGGTCAAGGCCAGGCTCAATATTGCGACGCATATTGTCGCCACGGCCAGCATGCCGGGCGCGCTCAGCTGCTCGCCCGCGAACACGAACGTCATGACCGCGACGATCAGCGGCGCCGAGCCGCGCGCCAACGGGTAAACGTAGGAAAGATCGCCGACCTGATAGGAGAGCGTGAGAAGGCCGTAATACGCATTGTGCACGACGACCGAAATCGCGAGGTACGGCAAAGACGCAGCGTCCGGCAAGCCGACGATTGCGATCACCGGGACGGCCATGGCGCTGCAGGCCAAGTTCACGAGCGCCAGCCGCGCCAACGGATCACCGCCGACTTTCACCAAGGCGTTCCAACTCGCGTGCATGACGGCGGCGGAGAGGACAAGCAACAGAATGAGCGGCGGCATTGGCTGCGTGATTTAGCACAGCAGTGCCGTTCTGTCCCGGCGCGGTTCAAGCGCGCCTGAACACCTCATCGCGCATTGGGGAGGATGGTGGAGGCCAGGACGAGAATCGAACTCGTGTGCGCGGATTTGCAGTCTCTCAAAAGCCAAGGAAATCTGCGGGCTTCAGCGGAATGTGTTGCATCCGTGTTGCCATCACTTCAACAGCGCGTTCTCAAGCTTCTCCATCGCGCGCTGATCGCCCTCGGCATCCTTGAACAGGTGGCCGTACACGTCATAGGTCATGCGGATTGAGCTGTGGCCCATGAAGTCCTGAATGCGCTTGGGCGACCAGCCCTCGGCGATCA
>DASQHM010000171.1:0-13900 GCA_035632095.1 Candidatus Cybelea sp. | reverse complement strand
TGACCGGTAGCCTTAGCGTGTCGTGAGCTGCGAGGTGCAGTTCGGGCAGCGCGTTGCCTTGATCGGAATACTGGTCTGGCAATAGTCGCAGGCCTTTGTGGTGGGCGCGGCGGCCGGAGCTTCGCGGCGAAAACGATTCATCTGCTTCACGATCATGAAGATCGCGAACGCCACGATGAGAAAATCCAGCACCGTGTTGACGAACAAGCCGTAGTTGATCGTCGCTGCGCCGGCCTTCTTGGCGGCGTCAATCGAATCGTAATGCGCCGACGACAGATTGAGGAACAAGCTCGAGAAGTCGACCCGCCCAAGGAGCAGGCCGATCGGCGGCATGATGATGTCATTGACCAGGGACGTGATGATCTTGCCGAACGCGGCGCCGATGATGATGCCGACCGCCATGTCGACCACGTTGCCGCGCATGGCGAATTCTCGGAATTCCTTGAGCATGCGTGCCTCCCCCGCTTTGCGCATTGGTCTCAGCAACGCCGGAAAGCATGGCCTTGTCCGATATGGCGCGCAACCGTTTCGCGAATTCGTGGACACGAGGCCGGCGCGAACGCCGCTCAGAACGGCGGCGCGGGGCAGGGTGTGGTGCAGGTGGCTATTATCTGCGTCTCGGCCGGCAGCAGGAACGCCGAAACGCTGATCTTGAGCGGCACAAGCCGCTCGTCGTCGCTCAGGATCAGGTCGAGCGGCCGCGGATCGGTCTCGATGTCCTCACCCTCCTCGGCCGCGGTCTTGAAGCCCGCGATCGGCAGCAAGACAACGGATACGTGCATGGCGCGGACGGCTGCGCCGCCGATCTGCACGGTTTCGATGCCGACCAGCTTGCCGTCCACGTCAAAGCGCCGCTTGCCGTCGAAGACCGGAATGTGAAACGGCTTGCCGCGCACCTCCGGCCCCTGGCGCGCCCACGTGCGCACGGCCATCAGCGCCGCCAAGGGGTCGATGGTATCGCGGCGCATTTCGGCGGGCGGCAATGGCTTGTTGCTGGTGTCCGCCGGTCCGCGCGTCACCAGCCAGCGGTCGGCTGCGGCGGCGAATTGCAGCGCCACGTGATTGCGCTTTTTTCTGAGCTTGTAGTCGGCGTCATAGGCATTGGGCTTGGCGCGGATGCCGTCGAGGAATGACCCGGCCGATTCGGCGTGCGCGGCGAATTTCGACAGCAGTTTCACCATGCCGACGCTTCGGATGTCGATGCTGGCCTTGTATGAGCGTTCGCCGTCGTCGAGGGTGAGGTAGATGTCGGCGGCCGGCAGTCCGGCCCAGGTGGCCGCGAAGCGATAGGTTGCGGGCTCGCAGCTGGCGCCGCTCGTCCAGGCGACGGCGAGCGCGGCCGCGACGGCGGCGGCGCGAACCGCCGAAGCCGTCATCGCGCTATTTCCCGGTGAGATATTGCTGCATCAGGCCGAGCCAGCGCGCGTCCTTCAGCTCGATGCGGGCAAGCCCGCCCGGCAGCTCGAACAATTCCGCCGCCTGCGGCGCGACGACCACGTTGTGCTGCTCGAGATGCGCCGGCGTCGTCTTGCCGTCCACGTCAAGATCGCCGTCGATGCGCAAGGGTATTCCTCGCGCGCCGAGCCACATGAATCCCTGCAGCTTGCCGTCGACGCGGTATTTCGCCGCCTCGACACCGTCGATCCGTTCCCGTCCCGCCGGTTGCAGGTCGAGGCTCTGCACGACGGATGAAATGTTGTCGCCGACGTTGTTCGGCAGTTCGAGATAGGCGCCGAGGCGCGGCATGAGCACCCAGGTTACGCCGCGGTCGTAGCGCACGATCATCACGTTGCCGCGCGCTGCGGCGCCCGTCAGCTCCATGCGCTCCTTGCCGGGGCTGTAGTGCACTATCATGGTCTGCCAGCGTTCGCCGCTCTGCACCTCGCGATCGGCGCTGTAGTCGACTTGCGGCAGGGTGAAATTGCGCGCCGACGCGCCGGACGGAGCCAGGCTCGAAGCGAACAGCGCGGCCAACAACAAGAGGCTGCGTTTCATGACGGCTTCTTAGCGGCCTTCTGTGGCGCGAATGTGGCGCCGTCGTGCGGCAGAACGCCGATATACCGGGCACGCGGGCGAATAAGGCGATTGGCCGCGTATTGTTCCAGGGCGTGGCCGATCCAACCGACGGTGCGGCCGGTCATGAAGAGCGCGAGCGGCGCACCTTGCGGCAATTTCAGCGCGCGCGATATGGCAACCAGAGCAAAGTCGACGTTGGGGCGCAGCCCGGCGATTTCGCGAATTTGGTCCACAAGACGGCGGGCGAAGCGCATCTCGGGACCGTCGCAAACCTCGGCTGCGCGCTGCATGAGCCACGCGGCGCGCGGGTCGCCGTCCCGATAAAGTGTGTGGCCGAAACCGAGCATGAAGTCGCCGCGCTCCAGTCGCTTGGCGACAGCTCCGGCAAGATCGCTGGAATCGGCGAGCTCCTCGACCATGGCCGCGACGCGTTCGGTGATGCCGCCGTGCCGCCGCCCTTGCAGCGCCGCAAGACCGCCGATCGTCGCGCCATAAATGGTCGCGCCCGCCGACGCGATGCATCGCACGGTGAACGCCGAGACATTCAATTCATGATCGGCGCTGAGCACCAGAGCGGCGCGAAGCAACGATTGCGACGCCGGGTCGCGCAAGCGCCAGGCCCGCGCCAGCGTTTCGTGGGCGGGACGCGCGGCAAACGGAACGTCGCCGGCCGTTGCCGCCACAAGCCGCAACAGGCGCGCGCCGGCGCGCGCCACGGCGGGCGCCTCCATGGTCAATGCTTTGACGTCGGCCGCCGCCGCCAACGGAAGGACGGTGAGGCACCGTGCGGCCGGCGAGAGCTTCGCCAACCGCGATTTGGCCGCGGCATCGAGTGCCAGGGCCGGCGGCAGATTGTCGGGCGCGAACGGATCGGTTTCGGGTTGCCAGATGAGCCGCGCAACGTCTTCCAGCGTTGCCTGTTCGGCAAGCGCGCAGCTATCCATTCCGCGATAGTAGCAGCGGCCGCCTTCGATCAGCGTGATCGCCGATTCGAGAATGGGCTCGCCGAAGTTGAGCGTGCGTGCGGCCGCGGCGGCCACCGCCTCCCGGCCGCGCACGCGCCGCTGCTTCAGCGCGGCCACGTCCTCGGCACGGTAGCGGCGCCGTCGCGTGACGCCTGTCGCCTCCGAGCGGATCAGGCCCCGGCTCACGTAGGCATAGAGCGTCGCCGCGCTGATGCCGAGAGATTGGGCGGCCTGCCGGGCAGTCAAGTAAATCGTGTCTTTCATGGCGCTATATTGATTGTTCCAATCAATATTGACAACATTCATTGGACGCACGATATCCTGAACCGTATGCAATCGCAACGTAAGGGAGTTGCGCCATGAAACCCGGCCTGGAAGACGTGGTTGCCGCGGAAACCGTGCTCAGTGAAGTGGACGGTGATCACGGCCGATTGGTGGTGCGCGGACATACTCTGGCGGAGCTGACGCGGAACTTCGGCTTCGAAGGCACCGCGGCGTTGCTGTGGGACGATTTCGTTGCCGTCCCCTGCGATCGCGCGTCCGTCGCCGCCGGCCTCGGCGCGGCGCGGATCGCGGCCTCGGCTCACGTGCCGAAACTGATCGCGGCAAGCCGCGGCCTTACGCCCGTGGAAGCCTTGCGGGTCGGCCTTGGCATGCTAAGCGATGCCGACCCGACGCCGCATCACTTGCTGGTCACCGGCGCGATGCCGGTGTTCCTGGCCGGGATTCTGCGGGCGGGCGAAGGAAAAGCGCCGGTGGCGCCGGATGCGAGGCTGGGCCACGCCGCCGACTTTCTGCGCATGCTCAAGGGCACGCAGCCGGGCGCGCAGGAAAGTGCCGCGCTCGATGCCTACCTGACGACCGTGGCCGAGCACGGCATGAACGCCTCGACCTTCACCGCGCGAATCGTGGCGTCGACGCGCGCCGGCACGATCTCGGCCGTGCTGGCGGCGCTCTGCGCGCTGAAGGGCCCGCTGCATGGCGGCGCGCCCGGTCCCGTGCTCGACATGCTGGACGAGATCGGCACGGCGGAGCGCGCCAAGCCCTGGTTCGTGGAAGCCATGGCGAGGGGCGAACGGCTCATGGGCTTTGGCCATCGCGTCTACAAGGTGCGCGACCCGCGCGCCGACGTATTGAAAGCCGTCGTGCTCGGCATGCCGCGCACGGGAAACCGCATCGTCTTCGCCGAATTGGTGGAGCGCGAGGCGCTGGCCGCCTTGCATCGCTTAAAGCCCGGCCGCCCGCTCGAAACCAATGTCGAGTTCTATACCGCGCTGCTGCTGGATGCGATCGGATTGCCGCGCGCCGCTTTCACCGCCGTGTTCGCGGTCGGACGCGTCGCCGGATGGTGCGCGCATATCATGGAGCAGGAACGGCTCGATCGGCTGATGCGGCCGCAATCCGTTTACGTCGGACCGCCTCTCGCCAGCGCCGCCTGATCCAGCTCCCCGTTCTTGCCGGCTCAGTGAAACGCGTAGGCCGCCATGGAAAGGCTGCCGAGGCCGAAACTTTTGTGCAGGGTGCGGCCCGCCCGCTCGCCGCCCGCGCCGAAGGCAAAGTGCAAGGGCAACAAGTGTTCGTCGCGCGGATGCGCCATAGCGGCGCCCGGCGCCTCGCGGCGATAGTCGATCAGCTTTTTGCCGTCGCCCGCGGTCGCCGCCCGTTCGAGCCAGTCGTCGAATGTGACGGCCCATTCGGGCGCGCCGGTCTCGCCCCGCATGCGCCGTCCCATGAGATCGCGCAGGTTGTGCACCGCGCCGCCGCTGCCGAGCAGGAGCACGCCTGACGAGCGCAGCGGCGCCAGCGCGCGCCCCAACGCCACATGGTGTGCCGGGCCGAGGTGATGCTGGATCGCCACTTGCGCCACCGGAATCTTGGCGTCCGGCCACATGAAACGCAGCGGCATCCAAGCGCCGTGATCGAGTCCCTGGGCCGGATCGACGCTACAAGGTAGACCCGCGGCGCCGATCAATTCCATAGCTTCGCCCGCCACGTCCGGCGCGCCGGGCGCCGGGTAGCTCAGCCGGTACAGTTCTTCCGGAAAGCCGTAGAAATCGTAGATCGTCTCGGGCCGTTTGGCCGTGCTCACGGCCGGTTCCGGCGTTTCCCAATGGGCGGAGGCACAGAGAATGGCGCGCGGCCGGCCGAATTCCGCTTCGACGGCCTTGCCGAGTCCGCTCAGGAAATCGACGGCCGGCCCGTGCTCGATCGCCAGGGTCGGTGAGCCATGACTGACGAAGATGCTGGGTTGCATGACGGCCTCAGGGCAAATCGAAGAGCAGGAGTTCGGCGGGCTCGGCGGTAGCGATCTTGAGTTCGGGCACGTCCGCGGCGGCGAATCCTTCGCGCGTTCCGACCTTCACGCCGTTGACGGTCACCGATCCCGCCGAGGGAACGAGATAGGCGCGCCGGCCCGGTTTCAGCACGTGGGTCAAAGCCGCGCCTGCGGGAAGGCTCGCGCCATATAGCGTCGCGTCCTGATGGATGGTCAGCGCATCGGCCACGTCCGCCTGTCCCGACGCCAAGGCCACGAGCCGGCCGGCGCGGTCGCCCTTGGGAAAGCGCGCGGTCTCCCAGCGCGGCTTCAGTCCCAGCCTGTTCGGTTCGACCCAGATCTGGAACAGCTCGGTGTCTTCCGCTTCGTGATTGTATTCCGCATGCATGATGCCGGTGCCGGCGCTCATCACCTGGACGTCGCCGGCTTCCGTTCGGCCGGAATTGCCGAGGCTGTCGCGATGGCTGATGGCGCCGCGGCGGACATAGGTGATGATCTCCATGTCGCGGTGGCCATGCATGTCGAAGCCGGTGCCGGCGCGAATGAGATCGTCGTTCCAGACGCGGAGCGGACCGAACGCGTAACCCATGGGCGCAGGCACGCCCGAGAAGAAGAAGTGGAACCGGGAATCCAGCCAATCAAGCTGGAAGCGGCCGAGGGCTTTATAGGGGACGTGATGAATCATGGTGTCATCCTGCTTTACGCAAAGGCACGCCGGGCAGCCTGTCGCGGCCGTGGGGCGCGGTGAAATCGAGGTCCGGTCCAAGCGGCACGATGCCGGTCGGGTTGATCCGTCGATGGCTGCCGTAGTAGTGGCGCTTGATCTGATCGATGTCGACGGTCTCCGCCACGCCCGGAACCTGGTAAAGCTCGCGCGTATAGGCGGAAAGGGCCGGATAGTCGGCGATGCGCCGCTTGTTGCACTTGAAGTGGCTGTAGTAGACAGCATCGAACCGGATCAGCGTGGTGAACAGCCGCCAATCAGCTTCCGTGATGCGGTCGCCGGTCAGGTAGCGCTGACGGGTCAAGCGCGCCTCCAGTTCGCCCAGCGTGGCGAACAGCGCGGAATACGCTTCTTCGTATGCGCTTTGCGTGCTGGCGAATCCCGCCCGGTACACGCCATTGTTCACGGTCGCATAGATCTGCGCGTTCAGCCGGTCGATCTCCGGCCGCAATGCCGGCGGATAGAAATCCAGCGAGGCATCGCCGAAGCGATCGAAGGCGCTGTTGAGCATCCGGATGATTTCGGATGATTCGTTGTTGACGATGGTCTGCCGCTTCTTGTCCCACAACACCGGCACCGATGCGCGGCCCGTATAGTCGGGCTTGGCCTTGGCATAGACCTGATACATGTAGTCGCAGCCGTTGACCGTATCCCGGGTGGTGCCGGGCGCGCCGGTGAAGGTCCAGCCGTTTTCCAGCATCAGCGGATCGACGATGGATACCGAAATCACATCGTCCAGGCGCTTGAGCTTGCGGTAGATCAGCGTGCGATTGGCCCAAGGGCAGGCGAGGGCAACGTATAAATGATAGCGGCCCGCCTCGGCCGGGAATTCCGCTCCCGGATCGGCGGAGACGTGACGGCGAAACGCCGCGTCCGCACGCAGGAAATGTCCGCCGGTCAGTCGAGAATCGGTCGCCTGGTCGGTCCATACGCCGTCAACGAGCAGTCCCATTGCTTTTCTCCGTTAATTGGCGTCGATCGCATTGCATCACGCCGCCGGTTTTTTGGCGATGGCGGGACGCGACGGCCTCGGGTGTCCTCGCATGGACGTCTTCGAAGGCGTCAGCCCTCGAGCCGCAAATATGGTTCGTTTCCCACAGACAATTAATGTGGAAGAAGTCAATATATTGATGCGAAATTGGAAACAATAGGTCCTAGGCGTTGGACCAATTATCTGAAATGGCAGTATTCGCCGGGGTGGTGCAGGCCCGCTCATTCTCTGCGGCAGCACGCCAACTCGGGATATCGAAGTCCGCCGTATCTAAGCACGTGAGCCGGCTGGAAGAAAAACTGGCGGCCCGATTGCTCAACCGGACGACCCGCCGGCTCAGCCTGACCGAGGCCGGCACCACGTACTATGAATATTGCGCGCGCGTGGTGGCGGAGGCGGAAGAGGCGGAGCGCGCAGTCGCAGCCTTGCGCGCCGAACCGCGCGGGCTGCTGAAGATCAACGCGCCCATGTCGTTCAGCCTGCGGCACCTCGGCCCGGCGCTGCCTGAATTCCTCGCGCGTTATCCCGACATCCGCGTCGACCTGCATCTGACGGACCGGGTCGTCGACCTGATCGAGGAAGGCTATGACGTGGCGGTGCGCATCACCAAGCTCGCCGACTCGAGCCTTGTGGCGCGGCGCATCGCGCCGAACCGCAGCGTGATCTGTGGCAGCCCGGACTATTTCGCCAAATACGGCGTGCCGCAAACACCGGACGATCTGAAGGATCATCGCTTCCTCGTATACACCTACTCCGCGGCGGACCCGGGCTCGCACGGCGAGTGGCTGTTCCGCACCGCCGACGGCGCCCGCCCGGTCAGGGTTGCGGGCGCGCTGCAAGCCAACAACGGCGATGTGTTGCGCGCGGCGGCGCTTGCCGGCGTCGGACTCATCGCATCGCCGACCTTCATCGTCGGTCCCGATCTGCAGGCGGGGCGCTTGAAATGCGTGCTGCGCGACTATGTCGGCGAGGGCTCGGCGATCTACGCGGTCTATCCCCACCGCCGCCATTTGACCGCCAAGGTGCGCGCCTTCGTCGATTTCCTGGGCGAGAAATTCGGACCGGAGCCCTACTGGGACGCCTGGATCACGCAGGGCGAACCATCGTGAACGTCTCCTTCACCACCGCATAGTCGTGATAGCCGAGGCGCGCAATCGGTTTGAAGCGCTTCATGTCGATCAGCCCGTCGTCGATGATGCTCTCGCTGATGTGGATGCCGACGACGCGGCCGAATACCGTGTGATTGCTCTCGGCGGGATTGCTGCTCGGCAGCGCGACGGTCTGCAGATGCACGCATTCGAGGTTCACAGGTGACGCGCCGACGCGCGGCGGCTTCACCAATTCGGACGGTGCCGGCGCCAGGCCCGCGGCCTGCATCTCGTCGACGCTTCGCGGCAGATTGGCCGACGTGGCGTTCATCTGCTCGCGCAAATCCCAGGTCGCAATGTTGATGACGAACTCACCCGTCTCTTCGATGTTCGCCAGGGTGTCCTTCACGCCGCCTTCCGAATGATTGCCGTTGCAGCACAGCATGACCATGGGCGGCGATTCGGCGACGGCGTTGAAGAACGAGAACGGCGCCAGGTTGACCACGCCCTTGGCGCTGATGGTGCTGGCCCAGCCGATGGGCCGTGGCACCACCAGCGCCTTGAACGGGTTTCGCTTGAGGCCATGCGGCTCACTCGTACGGTAGAACATGCTGTCACCTGCTGCCGACCTGCGGCGTCGCACACGCTAGCGCCCTTGCGCCTGCGAATCCATCCGTCGCACCGGGTCCTTGGCGGCGGCAGGGCAATATGCTAAACGACGCCCATGTGCAGGCTTCGCATCCAGCGACGACGACGCCACCCGGCCCAAACGGCGCCGGGCGCCTGCTGCTGATTCCGCGCGACATTCGATCAATTCCGCGGGATCGGTCCAAGCCGCCCACGAGCGCCGCCACCCTTTGTCGTAACGCGCTCGCGAGCAAGGCATCATGTTCACTATCGTACCCGAGCGGCCCGGCGATCAGGCCCTGATCGAGCCGCTTCTCGACCTGGGCTTCGGCCCGGACCGGCACAAGAAGACCGTCTACGGATTGCGCCAGGGCGTCGAGCCCATCGCCGCGTTGAGTTTCGTCGCGCTCGACGCAGATGCGCGACTGCAGGCATCGATCCGCTATTGGCCCATTGCCATCGGCGGACGCTGGCCCGCCGTGTTGCTCGGGCCGGTCGCGGTCAATCCGGCGCGCCGCGGCGAAGGCATGGGCAAGGCGCTTATTCGGCACACGCTCGAACTTGCCCGGCGCCTCGGCCACCGCATTTGCGTGCTGGTCGGCGATCGCGACTATTACGAGCCTTTCGGCTTCCGCAACGCAGGCGAAGCCGGGCTCGAGTTGCCGGGCTGGGCCGATCCGGAGCGCTTCCAGGTTCGCGAATTGACGCCGGGTGCGCTCAAAGGCGTTTCCGGCATGATCGGCAAGCCCGTCGCGGCGGTTTAAGCGGGGCGGTCAGCGGCCCTCGCGATGCCAAGCCAGGGCCAGGCCGCCGATGACGAGGATCAGCACGAGAATCGCCGGCATGAGCGGTACCTGCTGCACGCCGTTCACCAAGTAGTCGCGGTGCGCCACGAGACCGAGCCAGGTCCGCCCGGCGCGGTCGCGGTCGGGAGCCACGCTGCGAATTTCCGGCATGCCGTCCACCAGCCAGCGCACCGCGCCCTTGCTGGCTTGGGCGACAGGCGTCAGAAGCGCGTCGGTGGCGCGCACGTCGGCGAATTCTTTCGGGTTGATCGCGCCGACGGCGGCGATTGCCGAGCGCGTGCCGTCCGACAATCGGTAAAGCCCGGGCTCGCGGACCGGAACGCTGCCGGTGGCATGGCCGCCATCGCTGTCCTTGAGCGTCACTTGTTGCGTTGCCCCCGACGGCGTCGTGACCGTCACCGGCGTCGCATCCGGTTTCATGCTCTGGCGCACGATGTCGAGACGGTCGCCCGCGGAACTGGCGCTAAGGGCGTCTTCCTCCAGCTCCGGCTCCTTCATCATCCAGTGCGCCAGTCGGCGCAGCAATTCGGCCTCCGGTCCGCCGCCTTCGAAGCCGCGCGCCCAAAGCCATGTGTGATCGGAGAAGATCTGCGCCACGCGGCCCTTGCCGACGCGATCCAGCAACATCAACGGGTGCCCGCCGACGCCGGTCATCAGCGCATCGCCGTGGGTCGGCTCGACCTCCACCTGGCGGAACCAGCGGCCCCATGCCGGCTGCTTGGCGCGGGCGCCGGGAAGGTCGGCGGTGACGGGATGGCGCCGGCCCGCGTCGCTTAGGAGTGGCGTGAAGCCTTCCGTGAACACCACGCCCGTCGGCCGCCCCGGCAACACCGCCGCGAGCGGCGTGCGGTACAAGCTGAACGGCGTGCCGAAATCGGGGCTGGACGCTTCGAGGAGCGCGCCGCCGTTCTGAACGTAGTCGGCGATGTTCTGGAAATACTGTTGGGGCAGGATGCCGCCCCGCCGGTAGCGGTCGAAAATGATGAGATCGAATTGCGGAAGTTTGACCTCGAACAATTCGCGGATCGGGAAGGCGATCAGCGACAGTTCGCGGATCGGCGTGCCGTCCTGCTTCTCCGGCGGGCGGAGAATGGTGAAGTGCACCAGATCGACCGAGGGATCGGCCTTCAGCAGATTGCGCCAGACGCGCTCGCCCGCATGCGGCTCGCCGCTGATCAGCAGCACGCGCAGGCGATCGCGCACGCCGTTGACCATCACGGCGGCCCGATTGTTCTGCAAGGTGAGTTCGTGCTGCCCGGGCTCGACGGAAATCTCGATAAATGTCGGTCCGCCGTGATCCAGCACGAAGGGAATCTCGTGGCTGGCGCCGACCGGCACCATGACGGTTTGCGGCGGGTGGCCTTGTATGGTGAGCGTGACCGGCGCGAGTTTGCCGTCGGCGCCCGCTTCCTCGACCCGGACGGAAAGGCTTAAAGGATCGCCGACGATGCCGTAACGCGGCGCGCGCTCGATCACCAGGCGGCGGTCGATTTCGCCGGGCTTGCCCACAAGCAACGTGTGGACCGGGCCGCCGATCTTGGCCGCAGTCTCTTTCGGCGGCGCATCGTGCACCTGTCCGTCAGTGACAAGAATGGCGCCGGCGAAGCGTTCGCGCGGCGTATCTGCCAAGGCGTGATCCAATGCCTCGAACAGCCGCGTGCCGTCGTCGTTGGGTCCGCCGCTCGCCGCTTGCCCGCCCGCATGGACAATGTGCGTCTCCAGGTTCGGCAGCGCCTTTAATTTGTCCTTCAGTGCGGCTTCCGCCTCCGCGGCTTGCTGTCGCCGTTCGCCTATGCCCATGCTGGGCGAGTCGTCGATGACGACGACCGCCACATCCGGAAGCACGCTGCGGTCCTCCTGGACGATCGCCGGATTGGCGAGCGCCAACAGCCCGCATGCCATGGCGATGACGCGCCACCATACGCCGCCGGCGCGGCGCAGGACCGCCAGCGCCGATACGGCGAAAGCGACAAGCGCCAGCGCGATCAGCACTTCGACCGGGAGCAGGGGTTCGAACGCGATGCCGGCGAAGTTTTCCATTGCCTGCCGCTACTGGCCGAGACGCTCGAGCAACGCGGGAACGTGCACTTGGTCCGCCTTGTAGTTTCCGGTAAGGGCGTACATGACGAGGTTGATGCCGAAGCGGTAGGCGCGCTCGCGCTGGAATGCGCCGCCCGGCACGACGGCGGCGAGGGGGCGGCCGTTAGAATCGATCGCCCAGGCGGAAGCCCAGTCGTTGCTGCCGATCACCAGCGGCGACACGCCGTCGTTCGAATTTCCCGAATAGCGCTCGACCCAGACCTGGCCGCCGGACCAGCGCCCCGGAAAGTCCTGGGTGAGGTAGAACGCCTTGGTCAGGATGTGGTCTTCCGGCACCGTCGTCAGCGGCGGCACGTCGAGCCGCGACAGAATGCGGCGAAGCTTGGCGGTGCCGGGTCCGAGGCGGCCTTCCCCGAAGCCGCCGCCCACGTCCTGATCGCGGGTGTCGAACAGAATGATGCCGCCGGTCTTCATGTAGCTGTCGATCTTCGCCAGCGCCGCCGGCGAGAGCTCCGGCTGCTCCGGCGCCATGGGCCAATAGACCAGCGGGAAAAACAGGATCGGATCCTTCTCGATGTCGACGCCCATGGGCTCGGCGCCTTCCACCGACGTGCGGCGGGCCAGTACGTCGGTCAATCCGGCCATGCCGGCGCGGCTCATGGCGTCCACGTCCGCGTTGCCGGTTACGATGTAGACAAGTCGGAAGTCGAGGCTGCCGGCAAGGGCGAAATCGTCGCCCGGCCGCGTTTGAGCCTCCGCCTTGCCGCCGGCCACAAGCATCAGCGCGCCGCCGATCAGCAGCATGCCTGCGTAGCGGCCGGCGCGGCGCGGCAGGCCGAGCAGCCCGCGCAGCCAAAGGGCGATCAGCAAGTCGATCACCCCGAGCAAAATGGCCGCTGCCAGCAGCCACGGCATCAGGTCGACCTCGCGGCCCTCGGCGTAGGTCTGCTCGTCTATTCCCGAAGGCATGGCGCCGATCGGCTTGAGATCGCCGAGACCCGCCGACAAGTTGAGCGCGCGCCGCGCCTCTTCGATCCCATAGAAACCGGGCGGGTGGCGCGGGTCGGCTTTCGCCGCCGCGATATCAGCCGCGGCAATCGGCATGGCGGCCGGGCCTGGAGAGCCGAGATGCGCGAAACCGTCGAGCAGGGCCAGCGGTGAAAGCGTGGCGCTGCCGTCGCCGGCGCCGACGCCCTGACTTAAGTCCACGATCCGGCGCAACATGTCGACGAAGAGGCCCGACAGCGCCAAGTTGGACCATTGGGTATTCGCCGAGGTGTGGAACAGCACCAGCCAGCCCTGGTCTCGCTTCTCGGCCGTTACCAGCGGCGTACCGTCCACCAGCCGCGCCCAGGTGCGCTCGCCGAGTTCGAGCGAGGGCTCGGCCAGAACCTGGCGATTGACCAGCACGTCGCTCGGGATGGCGAGGCCATGGAACGGGCTGTTGTCCGCGAAGGGCGCGAGCCGCGCCGGCTGCTCCCATGACATGGCGCCGCCGAGCACACGTCCGCCCTCGCGCAACTTGACGGGAACCAGATCGTCGACGCTGGCCGCCAGCCGCGGGCCGGCAAATCGCACCAGCACGCCGCCCTTGGCCATCCAATCGTCCAGCGCCTTGCGTTCCGGCCCGACCACCTGTCCGATGTCGGCCAGGACGATGACCGCGAGCGGCCGCGCCATCAATTCGGTGATCGACCCCTCGCGCACTTCGGCGAAGGGGTTGAGCGCGCGCTGCACGTAGTATGTGTCGGACAGCAGCGGCTGCTCGCTTTCGAGCGATCCGCCGGACGCCAGCCCGACCGGCCGGCGGCGCCAACGTTCGTCCAGCAACACGGTCGCGCCGGCGCTCTGCTCGCCCTCGATATCGAGACGCGTGAGCCGATTGCGCACCTCGCTGGGCAGGTTCAACGTCGCGGTCGCTTTCGTGTCCTCGGCCTTGAACGTCACCGGTTGGCGCGCCATGACCTGGCCGCGCTCGGCCGACGCTCGCAGCCACAAGGTTTGCGCCTCGCCGGCCGCGGGCCGCGCAACCTCGACGGAGAATCCCTCGCCGCTGAGTTGCGGCGGCCGCAGCACGCGCGCCAGTTTCGACGCGTCGTCGCGCACGACATGCAGCGAGCCGAGTTTGGCCAGCCGCTCCGCGAGCGCCGAGTCGTTGCCGTCGTCGATACTGTCGCTCAGCCATACGATCTCGGCGCCGGCGGGCGGCGGCGCCGCTTCGATGGCCATTGCCGCCGCCGCGCGGTCGCTGGCCCAAGGTTTCGGTTGCATGGCTTGCGCCAGCGGCCTCACCTGACCCGCCGGCAGCAGCTTGCTCGGCAGCAGCGGCTCGCCCGATTGCGGCGGCGCGGTGGCGAGCAGCATGGCC
>DASQHM010000170.1:0-6706 GCA_035632095.1 Candidatus Cybelea sp. | reverse complement strand
CCGGCGGTGGCGTTCATGAACCGGTTGAAGATCAACGTCACCACCAGCGTCATCACGCCGAGATAGACGTCGCTGATGCGGCCATAGAACATCATTGCGCCCAACACGGCCGCGAGCGCCGCCGGCAGCGCGATGGACAGGATCAGCGGCGTTGTGCTCTCGCCGATATTGAACGAGGCAATCGCGTAGGTATAGGCGCCGAGGCCGAAATAGGCGGCGTGGCCGAAGCTCAGGATGCCCGCATAGCCCCACATAAGCCCGAGCGAAAGCGCGAACAGCGCATAGATCGCCAGCAACGTCGGCGTGTTGGTTTCCAGCACCAGCGGCAGCACCAGCAGGACCACCCCAAACACGGCGAACCAATGCCAGCGAATTCGTCCGGCGCCGAAGTTCAACGCGATCATGTGGAATTGCGGAAGAAGCGTCCGGTCACGCCTTGCGGCATGAGGCGCAGCAGAATGATGGCCAGCACCAGCATGGCGAGTTCGCCGATTACCGGCGTGGAGGCAAAGGAGACGATCTGGTTCACGGTGCCGAACAGGGCCGACGTCGTCAGCGTGCCGGCGATCACCGCAGCGCCGCCGGTGATGACCGTGATGAAGGCCTTGGCGATGTAAATGCCGCCGACCGAGGGGAGCAGACCGGTCAACGGGGCCAGCACGCCACCCGCAAGCCCGGACAATGCCGCACCGGTGGTGAACGTCAGCATATAGACCGTGTTCGGATTGTATCCGAGCGACGAGACGACTTCGGCGCTTTGCATGGCGCCGCGCGCGATCAGGCCGATCCGCGTGTAGCGCAGCACCAGCCACATGGCGAGGACGAGGACGACGGTAATGCCGATGATGAAGAGGTTGTAGCCGCCCATCTGGTAGCTGCCGACCTGGTAGCCGGGGATCGGCGCCGGGACGCTAACCGCCGTATTGCCGAATACCAGCTCGACCAGACCGATCAGCAGCAGGCTCAAGCCCCAGGTCGCCAGCATGGTGTCGATCATGCGCCCGTACAGGAAGCGCACGATGAGCCGCTCGACCACAAGCCCGATGACGCCAACCACGATCGGCGCCACCACCAGCATAGCGAAATAGATATTGATGCCCGCCTTCGAGCAGGCAATCGTCGCGTATCCGCCCAGCATGACGAACTCGCCATGCGCCAAATTGATGACGCGCATCATGCCGAACACGATCGCAAGGCCGGCGCTGATCAGCGCAAGGAACGCGATCATGTAGATGATCTCTAGTACGACGACTGCCGCGTAATCCATGTGTTCCGCCCGACGATGGGGCCGGACGTCGATGCGTCCGGCCCCTTTTGGGATCAGATCTTCACTTCGAACTGCTTGTTCTCGTCGGGGTTCTTCAGCAGATCGCAATACTGGGCCGTGTCGCTCGGCGGCCGCTGCTTCACCGTCTCGATGATCGTCAGCTTCTGCCCTTTGACTTCCATGAGATGGATGTCGAGCGCCGCATGATGCGTCTTCGGCTCGATGGCGACCTTACCCGCCGGGCCTTCGATCGAAATACCGGACTCGATGGTCTTCAGCAGCGCCGCGCGGTCCAGGGTGCCCGCCTTTCTCACGCACTCGGCCCAGAGATGGATGCCGTGATACTGCGAGACGGCGATCTCGTGGACGATCTTGGTATCGCCGAAGCGCTTCTGCCACTTGGCCAGGAAGTTCTTGTTGGCCGGCGTCGGAATCTCTTGGCTGTAGTTGCCGGCAATCAGGATGCCGTCGCCCTCGGCCGGCGAGAGCGCCAAATGCTCGTTGCCGACGCCGAACGTGGTCGAGGCCAAGGGGATCTTCTTGTTCATGCCGGAGGCCGCCCATTGGCGGTAGAACGCCATATGCGCGCCGCCGACCAGCGCCGATACCACCCATTTCGGATTGGCTTCCTGGATCTTGGCGATGGTCGATCCGAAATCCGCCACGTCGAGCGGGAAGAAGTTCGTCGCCGCCACGGTGCCTTTGCGCTGCTCGATGTAGTGCTGCAGCCATTTCGCCGTGATCTGGCCGTAGTTGTAGTCGGCTGCCAGGATGTAGACCTTGTTGCCCCATTTCTTCATGGCGTGTTCGACGATCGGCTCGACGGCCTGCGCCGGGGTGGTTCCGGTGACGACGCAGTTCCGGTCGCACACGCCGCCCTCATACAGCACATTGTAGAAGTAGAGCACGTTGGCGCGCTTGAACGTCTGGCGGATGGCTTCGCGGGACGCCGACGTGATGCCGCCGTGCACCACGTCGACCTTGTCCTCGCGCGCGAGCTGTTGCGCGAACTTGGTGTAGAGCGCGATGTCCGACTGGGTGTCGTACTGGATGGCCTTGATCTGACGCCCGAGCAGACCGCCGGCGGCGTTGATGTCTTCCACGGCCAATGTGGTCGCCATGACCATCGGCTTGCCGTAGATGTCGAGGTTGCCGGAATTGTCGAGCACGGAGCCGAGTTTGATCTCGGCGTTCTGCGCCACGATGTGACGCATGGGAAGACTAGCCGCCAGCGCGGCGGTACCCGCGCCAGCGAGCAAATGCCTACGTGAAAGTGCCATGACCCTGTCCTTTCGGTTTTTTGGTCGTGTTCGGGGCTTTTGAGACGAGGTGAGTTTACTTTTTGGGCGGCGTCCCCTTTGCTCCGCCCTCGTTGGTGATCTGCACGGTTCCCGTTCCTCCGACGGCGGATGCGAAATCCATTCCGATGGAGTCGCCGACGCTCTTCAACGCCGGAAGCTGCAGCGCCATGCCGAGAATGCTGTCCATAACTTGATTCAGCGGCGGCTTGCCGGAAGCGTCGGCCGATCCGGCCGCGCCGGGCCCGCCGCCGAACCCGGTCAATTGATGGATGCGGATGCTTTCGATCTTTTCCGCCGGCTTCATCATCTGCGCGACGATCTCGGGCAGCTTGTCGAGGCGATATTGCTCCAGCTTCAGATGGAAGAGAGAGTCGCTTTGCGCGTTCTCCGCGTCGATCAGCGCCCGCTCGCCTTCGGATTGCGCCAGCATGCGCGCCCGTTCGGCTTCGGCCTTGGTGCGGGCGGCCTCAGATTCGGCTCGCACGCGCTTCAACAGAACGGCGACGTCGCTTTCGGCCTTCGCAGTTTCGACCGCGCCCTGCTCGTTGATGCGCTTGAGCGCCATCTCGTGCGAACGGTCGGCCACCGCGCGCTCGCGCTCGGTCTGGACTTCTTCTTGCGCCAGGATAATTTCGGTCCGCGCCCGCTCGGCTTGCGCCTGCGCCTTGGCCTCGTCCACGTGCTTGGCGGCCAGCCGGATGGCGCTGTCGACCTTGTTCATCTCGGAATTGAGCTGGGATTCGATTTCGAGCTTGCGGATCTCGCGCTGCTTGGCGATCTCCATGGTGCGCGTCTCGCGCTCGCGCCCGATGCGCGCGTTCTCCGAGGCGATCATGGCCGCCTCGCGCGCGCCGGCGCCCTCGGCGTCGCTGGCCGCCTTGATCTTCTCGACTTCGAGCCGCTGCGTGATTTGCGCCTGCTCCTCCTCCTTGGCGAGCGTCAGGCGGCGCTTCGTCGCCTCGAGCTGCGTCTGCCGCACGGAGATTTCCGCATCGGCCTCGATTTCGGCGCGCTTCTTCTTGTTCACGGCGATGATCTCGGCGAGCTTGCGCATGCCGACGGCGTTGAACGCGTTGTTCTCGTCGAAGCCGGAAAACGCCGACTGGTCCAGCCGGGTCAGCGAAACGGAATCCAGCAGAATGCCGTTTTGCGCCAGGTTGTCGCGCAACTGATCGGACACGTTTCGCACGAACTCCGCACGCCTTTCGTGCAAGGAATCCATGGTTTCGCTTGCCGCCACCGCATGAATGGCGTCGACGAACCGGCCTTCCAGCAAATTGCGCATGCCGTCGGGCGTGAACGTCTTGGCGCCGAGCGCCTGCGCCGCCGTTGCGATGCCTTCCACCGAAGGCATGACGCGAACGTAGAATTCAAGCTCTACGTCTACACGCATGCGATCCTCGGTGATGAGCGATTTCTCGGCCGCGCGGCGCACTTCCACGCGCGAGGTCCGCATGTTCACTTCTTCGATCTTGTGCAGGAACGGCAATGCCAGGCAGCCGCCGGAGATGAGAATTTTCTGGCCGCCAAAGCCGGTGCGCACCAACGCCACGTCCCGCGTCGATTTGCGATAGAAACGATTGAGGAACACCACGACGATCGCGATGACCACGATCGCCACGACAATGGCAAATAGCCAACCCAATACGACCATGTCGTCCCCCCACGTTCGGTCGGCTTGTTGAATTCTTTAGCTTATCAAATGTCAGTATCGGGACCGGGTCGCAGGCGTGTCAAGAGTGACGCCAAATGTTCGCACGCTCGTGATGACGGGCAGACCCGACAAAAAAGGGCGGCAATGCTTGCCGCCCTTTTCGCACTCGGGTCTCTCTGCGGTCTAAAGGCCGCCGTTCACCACCAGGCATTGGCCGCTGACGTAGTCGCTGTCGGGACTGCAGAAGAGGTATACCGAGCCCGCCGCCTCCTCGGGCAAACCGCCGCGGCCGAGCGGGATCATCTGATTCATCGCGGCGATGCGGCCGCCTTGGACGCCGATCTTCACGGTGCGGCCCTGCACTTCGATGGTGCCGGACTCTCCTTCCGTCAACGGCTTGGTCAACCGCGTCTGGATGTAGCCGAACGCCACGGCATTCACGGTCACGTCGTAGCGGCCCCATTCCTTGGCAAGGGTCTTGGTCAGGCCGATGACGCCGGCCTTGCCAGACGAATAGTTGGCTTGGCCCGCGTTGCCGTTGACGCCTGAGGTCGAGGAGATGTTCACCACCTTGCGGACGATGCGCTGGCCCTTGCCGCGCTCTGCCTCGACGGCCGGCTTCAGGTGATCGTAGAACGCGCGGAGGATGCGAAACGGCGCGGTCAAATGCACATCGATGATCGCGTACCATTGCTCGTCGGTCATTTTCTGGATGACCGTGTCCCAGGTGTAACCGGCGTTGTTCACGATCACGTGGCAACCGCCGAAGGCATCGACGGCGGTGCCGACGATACGCGTGCCGAAGTCCTTGGCCGCCACGTCGCCGTTGCAGGCAACGGCCCGCCCGCCGAGCTTCTCGATCATCGCGATCGTCTCCTTGGCGGGCGCTTCGTCCAGGTCGTTGACCACGACCTTGGCCCCGTCGCGCGCCAGCCGAAGCGCGATTTGCTGGCCGATGCCGCGGCCCGAACCGGTGACGATGGCGACGCGCCCGTCGAGTTGACCCATGTGAATGACCTCCGCTGCTGAGCTAGAAACGGCGCCCCCTTGGGCGCCCCGCCGCATCCTGCCTTATTGCCCACGCTTTGCGCTATCCTGTTCCGGCAACGGGACAGCGAGGACGACATGACGATGCAGCGCCTGGCGGGAAAAATCGCCGTCGTGACCGGGGCGGCTTCCGGCATCGGTCATGCGAGCGCGCGCCTCTTCGCCGAAGAAGGCGCGATGGTGCTTGCCGTGGACCGGCCCGGATCGGTCATCGAGACCGTGCATCGCGACATGACGAACATTGTGCCCTTGGCGAAAAGCGTCGCCGACGGCGACGGCCCCGCCCTGATCGTCGACACGGCCGTGAAGCGTTTCGGCGCCATCGACGTGCTGTTCAACAACGCGGGCGTATCGCTGAACGCGCTGGCGGAGAACATCACCGACGAGCAATGGGACAATGTCTTTGCGGTGAACGTGCGCGCCGTGTTCCGCACCTGCCGCGCGGCGATCCCGCACTTGCGGCGCCGCGCCGGAGAAAAGGGCCGCGCGCGCATCGTCAATACCGCATCCGTCATGGCCTTCGACACGGACATCGGCCTCGCCGCGTATACCGCCTCGAAGCATGCGGTCGCCGGCCTTACCAAGACGCTGGCGCTCGAACTCGGCAAGTACGGCATCACCGCCAATTACATTTTGCCCGGTGCGATTTACACCGGCATGACCAAGGCGAATTTCGATCAGGACCACATCCGCAAGGTGTGGGAGAAAAAGGCGGCACTGCGCCGTCTCGGCATGCCGATCGATATGGCCCGCGCGGCGTTGTTGCTGGCGAGCGACGATGCGGATTTCATCACCGGCCACGGCCTCGTGGCGGACGGCGGCTTGACGCTCAGGACGTGAAGGCCAAAGGAGGCGGCACATGAACGCGAACCTGAACCGGCAATGGATCCTCGCCTCGCGGCCCGTCGGCATGATCGGGCCCGAGCACTTCACCTTGCGCGAAACCGAGGTGCCGAAGCCGGCGGCGGGGGAAGTGCTGGTGCGGAACAAGCTGCTTTCGCTCGACCCCGCCAACCGGGCCTGGATGGCGCCGACGCCGACCTACAAAGCGCCGGTTGTGCCGGGTGACGTGATGCACGGACACGGATTGGGCGAGGTGGTCGCATCGAACGCGCCCGGCTTCGCCAAGGGCGATCTGGTCGACGGCATGATTGGCTGGCAGGACTATGCCAGCCTCGATCCCAAAAATCTGACCAAGCGCTCGACCAAGTATCCGCCGGAACAACTCATGGGCGTGCTCGGCGTCACCGGGCTGACCGCCTATTACGGCCTGCTTGAAATCGGCAAACCGAAGCCCGGCGAAACCGTGCTGGTTTCCGCGGCGGCGGGTGCCGTCGGCTCCATCGCCGGGCAGATCGCGCGCATCAAGGGCTGCCGCGTGGTCGGTACCGCGGGCGGACCGGAAAAATGCGCCTGGCTCATGCGCGACCTCGGCTT
>DASQHM010000169.1:0-2352 GCA_035632095.1 Candidatus Cybelea sp. | reverse complement strand
ATCGCGCTGACCGGCGCCGATCGCGCCACGGTGATCGCCACCCTCGGCCGGCCGCTGCCCGCCACCATCGCACTGCTGCTCATCGCCGCCGCGTTCTGGCATTTCAAGCTTGGCGGCCAAGTCGTCATTGAGGATTACGTCCATCACGAAGGCGCCAAGATCGCGTTGATCGTGCTGCTCACCTTTGCCTGTATCGCGGTCGGCCTCGCCGCCGCGCTCGCTGTGCTTCGCATGGCGCTCGGAGCGTAAATCATGCCCGCATATCCGATCACCGATCACACCTATGACGTCGTCGTCGTCGGCGCCGGCGGCGGGGGCTTGCGCGCCACCCTGGGCATGGCCGAAGGCGGATTGAAGACCGCCTGCATCTCGAAAGTGTTTCCGACCCGCAGTCACACCGTGGCGGCGCAGGGCGGCATCGGCGTCGCCCTCGGCAACATGGGCGAGGACGACTGGCGCTGGCACATGTACGACACGGTCAAGGGCTCCGACTGGCTCGGCGATCAGGACGCTATAGAATTCCTATGCCGCGATGGCATTCCGGCGGTGCTTGAACTCGAGCATTTCGGGGTGCCGTTCTCGCGCACCGAAGAGGGCAAGATCTACCAGCGCGCCTTCGGCGGCATGACCACCCACTACGGCAAGGGCGTCGCGCTACGCACCTGCGCCGCCGCCGACCGCACCGGCCACGCCATGCTGCATGCGCTCTACCAGCAATGCCTGAAGCACCACGTCGAATTCTTCATCGAGTATTTCGTGCTCGACCTGATCATGGACGACGGAGTGTGCCGCGGCGTGGTCGCCTGGTGCCTGGAAGACGGTTCGATCCATCGTTTCCGCGCCCATCGCGTGGTGCTGGCGACCGGCGGCGCCGGACGCGCCTATTTCACCACCACGCAAGCGCATACCTGCACCGGCGACGGCAGCGGCATGGCGTTGCGCGCCGGCCTGCCGCTGCAGGACATGGAATTCATCCAGTTCCATCCGACCGGCATCTACGGCGCCGGCTGCCTGATCACCGAAGGCGTGCGCGGCGAAGGCGGCGACCTGGTGAATTCGGAAGGCGAGCGCTTCATGGAGCGCTACGCGCCGTCCGCCAAGGACCTGGCGAGCCGCGACGTGGTGAGCCGCGCCATGACCATCGAGATCCGCGAAGGCCGCGGCGTCGGACCGAACAAGGACCACATCTTCCTACATCTCGACCACCTGGACCCGAAGGTGATCCACGAGCGGCTGCCGGGTATTGCGGAAAGCTCGCGAATCTTCGCCGGCGTCGACGTGACCAAGCAGCCGATCCCGGTGCTCCCGACCGTGCACTACTACATGGGCGGCATTCCGACCAATTACCGCGCCGAGGTGCTGGCGCCGAAGGATGGTGATCCGGATTCGGTGGTGCAGGGCCTCATGGCCGTGGGCGAGGCCGCGTGCGTGTCGGTGCACGGCGCCAACCGGCTCGGCTCGAACTCGCTGCTCGAGCTGCTGGTGTTCGGCCGCTCCGCCGCGGCGCGGGCGCTCGAAACCGTCAAGCCCGGCGAAGCGCACAAGGAACTGCCGGTGACATCGGCCGATCCGGCACTCGACCGTTTCGACCGCTTCCGCAACGCCAAGGGCAAAACGCCGACCGCGCGCATTCGCGAGCACATGCAACGCACCATGCAGGCCAATTGTCCGGTGTTCCGCACCGGCGAGGTGCTGCAAAAGGGCGTGAAACTGATCGGCGACGTGGCGGAGAGCATGGCCGACATCGGCGTCACCGACCGCAGCCTGATCTTCAACACCGATCTGGTGGAAACCCTCGAGCTCGACAACCTGATCGGACAGGCGGTCGTATCCATGCATGCCGCGGCCAATCGCACCGAAAGCCGCGGCGCGCATGCACGCGAGGATTTTCCCGACCGCGACGACGAGCGCTGGTTGAAGCACACGCTCACGTGGCGCGATCCGAAGGGCAAGGTGCGCATCGATTATCGGCCCGTGCACAACTACACGCTCAGCAACGACGTGCAGTACATTCCGCCCAAGGCGCGCGTGTACTGAGCAACGCAATATTGAGGGCATCCGTTCATGGTCGAGTTCACGCTTCCCCGCAATTCCAAGGTCGGCACCGGCAAGACCTGGAGCGCGCCTGCCGGCGCCAAGAAGCCGCGCCGTTTCCACGTCTACCGCTGGAACCCGGACGACAAGCAGAACCCGCGCGTCGACACCTATGAAGTCGACATGGCGGCTTGCGGCCCGATGGTTCTCGACGCGCTGATCAAGATCAAGAACGAGATCGACCCGACCTTGACCTTCCGCCGCTCCTGCCGCGAGGGCGTGTGCGGGTCCTGTGCCATGAACATCGGCGGCACCAAC
>DASQHM010000168.1:0-10750 GCA_035632095.1 Candidatus Cybelea sp. | reverse complement strand
GGCGCCGCGGCGCCGATCTAGTGCTGTGTCGCCAGCGCGCGCGCGAGCTGACTTAGCGCCTCCTGATGGCGCTCGTTCGAGATCTGAGCGAAATTACGCGCGAGTTCGAGGCACATGCGCTCGCGCGGACTGACGGGCCTGCCCCCTTGCGCTTCCAGGCCTTCGAAGAAATAGCTGACCGGAACGCTCAATACGCGCGCGATTTCGAACAACCGACCGGCGGAAACACGATTGATGCCGCGCTCATACTTGTGTGCTTGCTGGTACGTGACGCCGATGAGGTCGGCGAGCTGCTGTTGCGTCAGGCCGAGCATAATTCGGCGTTCACGCATCCGCGCTCCGACATGGTGGTCGATATCTTGAGTCCGACTTGGGGTTCGCTTCATTTCGCTCAAGTTCATGGGTCCGATCGCGTCATGGGGAAATGGTAAAATTCCGTTTGCCGAGCGACGTCCGTTCGGACATCGATACAAAGCTCAATCGGAAGAATGTTCGCTGTGCCGGGCGCCGCGGAAACAAGCCAGTTCCGTCTCGCGCTCCCACGAAAATAGAAGTGGGTGCCGCACGAGCCGATTTCAACCATGCGGCATGCGGCAGAGAGCGGGCCCGGCGCGGCTGACGATGCAGCGAGCCGCGCCGAATTCCCAAAAGCCGTGTCGGTTCAGGTCGGTCCAGGGTCCCCTCATTGCCCATCCGTTCTCTTCGGCTGACCAGACTGAACGCTGGCCGCCGTTCGGTGATGGCGTTGTCGGTCGTCGGACAGAAATTCGAACCTTCGCCGTTCCGACGTGAACGCTCGTGGCGGTACGAGGTTCCCCACGATCATCGCTTCAGCAGAGGCCCGCGCCGCCACACCCGGCGCCCGGAACCGCGCGCCTCGGGTCCTGCCCCGTTCGCGCATGGCTGTTCCCCGGTCGCATCGTTTGACATCGGCAGTATCCGGATGTAACGAGCCACCACTCACTCGCGTTGGGTACCATTCCATCATGCCGCGTATTTCGATCGGCGACTGCCATATTTACTACGAGCGGCACGGGTCGGGCTTTCCCATTCTCTTTCTCAGCGGTCTCGGTGGACAGGCCGCTTATTGGCGCGACCAGGTTCCGGCGTTCTCCCGGGGCTTCGAGACGGTGCTGCACGACCATCGCGGAATCGGGCAGAGCGATCACAGCCGAATATCGTACACGGTCGAGCGAATGGCCGCGGATGTCGTCCAACTGATGGACGCGCTCGGTCTGCCCAAGGCTCATGTCGTCGGCCATTCCACCGGCGGCGCCATCGCGCAGGTGCTCGCCATCGAGCATCCCCAGCGTTTGGCGAGCATGGTGATCGCCGCCAGTTGGACGAAGGCGGATGCCTATTTCCGGCGCATCTTCGCGCTGCGCAAGGAGATCCTCGGCCGGCTCGGCCCGGCGACCTATCTGCAGGCAGGCACCTTGTTCCTCTATCCCGCCTTCTGGATCGCTCGCAACAACGAGCGTTTGCGGCAGCACGAGGCGCAACTGCTCGCCACCTTCTCGCCGCCGGAAATCGTCATGAGCCGGATCGACGCGATCCTCGCATTCGATCGGACGGAGGAACTGCGGCGCGTCCGGACGCCGACGCTGATCGTGGCGGCGCAGGATGATATCGTCACGCCGGCTTATTTCTCGGAGGAGCTCGCGCGGCTCATTCCCGGCGCGGAGGTTAAGTTCTTTCCCCAAGGCGGACATTGCTTTAGTCAGGTCGCGCCGCGCGAATTTAACCAAGCGGTCCTGCCGTTCCTCACGGCGCACACGCCGTCTTGACGGCAATTCCACGTTATCGACTTAAGCTTTCGTAAAGCGGTTGGCGGTTACCATGTAACGTAGAATCGCGGGTCAGCTTCTCCGTGAGGCGCCGGCGAATTCAGCAGGTGAGCGACCGAATAACATGGCCCGGGACGAGATCGATGCGCCGCAGCCCTTGTTGGCTGCCCTCACTGCCGCCGGGGACGTGGCCTATGACTGGGACCTTGTCAGCGACGTCATTCATTGGCACGGCTCGATCGAGGCGATATTGGGGTCGAAGGACAGCGCGCCCATTGCCTGCGGCCGCGCACTCGCGAGCCGCTTGAACCCCGACGATTTGCTGCTGCGGCAGCAACGGCTCAATTCCCATTGGACGCGCCGCGCCGTCTTCGACTGCGAATATCGCGTGCGCGCCGATAACGGGGCGTTCGCTTGGGTGCATGATCGCGGCACCGCGAGTTTCGACGCGGCCGGACAGCCGATCAGCATGCATGGCGTGTGGCGCCTGATTACCGGCCGCAAGGTGCAGGCTCAGCGCCAAGAGCAATCCGCCAACTACGACGAACTCACCGGCCACTTCAACAAGAAGCGGTTGCGCGAGACGCTCGATCACATCGTCACGTCGAGCCTTCGCTCCGGAAGCGCCGGTGCCTACCTCGCCGTGGGCATCGACAAGCAGACGGCGGTCAACGAAGCGCTCGGCTACGAGGTTGCGGATACCGTGATCGCCGCAATCGGGCAGCGCCTCGATCGGTGCCTGCGCGTGAGCGACGTCATCGGTCGCGTCGGCGGCGATCGCTTCGGCATCGTTCTCGCGAACTGCGCCGAAGAGCACGTGTCGATTGCTGCTCAAAAGATTCTAACTGCCGTCAACACTACGCCGATCGTCACCAGCTTGGGGCCGGTCCACGTCACAATTTCGATCGGCAGCGCGACGTTCCCGGAACAGGCAAAGACGTCGTACGAAGTAATGACGAGTGCAGAAAGCGCATTGGCCGAAGCCAAGCAGGCCGGGCGCAATTGCTTCGTTCCCTTTAGGCTGTCGGACGAGCAGCGCGAGCAGCATCGTCAGGGCATGGCGCTCGGCGAGCGCGTGCAACAGGCGCTGCGCGAAGAGCGGCTGGTCTTCGCCTATCAGCCGGTCGTCGACAGTCATACCGGCGTCGTCGATTACTATGAGTGCCTGCTGCGCATGATCGACGAAGACGGCAGGATCGTCTCGGCCGGCGAATTCGTGCCGATCATCGAGCAGCTCGGATTCATCCGGCTCATCGACCGCTACGTGCTGGAGCGCGCGGTGAGCGAGATTTCATCGCATTCGGGTTTCCGATTGGGCTTCAACATTTCCGGGCTCACGGCCACGGATTATGCCTGGCTGCGCGCGGTCACTTCCCTGCTCAAGGACAAGCCCGAGGTTGCGCAACGCATCGTGGTCGAAATCACCGAGACCGCGGCGCTCCACGACATCGAGGAATCCGAGCGCTTCGTCGGCACGCTGCGCGATTTCGGCTGTCGCATCGCCCTCGACGACTTCGGGGCCGGCTTCACCTCGCTGCGTCATCTGCAGGCGCTGGCGGTCGATACGGTGAAGATCGACGGATCCTTCGTGCGCAATCTCGGTCAGAATCCGGACAATCAGGTTTTCCTGCGGCATCTCGTCGGCTTGGCCAAGGGTCTCGGCTTGAAGACCGTGGCCGAATGCGTCGAAACGGCGACGGAAGCTGCAATCCTGCAGCGTGAAGGCGTCGGCTATCTGCAAGGCTACTATTTCGGCCGGCCCGAGATTGCCCAGCCCTGGACCGTGCCTCAGCCCGGCCATTCCAAACGCAGCATCGCGGCGTCCTAGCCGCTCGTTACCGCTGCCGGAGTGGTCATTCCTCGTGTTTCTTGCTCAGCTCCTCGACTTGATGCTGTAAGGCGTTGATGCGGTCCGTGAGATCCTTCAGCGTGGCGTCTTTTGGCGGCTCCTCGCCCGGGCGCTGCTCAGCGCGCGGTTTGTCGGCGGACGGCGCAACGGGGAAGGGCGTGAACATCTTCATCGTTTTCTCGAACAGCGCCAAATTGTGCTTGCCCATTTCCTCCAAGCGTCCGAAGGGGAAGAGTCCGCCCAGCGTTTCCTGAAGATGCTTTCGCATTTGCTCCTGGTTGTGCGCGAATGTTGTCATGGCGTGCTCGAGGTAGCGCGGCACCATCCATTGCATGCTGTCGCCGTAGAGGCTGATGAGCTGCCGCAGGAAGCCGATGGGCAGAAGATTTTGGCCCTTCTGCTCCTCCTCGACGATGATCTGGGTGAGGACTGCGCGGGTGATGTCCTCGCCGGTCTTGGCGTCATAGACGAGAAACTCGCTGCCGGCTTTGACCATTTGGCTGAGATCGTCAAGCGTGACGTAACTGCTGGTTGACGTATTGTAGAGCCGGCGATTGGCGTATTTCTTGATGATTACCGGCGGCTTCTCGCCCCCGCTCTTCTCGATCATTGTGGCCTGTCCCCTTCCCGGCATCCGCCGGCGATGCGGGCTGTGATGAATTTCTAAGCATAACAGCTTTCTCGTCATAGTGCTGCAATGCCGAGGACGTCGGCCCGCCCTGGCCATCGCGAGAGGCCGCCGATATACTGCGCGGCCATGGGGGACGTGCCGGACCTCGCGAGCCTGGCCAAGAGGTATATCGACCTATGGCAGGAGCAGATGATCGCCGTTGCGGCAGATCCCGACCTCGCCGAGGCATTCGCCAGATTGATGTCGATCCTGGTTCCGACCGGCTGGGCCGCGCGAACGGACGGGGCTGGCCGTGAGCATGGAGGACCGTCCGCGCCTGCGCCAAGGGCCGCGGCCGCTTCCGATCCATCTCGCCAGCGCGGCGACGGCTTGGATGAGCTCGCGCGCCGTCTTGCCGCTCTTGAAAAGCGGATCGCTGCCTTGGAGAAGGGACCTCGCGCCGGCCGCAAACGAGCTGCATCACGCGCTCGCCGCCGTCGCTCCTGAACGCTTTGCCGCCGCCGTCGATGTCGAGCTGAGATCGCGCGCGGACGTCTTTCTGCGTGGGGTCGAGCGCTATCGCCATCACAACTATCGGCGCAATCTGCCGGAACCGCCCGTGTTGTGGCAGGAAGGCACGACGCGCCTCCTGGATTACGGGCCTCCGGGCGGTGCGCCGCTGCTCGTCGTCCCGTCGCTCGTCAATCGCGCCTATATTCTCGACCTCAGCGCCGAGAAGAGCCTCCTTCGCCATCTTTCGGCGGCGGGCGCCCGACCGCTGCTCGTGGATTGGGGCAGGCCGGGCGAGATCGAGCGCGGCTTTACCCTGACGGACTATATCGCCGGTCGCCTGGAAGCGGCGGCGGACGCCGCCGCAGCGGTTGCGGGAGCACCCTTCGCCGTCATCGGCTACTGCATGGGCGGGCTGCTGGCACTGGCGCTTGCTCAGCGGCGCTCCGCGCTGGTCCGCGCCCTGGCGCTGCTCGCGACACCTTGGGATTTTCACGCCGAGCGCGCTGGCCACGCGCAGCTGGTCGGCGGCCTCGCCGAACCCCTGACGCGCGTTTTCGGGGCGCTCGGCGAAATACCCGTCGACGTTCTGCAGTCGCTCTTTGCGGCGCTCGACCCTTTGCTCGCGCTGCGCAAGTTTACGCGGTTCGCCGGCCTGCCCGCGGACAGCGCCGAGGAACGCGATTTCGTCGCCCTCGAGGACTGGCTCAACGACGGCGTGCCGCTGTCTCTGCCCGTGGCGCGCGAGTGCCTGGCCGGCTGGTACGCTGCCAATACCCCCCGCCGGGGGACATGGCGCGTCGCGGGCTCGCCGATCCTGCCGCGTCGCGTGACGGTGCCGAGCCTCGTCGTGGTGCCGGGGCAAGATCGTATCGTTCCGCCGGCAACCGCCGTGGCGCTTGCGGACGCGCTGCCCGCGGCGAAACGGTTGTCGCCGCCCCTCGGACATATCGGCATGATGGTGGCGCGCGATGCGCCCAAAGCGGTGTGGCAGCCGCTCGTCGAGTGGCTTGCCGCGCATGGCTCGTCCGCGACGGGTTCCAAATCCCGCCGCAGACGACTATCTAAGGGGAAGTAACCAAGCGAACCCGATTCCCAACACGAGGACACACCGATGACCGAAATCGTCATTGCCGGCGCAGCACGCACTCCCATTGGGTCCTTCAACGGTAGTTTGAGCTCGGTCCCCGCCCACTATCTGGGACAAACCGCCATCGTCGAGGCGATGCGGCGGGCGAAGGTCGCGCCCGGCGACGTTTCCGAGGTCATCCTGGGACAGATCCTCGCCGCGGGCGAAGGCCAGAACCCGGCGCGCCAAGCCGCCGTCGCCGCGGGCATTCCCTATGAGGTGACGGCCTACGGCGTCAATCAACTCTGCGGTTCCGGACTGCGCACGGTGGCGCTCGGCTATCAGGCAATCCGTAACGGCGATTCGGCGATCGTCGTCGCCGGCGGCCAGGAAAGCATGAGCCAGGCGCCGCACTGCATCCATCTGCGCAACGGCGTCAAGATGGGCGACGCCGCGATGGTCGACACCATGATCAAGGACGGGCTGTGGGACGCCTTCAACGGCTATCACATGGGCAACACCGCCGAGAACGTGGCGCAGCGCTGGCAGATAACGCGCGAGCAGCAGGACACGCTGGCGCAGCGCTCCCAGGCGCGCGCCGAAGCGGCACAGAAGGCGGGACGCTTCAAGGACGAGATCGTGCCGGTGAAGATCGCCACGCGCAAAGGCGAGGTGACCGTCGAGAACGACGAGTATCCCAAGCACGGCACGACGATGGAGACGCTGGCGAAGTTGCGGCCGGCCTTCGACAAGAACGGCACCGTGACCGCCGGCAACGCCTCCGGGATCAATGACGGCGGCGCGGCGGTGGTGCTGATGACGGCCAACGAGGCGGAGAAGCGCGGCGTCAAGCCGCTCGCCCGCATTGTCTCCTGGGCGACCGCGGGCGTCGATCCCGCCATCATGGGAACGGGTCCCATTCCGGCAAGCCGGTTGGCGCTCAAGCGCGCCGGGTGGAAGGCCGACGACCTCGATCTCGTCGAAGCCAACGAGGCTTTCGCCGCACAGGCTTGCGCCGTCAACAAGGATCTCGGCTTCAATCCGGACAAGGTCAACGTGAACGGCGGTGCGATCGCGCTGGGTCATCCCATCGGCGCGTCGGGAGCGCGCGTCCTGGTCACGCTGTTGCACGAGATGGCCAAGCGCGACGCCAAGAAGGGCTTGGCGACCCTGTGCATCGGCGGCGGCATGGGCATCGCGATGTGCGTGGAGCGCTGACGACGCAGTCTGACGGGGCATAGGCAAGGCGGCCGGCCGGCGAAGACGGGCCGGAAACCACTGGGAGGATGGCATGGCACGGGTAGCGGTTGTAACCGGCGGGACACGCGGCATTGGACGGGCGATCTCGGAAGGCTTGAAGAATGCCGGCCATCGCGTCGCGGCGAATTACGCGGGCAATGACGATGCGGCGCGGCAATTCACCAAGGAAACCGGGATCGCCGCCTACAAGTTCGACGTCTCGGACTACAAGGCCTGCGAGGCCGGCATGCGGCGCATCGAGCAGGAGCTCGGTCCCGTCGAGATCCTGGTGAACAATGCCGGCATCACCCGGGACTCGGTGCTGCACAAGATGACGCCCGAAGCCTGGGGCCAGGTCATCGCCACCAACCTCACCTCGTGCTTCAACATGTGCCGCCTGGTGATCGAGAGCATGCGCGAGCGCGGGTTCGGCCGCATCGTCAATATCGGCTCGATCAACGGCCAGGCCGGCCAGTATGGTCAGGTCAACTACGCCGCGGCGAAGTCGGGCATCCACGGCTTCACCAAGGCGCTGGCGCAGGAGGGCGCTGGCCGCGGCATCACGGTGAACGCCATCGCGCCGGGCTACATCGACACCGACATGGTGCGCGCGGTGCCGCAGAACGTGCTCGACAAGATCATCGCGCGTATTCCGGTGGGCCGCCTCGGTCATGCCGAGGAGATCGCCCGCGGCGTTTTGTTCCTGGTCTCCGACGAAGGCGGTTTCATCACGGGATCGACAATGTCCATCAACGGCGGCCAGCACATGTATTGAGGCTTTGCCTCACCAAGCGGCCTCGAGCAGGAGCGCGATCGTCTCGGGGCCGTCGATCTTGCGCGGATTGGTATGGATCCACCGGTCGTGCATCGAGTTTCGCGCGATCTCCTGGAGCTGCTCGCGCTTGACGCCGACATCCCGCAGGGTGCGCGGCAAACCAAGGTCGCCGATGAGGTCGGCCACGACCGTGGCCGCCTCAGCGCCCGGATGTCCAAGAGCTTCGGCGATCAGCGACTGACGTTCGGCGCAGACCGCGGCATTGAACCGCAAAACATGCGGCATCATCACGCATGAGGTGTAGCCATGCGGAACGCCCGCGGTACCGCCGAGAACATGGCCGATGCCATGGCTTGCTCCTTTGTCGACGCCAGACTGCGATCCCACCATGGAGAGCCAAGCGCCGGTGAGGCAGTCGAGCCGCGCTTCGATGTCGGCCGGCACCTTGCGGCTGCGGCGCAGCCCGCTGCCGAGAAGGCGAAGCGCGTGCAGCGAAGCGGCATCGGAGAACGGCGTGCTGTTCACCGAGCAGAGATCTTCGACCGCGTGATCGACGGCGCGAATGCCCGTCGACAGCCACAGCCATTGCGGCGTGTGCACGGTGATCGCGGCGTCGAGGATGACCGCGTTGGGCGCCATGTGCCGCTCGGCGAAGCTTTCCTTGACGCGCCGCTCGGGATCGGTGCAACCGGCGAAGGCCGAGTACTCGCCGGCCGAGAGCGCCGTTGGCACCGCGATCAGCGGCCGATCCGCCGCGCAAATCTCGGGGTAGTCGCGCTTGCCGTCTGTCGAGATTCGCGTGCGCAAGCGATCGAGGTCGCGCGGCGCCGCAATGCCGTTCGAGAGACAAAGGCGCACCATCTTGCCGGCGTCCGTCACCGACCCGCCGCCGATGGTGAGGATCAGATCGGCGCGCGCGGCGTCGGCGGCGCCCGCCGCCGCGACGACATCGGGGCGCGGGACATGGGCGCCGATCCTCGTCCAGGTCCCTGCAAGTCGATCTTTGAGCGCCGCCTGAATCCTTGCTACCACATCGGTCGTGGTGGCAAGCGTGTTGCTCGCAATCACGAAGACGCGCGACGCACGGCGCTGCTCGATCTCGTCCATGACGCTCGCGACCAACGGCCGTCCGAAGGTCACGCGTTCCATCAGCGGATATCGGTGAGTTCCGTCGCGCATGTCGTCTCCCCTAGCCGGGCTCCCACCGCTCCGGCGCCAATTCGAAATGCTCGAATTCGAATGCCGGCGCCACGGTGCAGCCGGCCAAGGTCCAGGCACCCAGGCTGCAGGCGCTCTGCCACGCGCCGGGCGGAACGACCGCCTGCGGCCGCTCGCCGGCGGTCACGTCGCCGCCAAGACGCACCTGCTCGGGCTTGCGGCCGTCGCGCGAGACCGACAGCCCGAGCGGCGCGCCGGCATACCAATGCCAGACTTCCGCCGCATCGATGCGATGCCAATGGGACACTTCGCCGGCGCGCAGCAAGTAGTAGATGGCGGTCGAAGCCGCACGTGCGCCGGGCGACGCCGCGTCGCGAAATGTCTCGCGAAACGCGCCCCCTTCGGGATGAGGCTGAAGGCCGAGAGCGGCGATGACCGCCTCGGCCGTCTCAGTCGTCACACAGGATCCTTGGGCACGGTCAGTTGCATCGATTTGCGCGCCGCGAACTCGGTGTACCAAGCGCCGAGGCGCCGGTGCCGCGACCGCCACTCTTCGGCGGCATAGCGGAAGTCGAGATAGCCCAAGGCGCAACCGATGGTGATCAGGCCGATCGTCAGCGGACCCTGGAGGTCGCCCGCTTCCACTTCCATCTCCAGCGCCGCCAGCGCGCCACGCACCTTGCGAAGCTGCGCGTCGATCCAATCCGGCCACTGGTACTCTTTGGGACGAAGGATTTCGTATCGGCCGAGAATGGCGGCATCGAGGATGCCGTCGCCGAGCGCCTGTTGGCGCAAAGCCACCCACCGCGCCTTGCCCGATGCCGGAAAAAGCTTGGCGCCGCCGTGCAACGAGTCCAGATATTCGCAGATGACCGGCGAGTCATAGAGCACCAGCCCGTCATCCGTGGTGAGCGAGGGTACCTTCACCAGCGGGTTTTCCCGCGCCACTTCCTCGTTGGGCTTTGTCGGCGCCACCGACGTCGGAACGCGCTCGATTTGCTCGACCAATCCCGTCTCCAATGCCATGACCATGACTTTCCTGACATAGGGCGAGGTAGGCGCATAGCGAAGCTTCATGGCTGATACTCCCGATGTGGTGATTGAGAACCGTTGCCCGAGCTTGTCCGAGCCTCGACGGCAGATGAGCGGTAATTCGGCGTCGCGTGTCCCCGGCGATGAACCTTTAGCCTAACCTAATTCGATCAGCCGTCCCATGCTACACTGTGATTATGCATGCGGATGTGATCGATCTGCGGGACTTCTATACCGGCCGGCTCGGCCAGGTGGCGCGCCGGATGATTCGCCGCCGCCTGCGCCTCATCTGGCCCGATGTGACCGGGGCGCGTCTGCTCGGGTTGGGTTACGCGACGCCCTATCTTCGGATGTTCCGGGAAGAGGCGGAACGGGTGATCGCGGTCATGCCGTCGTCGCAAGGCGTCCTGCCCTGGCCGGCGGAAGGGCCGAACGCCGTGGCCCTGGCGGACGAGGGCTAATTCCCGCTTCAGGACTATTCGATCGATCGCGTGCTGCTGGTTCACGGCCTCGAATACAGCGAACAAGCACGGCCGCTGCTCAAGGAGATCTGGCGGGTGTTGGCCGGCGGCGGGAGGCTCTTGGTCGTCGTACCCAACCGCCGGGGCATTTGGGCGCGCATCGACGGCACGCCTTTCGGACAAGGCCATCCCTATACGACGTCGCAACTCTCGCGCCTCCTGCGCGAGGCCGATTTCACGCCCGAGCGCGCCTCGGCGGC
>DASQHM010000167.1:0-9911 GCA_035632095.1 Candidatus Cybelea sp. | reverse complement strand
TCTGCGGCGTGCGCGCCGTCAACGACGGAAGCTGAAGCCGAGACGGTTGTCTTAGTTCTCCGGCTGCTTCGCCAAGGCTGCCTTGAGCGATTCGGCATTGTAGAGCGACGCGGCTTCCGCCACGGCGAGCGGCCCGGCCTCGGTCAGCAGCCGGCGCTGCAAGTCGTCGAGCAGGCCGCGCGCCTCGGGAAACTTCCGCGTTTCCGCGTCATGGCCGATGTCGGCCACCGACCGCGCCCAGCCGCGCAACACGGTTTGCGCCGCATTCGAATTGGCAAAGCGACCGGCGATGCGGCCGGTTTCGTTCCGCACCAAGCGCGCGATCGCCTCGGCCAGGTCCGCGTTCTCGTCGAGCAGCGGCCGGCGCAGCAACGCGACAAACCGGCCAAGGCGATCCAGGTCGCTTGACAAGGTTACCTCGACCGTGGGCGCTTCGCCGCGGCCGACGGCTTGAACATAGGCGACGAGTTGCTCGTGTTCGCGCGAGCCCGGAGCGAAACCTAATGTCTTGTCGAAATGGCCGACTGCTTCGGCAAGGGTGGCGTAGCGGCCGTCGTGAAAGTATGGCGCGTTGAAGTCGACCCCGAGCAGGCTCGGCGTCCGAACCGGCCCGCCGCTGCCGACGTCATGACGGCGACCGTCGGCGAAGCCTTGTTCGGGGTTGTGGCACGATGAGCAAAGCTTGCGGAACAGCGGTTCGCCCGTGCGTGCGTCCTCCGGCGCCGCCGCGGTCAGATTGCCCGCCTGATCGAGCAGCAGGTTAGGCAGCGGCGCCAGTTCGTCTTCGTAGACGATCAGCGCATCGAGCAGGATCGGCGGCGGTTCGTCGCCGGCGAATTCCTGCATGATCACTTTCCGCGTGAATTCGCGGAGCGAGGTGAACTCGCCCCGGAAGCCGAAAACGCCGCGCGTTCCGACCCCGCGCAAGCTCGGGATCGACAGGGGATTGTCCAATCCGTCGTCGGCGGCCTGGTTCCAAAGCCGGTGCGTCACGTCCACCGTGCCGTGTTTCGATGACAACCCGGGTATGAAGAACCGCGTGTTCTTGGCGCCGCCGGAATGGCACGTGTCGCAACTGATGCCGGCCTTGCGGGCGTTGCCGCCGAGCATGTCGGGCGCGCGAAACACCAACTCGCCGAGCTGCGCGAGGAAAGATGGCGAACCGCCCGTGCGTTCGGTGCGCAGGACTTGCCTTGGACGGGTAAGGCTCGCCGTGCCGAGCTCGCTCCCTTTCGGCAACCACTCGCTCTGGTCCAGGATCGATTGCCCCTGGGCGCCGGAGCCCGCGAGCGCGGCGGCAATCGCCAAAGCCGCCGCGAGCGGTGGCCCAAGCCGTGTCACGCCGCCGTGCCGCCGACCGTGATGTTGTCGATCAGCAAGGTCGGTTGCCCGACGCCCACCGGCACGCCTTGTCCGTTCTTTCCGCAGGTGCCGATGCCGGAATCGAGCGCCATGTCGTTGCCGATCGCCGAGACGCGCTTCAGCACTTCGGCGCCGGCGCCGATCAGGGTCGCGCCTTTCAAGGGCCGTCCGACTTTGCCGTTCTCGATTTCGTAAGCTTCGGTGCAGGAAAACACGAATTTTCCCGAGGTGATGTCGACCTGGCCGCCGCCGAATTGCACGGCATAGACGCCTTTCTTGACCGAACGGAGGATTTCGGCGGGCTCCGCGTTGCCGCCGAGCATGATCGTGTTGGTCATGCGCGGCATTGGCATATGGGCGAAGCTCTGCCGCCGGCCGTTGCCGGTCGGCGCCATGCCCATGAGGCGCGCGTTCAATCGATCTTGCAGATAGCCGCGCAGGATGCCGTCTTCGATCAGCACCGTCCGCTGGGTCGGCGTGCCCTCGTCGTCCACCGTGAGTGAGCCGCGCCGGTCGGTGATGCTGCCGTCGTCGATGACGGTGACGCCGGGCGCTCCGACGCGTTCGCCGATCAAACCGGAGAACACGGACGTCTTCTTGCGGTTGAAGTCGCCTTCCAGGCCGTGGCCGACCGCTTCATGCAACAGGATGCCGGGCCAGCCGGGGCCGAGCACCACCGGCATCTCGCCGGCCGGGGCGGGAACGGCATCGAGGTTCACCAGCGCTTGGCGGAGCGCCTCGTCGACCTGCCCCTGCCAGTTTGCCGGGTCGAGGTAGGTCACGTAGCCCGTGCGCGCGCCGGCGCCGTGGCTGCCGCTCTCCTGGCGGTCGCCTTCGCCGACCACCACCGAGACGTTGACCCGGACCAGCGGCCGGATGTCGCGCACGATCTGTCCGTCGGGGCGAACGATGCTGACCGCCTGCCACGAACCGAGCAGCGATGCCGAAACCTGGCGGACCCGTTTGTCCTTGGCACGCGCGTAGGCATCCATGGCCTGCAATGCCTTGACCTTGGCTTCGAAGGAAACCGCATCCAACGGATTGTCGGCGGAATAGAGCGAACGATTGGTGCGGCGCGGGCCTTCCGCCGCCTGGCCGCCGTGGCCCGACAAGACCGCGCGCACCGTGCCGGCCGCGCGCCGGATGGCTTCTTCGCTGAGCTCGGAGGCATGGGCGTATCCGGTCGACTCGCCGGACACGGCGCGCAACCCGAATCCTTGCGAGGTGTCGAAGCTGGCGCTTTTCAACCGGCCGTCATCGAAGCTGAAGCTCTCCGACTGGGTGTATTCCAAGTAGAGTTCGCCGTCGTCGGCGCCATGCAACGCGTCCCCGACCACATGCTCGATTCGACCGCGATCGAGACCGGCCCGCGCGAAGAAAAGTTCGTCGGCATTGTTTTGGCTCATGGCCCTCATCCTTGTGAACGACGACGCTGCGACCTTCCGCCACGCGCGATTCCGGATCGGCTCGGCTAGCATCCGGGCCAGCATATCAGCACGGGCCATCGCCGCTCCAGAGAGCGGCGGCGCGTCTGCCGGTCATGCGTGCGAGCGCCGAAGCAAAGGTGGGTTTTCGGCTTCGGTGAAGCTGCGAGAAATATGCGACATATCGTCGCAGAAAATGCCGGGTGGAAGTCTCGACAAGCCCTTTGGCTTATGGTGAAACCTTCGCGGTTTCCGGTACTTCCGCCGGATGCGGGGCGGTTCGACGCGACGGCAAAACAGCTGCAAATTTGATCGGCCGAAGCGGCGACACGAAGAGCTGACGCGCGAGCAAAGACGGCCGCGTAGGCAAGAACGACAAGGAGCGTATGGCGACCATGTCCTGGTTCAGAGTTCTAGCCGCATGCGGGCTGGCCATATCGGCCGCCCTTGTCGGGTTCGATGCGTTGGCGGCGGGCGGGCCGCTCGGCCAGCCGCACGAGTGGCAATTCGGGCTGCAGGATCCGGTGACGCCGGTCAAGGAGCAGATTGAGAGTTTCCACAACCTGCTGCTCATCATCATCACGGCGATCACACTGTTCGTCATGGGCTTGCTGCTCTACGTGATCGTGCGCTTCGGCGCCGCCCGCAACCCGGTGCCGTCCAGGACGGCGCACAACACGCTGATCGAAGTCATGTGGACGATCTTGCCGATCATGATCCTGATCGTGATCGCGATCCCGTCCTTCAAGCTGCTCTATTTCTCCGACCGGGTGCCGAAGGCGGAGATGACCATCAAGGCCACCGGGCACCAGTGGTACTGGTCCTACGAATATCCGGACAACGGCAACTTCGGCTTCGACGCGATCCTGATCCAGGATTCCGACCTGAAGCAGGGCCAGTTGCGCCTGCTCGAGACCGACAATCGCGTCGTCGTGCCGGTCGACACCACTGTCCGCGTGATCGTCACGGCGGCCGACGTGCTGCACGCGTGGTTCGTGCCGTCCTTCGGCGTGCAGAAGGAAGGCGTGCCCGGCCGCGCCAACGAAACCTGGTTCAAGGCCGAAAAGATCGGCACGTTCTACGGGCAATGCAGCGAGCTGTGCGGTCAGAACCACGGCTTCATGCCGATCGTGGTCCAGGTCGTCTCCAAGGACGACTTCACCAAGTGGGCCGCCGATGCCAAGAAGAAGTTTTCTGCCGTCGACGCACCGTCGGCGCGTGTGGCCGCCGCGGCGGAGTGAGCAGCGCGGCTGACAGTCTTAAGAAGGGGTAAGCACATGGCGTACGGCAAGGCAGCGCATGGTCACGAGGACCACGGTCATCCGACCGGTTGGCGTCGCTGGCTCTACTCCACCAATCACAAGGACATCGGCACGATGTACCTGATCTTCGCCGTGGTGGCCGGCCTGATCGGCGGCGCCATGTCGGTGATCTTCCGGGCCGAGCTCATGTATCCGGGCGGGCACGTGCTCGGCGGCAACTTCCAGCTCTTCAACACGCTGATCACTGGCCACGGGTTGATCATGATCTTCTTCATGGTGATGCCGGCCATGATCGGCGGCTTCGGCAACTGGTTCGTGCCCCTGATGATCGGTGCGCCCGACATGGCGTTCCCGCGCATGAACAACATCAGCTTCTGGCTGCTGATCCCGTCGTTCGCCTGCCTATTGCTTTCGATCTTCGTTCCCGGACCGGCCGGCGGCCTCGGCGCCGGCACCGGGTGGACCCTCTATCCGCCGCTGTCCTCGGCGGTCGGACATCCCGGACCGTCGGTCGACCTCGCGATCCTCAGCATCCATCTTGCGGGCGCATCGTCGATCCTCGGCGCCATCAACTTCATCACCACGATCTTCAACATGCGCGCGCCCGGCATGACGCTGCACAAGATGCCGCTGTTCGTCTGGGCGATCCTGGTGACCGTGTTCCTGCTGCTGCTGTCGCTGCCGGTGCTCGCCGGCGCCATCACCATGCTGCTGACCGACCGCAACTTCGGCACGCACTTCTTCGATGCGGCCGGTGGCGGCGACCCGCTGCTGTTCGAGCACCTGTTCTGGTTCTTCGGCCACCCGGAGGTCTACATCCTGATCCTCCCGGGTTTCGGCATGATCAGCCAGGTCATCTCGACCTTCTCGCGCAAGCCGGTGTTCGGCTACCTCGGCATGGCCTACGCGATGGTTGCCATCGGCGTGATCGGGTTCGTGGTCTGGGCGCATCATATGTTCACGCAAGGGCTCAGCGTCGACACCAAGGCGTACTTCACCGCCGCGACCATGGTCATCGCAGTGCCGACCGGCATCAAGATCTTCTCCTGGATCGCCACCATGTGGGGCGGTTCGATCCAGTTCCGCACGCCGATGCTTTGGGCCATCGGCTTCATCTTCCTGTTCACCATCGGCGGCGTGACCGGCGTGGTGCTGGCCAACGCCGGCGTCGATACAGTCCTGCATCACACCTATTACGTGGTGGCGCATTTCCACTATGTGCTGTCGCTCGGCGCCGTGTTCGCCATCTTCGCCGGCTTCTACTACTGGTTCGGCAAGATGTCGGGCGTGCAGTACAACGAGACCTACGGGAAGATCCATTTCTGGACGACCTTCGTCGGCGTCAACCTGATCTTCTTCCCGCAGCACTTCCTGGGCCTCGCCGGCATGCCGCGGCGGATTCCGGACTATCCGGAAGCCTTCGCCGGTTGGAACTTCGTCTCGTCCATCGGCGCCTATATCTCGTTCGCCTCCACATTGTTCTTCATCTACCTAGTGCTCGAGGCTTACGCGAAGGGCCGCAAGGTGGCGGACAACCCGTGGGGCGAGGGCGCCACGACCTTGGAATGGACGTTGCCGTCGCCGCCGCCGTTCCATCAGTTCGAGACCCTTCCGGACCTGAGCCATTACCAGGGCGGCCACTGAGGCACGCAAGGTCGCGCGTTTGAAGGGATCGCAACGGTGTCCGACATGACCATGATACCCGCCGACATCGCGCACGGCGCGTCCAGCGCCTCGACGGCGCGCGTCGGCGACTACGTCGCGCTGCTGAAGCCGCGCGTCATGTCGCTGGTGGTGTTCACCGGCCTGGTCGGCATGGCCGTGGCGCCTGGACAGGTGCATCCGGTCATCGCCTTCACGGCGTTGCTCTGCATCGCCATTGGCGCCGGGGCGTCAGGCGCGATCAACATGTGGTACGATGCGGACATCGACGCCGGCATGACGCGCACGCGCGGCCGGCCCATCCCGCAAGGCCGCATCGCGCCGGGCGAGGCGCTCGGCTTCGGCGCGACCTTGGCGGCCGGTTCGGTCGTGACCATGGGCCTGCTGGTCAATCCGGTTGCGGCGGCGCTGCTCGCCTTCACCATCGCGTTCTACGTTTTCGTCTACACCATGTGGCTCAAGCGGCGCACGCCACAGAACATCGTCATCGGCGGCGCGGCGGGCGCGTTTCCGCCCATGATCGGCTGGGCCGCGGTGACCGGTCACATCGGGCTGGCCTCGCTCAGCTTGTTCGCGCTGATCTTCATGTGGACGCCGCCGCATTTCTGGGCGTTGGCGCTCTACCGCTCGGACGACTATGCGCGGGTCGGCGTGCCCATGCTGCCGGTCGTGGCGGGATTGCGCGAAACCCGCCGGCAGATCCTGATCTATTCGATCCTGCTGGTCCCGGTCAGCCTCGGGCCCTGGATCGTGGGTATCGGCGGGACGGTATACGCGCTCGGCGCGCTCGCGCTCGACGCGATGCTGCTCGCGGGCGCGATCGCCGTCTGGCGCAGCGAGCGGATGCAGCCGGCTCGGCGGCTGTTCGGCTTCTCGATCCTGTACCTCTTCCTGCTGTTCGCCCTGCTGTTCGGCGAGGCCGTCGCCCGGATGGTCAACTGACATGCCAATCACCGAACAGCATCGGCGCATGCGCGCGCGCAACTACGCCCTCGGCGGCGTGCTGCTGGCGCTGGTCCTGCTCTTCTTCGCGGTCACCATCGTGAAGATGAAAGGCATCAACTGATGCCGGGGCCGCTCCGCCGCAATCGCATCACGGCCGGCGTGGCACTTGGCGTCGCCGCCGGCATGGTGGCGCTGTCGTTCGCCGCCGTGCCGCTCTATCGCGCCTTTTGCCAGGCGACGGGCTACGCCGGCACCACGCAGGTAGCGCGCCAGGCGCCCGGACGGGTCGGCGCGCGCATGGTCACGGTCCGCTTCAATGCGGACGTCGCAAGCGGACTGCCCTGGCGGTTCCAGCCGGAGCAGCGCTCGGTCGACGTCCCCGTCGGCGAACAGGCGCTCGCGTATTTCCGGGCGGCGAACGATTCGGACCGGCCGATCCGCGGCGTCGCCACCTTCAACGTGACGCCCGACAAGGCCGGCGCCTATTTCGACAAGATCCAGTGCTTCTGCTTCAACGAGCAGACGTTGCAGCCGGGTCAAACGGTCGAAATGCCGGTCACGTTCTTCGTCGATCCGAAATTGCTCGCCGACCGCAACCTCGACGACGTTACGACGATCACGCTTTCGTACACGTTTTTCGCCGCGCCGGACCAGCCGGTGAAAGTATCGGCCGGCGAGAACTGACGATGCATTGCACCGATTCGACGCTCAACTGGATTTCAAGGGAGTAGGCAGATGGCCGCCAACCAAGCCCGAGGTCACGATTACCATCTTGTAGACCCGAGCCCGTGGCCGGCGGTCGGCGCCACGGGCGCCTTCATCACCGCGATCGGCCTGGTGATGTACATGCACAACGCCGGTTGGTGGCTGCTGGCCATCGGCGTCGTGATCCTGGCCTACACCATGCTCTGCTGGTGGCGCGACGTGGTGAAGGAGGCGACGTTCGAGGGCCATCACACGCCCGTCGTGCAGCTCGGCCTGCGCTACGGCATGGTGCTGTTCATCGCCTCCGAGGTGATGTTCTTCGTCGCCTGGTTCTGGGCCTACTTCAACGCCGCGCTCTATCCGACCGCGGCGGTCGGCGGGCATTGGCCGCCGCAGGGCATCGAGCCGTTCGATCCCTGGCACTTGCCCTTCGTCAACACGTTGATCCTGCTGACGTCGGGCACGACGGTCACATGGGCCCATCACGCGCTGCAGCACGAGGACCGCAAGGGACTGCTGCAGGGATTGCTGCTGACGATCATCCTCGGGCTGCTGTTCACCTCGGTGCAGGCCTGGGAATACAGCCATGCCGCCTTCGGCTTCAAGGACGGCATCTATGCTTCGACGTTCTTCATGGCGACGGGCTTTCACGGCGCCCATGTCATCATCGGGACCATTTTTCTGATCGTGACCCTGTTCCGCGCCTACAGAGGCCATTTCAAGCCGGACCATCACTTCGGTTTCGAGGCGGCGGCCTGGTACTGGCACTTCGTCGACGTGGTGTGGCTGTTCCTGTTCACCTGCATCTATTGGTGGGGCTCGGCCGGCGCCACGCTCGCGGGCGAGTGAATGGGAGAAGCGTACTATCCGCCTCTCTCGCCCTTCTCGACCGGATTGAGGTGCCGCTGTCCGCGTTGCGGTGAGGGCCGCTTGTTCGACGGGTTGCTGACGGTGCGGGGCGCGTGCGCCCGGTGCGGTCTCGATTTCGCCAAGGTCGATCCCGGCGACGGACCGGCGGTGTTCGTGATCCTGATTCTCGGCTTTCTCGTGGTCGGCGCGGCTTTGGTGGTCGAGGTCAAATTCGAGCCGCCGGTCTGGGTGCACCTGCTGCTCTGGCTGCCGATCACCTTCGTCGGCGCCATTGCGCTGCTCCGCCCCTTCAAGGCGACGCTGATCGCGCTGCAATTCCGCCACAAAGTGACGCTCGGCTTCGGCTGACCATGCCGGGCTTTCGTCCGACCTTGATTCCGACGCTGTTCACCGTGCCGGCGCTCTTGGTGCTGGTGGCCCTCGGCGTCTGGCAGGTGGAGCGCCTGGCCTGGAAGACCAGGCTGATCGACACCATCGACAGCAGAATCCATGCCGATCCGGTGCCGCTGCCGCCGCTCGGCGCCCTCGATCCGAACCAGTGGGAATATCGCCGCGTGATCGTGCGGGGCGTGCTCCGCAACGACAAGGAAATGCACCTGCTGGCGTATACCGAGCGCGGCAACCTCGGCTATCACCTGATTGTGCCGCTCATTCCCTTGGCGCGTGACGGGGCCGGCGCCGTGCTGGTGGACCGGGGCTGGGTGCCGGCGGCGCAGAAGGCGCCCGCGAGCCGCCCGCAAAGCCAGCCCGAAGGCGTCGTGAACATCGAGGGCGTGGTGCGGAAGCCCTGGGGCCGCGGCTGGTTCGTGCCGGAGAACGATCCGGCCGAGAACCTCTGGTTTTACCCCGATGTGGCGGCCATGGCGGCATCGGCCGGCGTGGCGGTCCCGCCGCTTCTCATCGAGGCCGGCCCGGCGCCGAACCCCGGCGGCCTGCCGATCGGCGGCCAGACCGTCGTCGACGTTCCCAACCACCACCTGCAATACGCATTGACCTGGTTCGGCTTCGCCATTGCGCTGGCGGTGATCTACGTGCTTTACCATCGCCGGCTTGAAGACGAGCGAAGCCGCCAAGGCGAGGAGAAACTGCCATGACCGCGTTGCCCGCCAATCATCCCTATACGGCGCTGGAGGCTCGATTCCGGCGTCTTTCGGCCGTCGGCGGCGCGCTCAGCATGCTGGGCTGGGACCAGGCCGCCATGATGCCGGCGGGCGGCGCGGCGGCGCGCGCCGAGCAGATGGCAACGCTCGGCGTGATACGCCACGAGAATCTGACCGATCCGGCGCTGGCCGACCTGCTGGCGGCGGCGGAGGGCCAGGCCGGCACCCTCGACGAATGGCAGGCGGCGAACCTGCGCGAAATGCGCCGCGAATGGCGTCACGCCGCGGCGCTTCCCGCCGATCTGGTGGAGGCGCGATCGCGCGCCGCATCGGCCTGCGAAATGGTTTGGCGCGGCGCCCGCAAGGACAACGACTTCGCCCGGCTGCGGCCATCGCTCGAAGACCTGTTGCGCCTGACGCGCGAGATTGCCCAGGCCAAAGCCGAAGCGTTCGACGTCGCGCCCTACGACGCGCTCCTCGACGAATACGAGCCGGACGGCTCATCGGCTGCCATCGACGCGATATTCGGCGAGCTCGCGGACTTTCTGCCGGCCTACGTCGAGCGCGCCCAGCAAAAGCAA
>DASQHM010000166.1:0-12501 GCA_035632095.1 Candidatus Cybelea sp. | reverse complement strand
CATCGCACGCGCCCGCATGTGCGAAGGCGCCGGCGCGCCCTGGCCGTTCCCACCCTCGAAGGAGGGCAAGATCTACGACGGCAAGACCGGCCCGCCAAAGCCGCCGCCGCTGACGGACGAGGACATTGCGGATTTCAAATGAGGGCAGGGACATCGATATGGCAGCAACCTATGAGATCGGACAGTTCGTCGGGTACGTAGAAGTAGAGCCCGCTGTCGACATCATGCCGACCGAGGGTAGCAGCTACTACGTGATGCTGACCGAGCCGGGGCGGGAAATGACGGCACAGACCAATCTCCTGCTCCGCCACATCCCGTTCTATCTGCCGACGATCTTCAAAAAGGCCCGGATTTCAGCGGGTCGTCAGGCGCGGGGCGAAGGTCATCCCGATATCCTGACGCCACTGTTTCCCCGGGTGATCTTCATAGCGACCGAGGTCGTCTCGATGAAGATGCGGCACCTGCAGTCCACGCCCGGTATGACGTCGAGCCTGTTCATGCGCTTCGGCGAGCGCGAAGCGCTGCTTCGGCCGCTCGCCATCCAAGTGATCCGCTACATCGAGGCTGGTGAGCGCGAGCTCTATTGGCGAGAGGCGAAGCGCAAACTTGTCGATCGCTGGCTTCCGGAAGTCGGCGACGAAGTGCGTTTTCTGGTGAATGAGGTCATGGGCGGCCGCTCCGGCAAGGTTTCCGAGGTGGACGAGCAGGGGCGAATCACCCTATTGATGGAAATCATGAAGCGCACGGTTCGGGTCCGAGCGACCGCGAACCAGATTGATCCAGTGTAAACGGACCCAGCCGGAACAATGGATCGAGGCGACCCAAGTTCGCCGCGCCGGCCGCCTTAAAGGGCGGCTAAAAGCGGAGCTTTTAGCCAAGACTGCAAAAAAAGCCGGAGCATAGCCTCCGGCTTTTGCCGTTTTATAGCGGTCTTGTTGCCGCTGCCCTGTGTTTCCTCTCGAGACTTGGCCGCTTGCGTTTGGTGATAGCAGCGCAAGCGGCCCATTTCCGGCCAAATTGAGTCCAATGGAATCAAACGGAATCCTCAACCCCGAGCCCCCAAAGCCGCTGCGGTCCCGCGGCGCGATGGCCTACGCCTTTGAGCGCTCCTGCGGGCTTCCGCCAGCGGCAGCCTGCCGTGCCGCCGGCGGAAAGGTCGAAAATGGCCAAGCCACGAAGTGGGAAGCAAGCCGCGGCGTACAGGCATGGATCGCGCATTATCGCCGGCTCGGCCATACCGACGAGATGCTGGCGGCGAAGCGGGCGCGGATCGAACAGCGGCTGGAGCTGGCGGCTTATGGCGATATCCTGGATTTCGCGACGATCGAGGAGATGCCGATCATTGTTGGCTTCGACGACGAAGGCGAGCCGATCCGCAAGCTGGTCAAGCAGCCGGTGATCGACTGGGCCAAGGTCAAGGCTTCACCATACAGCGCGATCGTGTCGGGATTCGAGTTCGACAAGGACACAGGGCAGCTGAAAAGCTTCAAACGCGACGATGCGCTAGGAGCGAGCGCGCAGTTGCGCGACATGCATGGGTTCTCGGCGCCGAAGAAGCTCGGCATCGGAAACCAGCAGGATGGCGGCGCAATCGAGGTCTCCTGGAAACAACCGCCAGCAGAAGGACAACAGACCAATGGCTGATCTGACAGCAGCGGCGCGCCGCGCGATTCCCGCAAGCCAGTATGGTCTGCCCGAGCAGCGCAAGTATCCGATGCCTGACAAGGTCCATGCCCGGGTGGCCAAGAGTTATGCCTCGAAGGAAGAGCGCGCCGGCGTCATCACGCAAGGCCAGAAGGCCCAGATCGACCGCAAGGCCGATGCAAAGCTCGGCCATCCGCCGCGCGACCATGCACTCGTGATGGCGAGCGCAGACCATCTGCACCGCATGGGCCACATCTCCGCGGACCAGCACCGGCAGATTCGCGCCAAGGCGCAGGCGCAGATGAACGCAAGCAAAGGCGCCGCGCGGCCGTTCGGGGCGATCGGATGAAGATCACCTCCCGCGCTCAGCTTGCGATGTTCCAGCGAGCCGCCGACGATGCGGCCTACGCAGCCGAACGCGGCTTCACGCAAGATTTGGCGCGTGAGCATCTGAAAGCGCATGAGGCAGCGGGATCTCCGGATCTGCCGGAGCGTCTCGATCATGGCGGCGGCCGGCGCGCCAGCAAGACCGAGGCGATGAAGCGAGGCGCAAATGATCGGTCGTTGTTTCTGTCAAGCATGAAGAATTGACCGATGCCATCCGAATCCCGCGCCCAACACAACCTGGTCGAGTTTGTGGATCATGATCCGACCGGAGCCCGCCGCGCCGGCATCAGGATGCCGCAGTCCGTCGCGCACGAGTTCGTCGCTGCCGACAAGGGCCGCGACCTGAAGAAGCTCCCAAAGAAGGTCGCGGCCAAGAAGGCCGCTCCCGTCTTCGGCGCGCTCGCCTATCCGAAATAAACGAGTTCGGTCACCTCACTCCTGGGCTGCGCCCCGAGGCCGGCGGGCAGCTTGACCACGCTTCCGATGGGCGAGATGTGATCCGCAGTCATTGCAGGCGCCTAATCGGAAGAAGCCGGCCACCCTTTTCAGGACTGAACGATGACCTTCAACGTGCGCATCTTTGCCTATCCCGGCATCGTCGCCGCCATCCAGCCGCAGGTCGTGCAGCAGTCGGCGGATTCCGTCTTCATGTTGCGCGATCCTTATCTCTCGGGCCAGAAGCTCGTCAGCAATGGCGCAGCCGAGGTTGCGAGCACGCCATTGCCAACGGGCACCAAGATGCTGCGTGTCGAGGTCGATGACGGCAACACGATCCGCTATGAGATTAGGATGGGCGCCAACCAGCGCACTGCCTCGACCAACAGCCCGGCACTGTCGGGACGCGACATCATCTTTGCGAGTGATGGCGCCGTGTTCGCCTTCGTTGATGCGAGCGCAGTATGACTGACGCCGATCGCCGCTACCACCAGTGCCGGCACGACGCCTGTGACAGCGAGGCGCGCTGGCAGCTGCTCCTGCAGCTGCATACGCACGACGTGCGCGACTGGAACAGGCCGGCCTTCATGCTCAAGATTCCCTCGACGCTCTGCGTCTGCGATCGCCATACCAAGGCGGCGCTTGAGATCGCGACGAACGAGCATGCCAAGAACGGCATCCGCAACGTCTGTTGGCAGCAGGGTTATGGCGCGCCGGACTTCTCGTCAATGACCGCGTATTTCGCGCCGGTCGATCATGAGAGCGTCGTGGAACAGCTGAAGGCGGGTTGATAACTGTGCCCATCCGCCGCATCGAGCTCGACTACGCCCCACGCTGGCTTCTCGTTCCCTACCACGAGCGCACCCAGCGCTGGGCGTGCCTCGTCTGTCATCGCCGCTTCGGCAAGACCGTCGGCGTCCTCAATGACCAGATCCGGCGCGGCATCACGCTGAACCGTCCGGACATCCGGATGGGCTATATCGCGCCATACCGCGGCCAGGCCAAGGAGGTCGCCTGGAACTACTTGAAAAAATTCTCCATGCCGCTTTGGGGCAAGGAGCCCAGCGAAAGCGAGCTCAGCGTTACGCTCTTGAACGGCGCCCGCCTGCGACTCTACGGCGGCGACAATCCCGACGCGATCCGCGGCGGCTATTTCGACGACGTCGTGATGGACGAGATGGCCGACCAGCGGCCGGGGCTGTGGGCCAATGTGGTTCGTCCGATGCTCGCCGACCGCAACGGTTCTGCGACCTTCATCGGCTCATCGAAGGGCAAGAACGAGTTCTACGATCTTCATCGCAAGGCGCAGCAGGATCCGCAGAATTGGTATTCGCTGCTGATGCGCGCGAGCGAAAGCGGCATCATCCCGCAAGCCGAGCTTGACGCGATGCTGCTCGAAATGGGCGCCGACCGCTATATGCAGGAAATGGAATGCTCGTTTGATGCAGCGATCCAGGGGGCATTCTACGCGGAGGAGCTGAAGCGGGCCGGCGATCAGGGCCGTATTCGACCGCTGTTCGCCGACAGGGCGCTCCGCGTACATACCGCCTGGGATCTGGGCTTTCAGGATTCGACCGCGATCTGGTTCATCCAATGCCTCGGGACCGAGCGGCGCATCATCGACTACTATGAGACGTCCGGCGTTGCGCTCGATCATTATGTCCAGGTGCTGGAAGAAAAGAAACGGTCGAAGTCCAATCCGGACGGTTATCTCTACGGCAACCACTATTTCCCGCACGACATTGCCGTGCACGAACTGACCACCGGGCAGTCGCGCAGAGACACGCTGGAGGGGCTCGGCATCGAGGTCACGGTGGTGCCGCAACATGCTCCGCTCGATGGCATCAATGCCGTCCGCCGCATGCTGGATCGCAGCTTCATCGACCCGCTTAGATGCGAGCGTGGCTACGAGGCGATCAAGAACTATCGCCGCGAATATGATGAGCGGCTGAAGGACTGGAAAACGAAACCTCTGCACGATTGGTCATCTCACGGCGCCGACGCGCTGCGCACCTTCGTGGTCGGTCATGACGAACCGGACCTGCCGCGGCAGGAAGATCGGCACCGCCGCAATCGTGAAACCCCGCAATCCGCATGGGCTGTCTGAACGAGGAGAAAGCGTAATGGGCATCAAGGACGTTCGTGACGCATTCCTCAGCGCCAGCGCGGACCTGCGCTGCACCGATTGCGAGCTGCATACCGAGCCGGACTTCAACAACTCGCAGCGCCTCGTGATCAGGGGCTTCCATGCCGACGGCACGCCATTTGCGCTCGATTCCGGTCCATTCGATCCGCGACATTCGCCGATCGAGAAAGCGCGCGCGATGGGGCAGGAGGCGCTCAAGAAGCGTCCGGGTTTTCGGTAGCCGCCGCAGCAAGCGGCGGCGCCGTCCCGGTAGCGATGCCATCGCCAACGCCGGTTGCGTCCATGGACATCGCGCAGGCCATTACGAGCACGGTTGCGAGCGCTGAGGCCGTTGCCGGCGCCACCGACAAGATCGTGACGGCGCGGATGCTGACAAAGCTCTCAAACGACATCAAGGAAGGCAGGATGCCGCCGCTCATCGAAATCAAGGGTCTCGGCGCCGCTGTCGCCGCGGCGCGCGTTTCCATCGCCGGCGTGCGCAGCGAAACGGCGGGACTGTCGACCGATGCCGTGCATCTGGTTGCCGCGATCCAGGACGTGCGCAAGCAGATCGCGCAGGCCCATGACGATCTGAAATTCGAGGCCGAGCAGCTGGGAAACGGTGGTGGGAACGCATCAGCCGCGACATCGTCGAATGCCGGGACGCAATCGCCGCCTTCGTCTCAGGCGACGGGTTGATGCACTGAGGGGACCAAGCGATGACAACGCTTTTCGTAACCGAATATGCCAACGCGCTCTCACCCCCGGGAGGAGTTGGCGGTATCGCGTTTCCGTTGGAGCCGCCGACGGCCGAGCAGACCGTCACGATCGGCGCCGGCTCGTTGCAATCCGCTGCATTCAATAACTCGACGCGCTTTGTGCGGCTGCGTGCGGACAGCCTTTGTTGCGTGTCGTTCGGAAAGAATCCGACAGCTACGACAGGGAATGCGCGGATGCCGGCGAATTCAGAAAGCATCGTCGCTATTCCTCAGGGGCAAGCTTTCAAGGTTGCGGTAATCCAGATCAGCACATAGCAGGAGCTTCACTCGCATGCTTCGTCTCGGGCTTCCCGTCATCTACCACCCGCGCGTCGGCTACGGTCGACAGCATCAGCTGTTCGGCTTCATCACGCGCATCGTCAGCGCGGAGACCGCCAGCGTCGACATCATCACCTTTCCGACCAATTCGGAAGCCGTGCATCACAACAATGTTGCGGCCAGGTCGGACCAAGTCAAGATCCATTGCTGGGAGCCTGCGGATGAAGACAAGGAGAGCCTGAAAGGCAGGCTCATCGAATTGCAGGCGGAAATCGCAGCGCTGCGCAGCCAGGTCTCGGACCAGCTCGCGCGCATCGTGATGCTGGAAAAGCGCGGCGCCAAGGCTGCGTCATCTGCCGTCTCGGCAGAGCAGGTCATGCGCTAAGACCAGCATGACGCTCCTCGAACAGTCCTCCGACGTCAGCGAAAGCCGCATGCCGCGCGACAAGCGCGTCTCGCGGCCGTCGCAGATGGCGCCATCGGACCTCTTCAAATATCTCCAGCGCGAGTTTCGTCAGGACGCGCAGCATTCGGCGCGCTGGCGGCGCGATGCCAAGGAGGCGTTCGATTTCCGAGCCGGCGAGCAATGGACGCCGGAGGAGAAATCGCAGCTCAAGGAGCAGCTGCGCCCCGAGATCGTATTCAACCGCGCGCTCACCATCATCAAGGCAGTCGCAGGCTTCGAGATCAACTCGCGCCACGAGATCCAGTTCCTGCCGCGCAACACGACGGAAACCGCGGTCAACGAGGTCATCACCCAGGCCTCGAAATGGATGGCGCAGGAATGCGACGGCGAGGATGAAGAGTCGGAGATGTTCGACCACGCGGTGACGACCGGCATGGGCTGGTGCGAGCACCGCGTCGACTTCGAGATCGACAGCAAGGGCCAGTATATCGAGAGCGTGGTCGACCCGCTCGAAATGTATTGGGACCGCAAGGCACGCAAGAAGAACCTGATCGACTCCCGTCGCATGTGGCGGCTGCGCAAGATGGCGCTGACGGACGCGATGGACCTCTGCCCCGGCCATGATGAGATTGAGCTTGACGCGCGCTGGGCGGTCGGTCTCAACCCGGAGGAAGAGACCAAGACGCTGGAGGAGAAGCGGCGCCGCGAAGAGAACGCGGCCGACAACTTCACCGACCAGCTGGAGGTGCATATCCTGCATGCGCAATGGTGGGAGCGCGAGCCGTATTGGCTGGTCGCAGATCCCGTAACCAACGAGCGGCGCGAGCTGTCCGAGGAAGAGTATGCTGCGCTGCAGAAGCGGCTGAAGCTCTACAAGACCATGGAAATCGAGGCGCCGCCGTTCAAGGCAGTGAAGATGATGCGCCGCGTGTACAAGCAATGCTTTGTCGGCGCCAAGATATTGGGCGAGGTGACCGATGTCATCATGCCGACATTGGAAGGCGAGCGGCCGTTCCAGGGCTTCACCTGGACCTGCGTCACCGGCGAGCCGCATCACAACCGCGGCACCTGGTTCGGCCTGATCGCGATCATGAAGGATCCGGCAAAGTGGTCGAACAAATGGCTGTCGCAGACCATGCACATCCTCAATAGCCAGGCCAAGGGCGGCATCATGGTCGAGGAGGATTTTGCCGCCGACATCCGCGAGTTCGAGCTCGGTTATGCCAAGCCGCAGTCCGTCACCAAGGTGAAGAAGGGCGCCCTGTCGCGCGAGAACGGGCCGAAGTTCGTCGCCAAACCCACAGCGCAGTTCCCGCAAGGTTTCTATCAGCTCCTGGAATTTGCCATCTCCTCGCTGCGGGACGTGACTGGCATCAACCTCGAGCTGCTCGGTCAGCAGGACCAGAACCAGCCCGGTATCCTCGAGGCGCAGCGCAAGCAGGCCGGCATGACCGTGCTTGCCACCATGTTCGATTCGCTGCGCCGCGCGCGCAAGCTGATCGGCCGCATTCGCCTGTTCTTCATCCAGAACTATATATCGGACGGCCGCATCATGCGCGTGACCGGGCCCGACGGCGCGCAGGCCGTGCCGCTGCTGCGCGACCTCTGCCTTGGCGAATATGACGTCGTCATGGACGACGCGCCGACATCGCCGAACCAGAAGGAAGCAAGCTGGGCCGTGATCGCGCCGATGCTGCCCCTGTTCAAGGATGAGCTTGCCTCCAATCCGAAGCTGCTCGTCAGCCTCCTGGAATATTCGCCGCTGCCGAACAAGGTGGTGCAGATGCTGACACAGCTGATCAATCAGCCGCCAAGCGCCGAGCAGCAGGCCGCCGCGCAATATGCCGTGCAGAAGGTCGTTGCCGCCATCAACAAGGACCAGTCGATCGCGGAGATGAACAACGCCAAGGCCGGCGCGACGCAGGCGACCGCGACCTATGACATCGCGATGGCCCAGCACATCATGAACCGCGACCAGGCGCCTGAAGGCGATCCCTTGCAGCAGCATCTCGACGCCGTCCACAAGGCAGCCCAAATCCATACCGAGAACGCGAAACGCGCACAGATCGAGGCGCAGACCAGCGCGACGCAAGCACAAACCGATGCAACGCGCGCGCAGATCCCAGGCCATCATGCCAAGACCGCGGCCGATCGGGTGAGAGCAATGATTGATGCTCTGACGCCGATCCCGCATGCGCCGTCGATGCAAGGCGTTCCGAATGGATGATGCGAGCTTCATCGGGTTGCCGCCGGACGTTCGTGACCGGTTGCGGAATGTGCTGCTTGGGCCTTCGCAGCCACAGCCACAGCCGCAGCAGCTCCCGCCTACGGATCAGGCGGCTATGTCACCCGAGACCTATGCCAATCCGATTGCGAGCCGGCTGATGGGTGGCGTCTTTGGCGCGCTAGGCAATCTTGCGACATTGCCGCAACGCGCTTTCCAAGCCTCTGAAACAATGCGCCAGGGCGGCGATTATGATCCTGGGCCAGTGCTGGAGGCAGCGACCTTGCCGATGGGAACCGGGGCGATTGCCGGCGTGCCGATGCGGACGGGAGAAATGATGCTTGGCGCCGGACCGGTACGCAGGCTCGGTTCAGCGTCGATCGATGCTTATAAAGCCGGGGCCGCAGTCAAGCCAATTTCTGAAATGACTGACCAAGAATTGGCAGCCGAACGCGCGCAACTCGCCGCCGAAGATCAGGCGCGCGCTCAGAGCTTCGCGGCACGTCGCGCCGCCGCCAATACGCCAGCAGCGCAACGCGCGGCAGCGTTGCGCGCAAAACAGATCGCCGAAGACGAGGAGAGAATGCGTCTTCAGGATCGAAACGAAGACAGGTAATCATCCATGGATCAACTGACTCCCGGCGAAAAAGCCTATTTCGAAAGCGGCGGTCAGGATGCCGCAGCGCTGCTGGCTGAAAATCCAACCGCAGCGTCCACGCCAGGCCAACTGGAATCGTCTTCGGCGGACGGAGCGGCAGTTCCTGATGCTGCAGCAGCGGCCGCAGCCCCGCCGGAAGCGCCAGAACCTGGCGAAGAAGAGATCGCGGCTCCCGATGGCAAGGGCCGACGCCGCGTCGTCGACAGCCGAGCGCTGAAAGCCGAGCGCGAAGAGCGACGGAAGCTCCAGGCTGAGCTGCAGGCCGAGCGCGATTTGCGCGCGCGCGTCGACGAGCGCCTCAAGATGCTCTCCGAGGCGGTCAGCCAGCCGGATCCGCAGGAGCCGGCCACGCCGGAGACGCCGGAAGCCCCGATCGATCCCAATCAGGATATCTTCGGCGCGTTCGCCCAGCAGCAACGCGAGATGGCCAAGCTGCGCGAGACCCTCACTTCGCTGCAGAGCGGCCAGAGTGAGATCGTCCAGCAGACGCAAGCTGAACGGCAGACTGCGTCGATGATCTCGACCTACAGGCGCGATGCCGAGGTCTTCCGGGCGCAGAAGCCGGATTTCAATAGCGCCTACAACTTCCTGCTCGACGTCCGCGGCAAGCAATTCAGGGCGATGGGGTATGACGAGAACGAGATTCCCGGGATGCTCTATGGCGAGGAAATGAGCCTCGCCCAGCGCGCGCTCGGCATGCGCCAGTCGCCGGCCGCGCAAATCTACGCGCTCGCGCAGTCCATGGGCTATGCGCCGCAGCCAGCGCAACAGTCTGCGGCTCCCGCTGCCGGGTCCCAACGCACAAGCGCTCCCGCCGCGCCAACCGTCCCAAGCGTCACGGCCGAGATCGACCGCATCAAGGCAGGGCAAGCATCTTCGCGATCGCTCTCTGCCGGCGGCGGGGCGGCCGGCGAGGAACTCTCGCTCGAGGCGCTCGCCGACATGCCGATGGAGGCTTTTGCGAGGTTCATGAACACGCCTGGCAATCGCCAGCGGGTCGAGGCGGCGCTTGGACGCAGGTCGGCGTGAATGACGTCGATGATCGCCGCATCGCGCTGGAGCGAGCGGATGCCGCGCGCGAAGTATTGCGTGATCTGCTCGCCGAAATCGATCAGATGAGCGCCAGGACCAACGAGGCCTACCGCAAGGGTTTTAAGCAGATCGCGATCAGGATCAACGATCGCCTGAAGGCGCCGTTGACGAGCGGTAAACCTTTGGAGCGTGACAGCGCGTCCTAGAATCGTATTGAGTTGCGTAGCTGCCTTGCGAGGGCAGATGACAAATATCGCCTCGGATGGCTCCGTTACAGGCCGAAAGCAGTAACCGCGTGAGGTGTTGCGAGCACCGAAAACATCGCCTCGGCCGATCCCCGTCAAAGATCATCTTTGTAGCAGTGATGCAAGGGCGTTGCGAGCGCCATTTCTTTCGCTTCGGCTGATCGCCCGATCCGATCCCTGCATTGCGAGTGCAGATAAAACCTCATCGCTTCGTTCGCGCCGAACGTGATCCGACGCTTCACAGAAAGGATTAACGCCTCACAAGGATCACACCCGTGGCATCAACGGATTTTGGACTGAACGATGCGCTGGCGGTCAAGCTCTGGTCGAAGGACCTCGACGTCCAGGCGCTGCAGGCGACCGATATCTTCCCGCTGATCGGCGACGAAAACGCGATCATCCAGGAAAAGAACGAATCATCGAAGGGCCCGGGCGACCAGGTCACCTATGGCCTGCGCATTCAGCTGGTCGGGCCCGGTTTCACCGAGAACGAGCTCGCCGAAGGCAACGGTGAATCGCTTGCGATCTACTCGGACAAGCTGACCATCAACGAGCTCGGTCATGTCGTCTCGGTCAAGAGCGAGAACACGATCGACCAGCAGCGTGTGCCGTTCAACCTGCGCCTCGAGGCCCGCGATGGCCTCAAGGACTGGTGGGCCAAGCGCATGTCGCTATCGTTCTTTAACCAGATCTGCAGCTATACGCCGATCAACAATGCCGGCACGTTCTCCGGTACCAAGTACTCCGGCTTGCAGGGCGCCACGGCCGCAACCACGGTCGGCAACCGCATCCTGCGGCAGTCGTCGGCGACCGATGATGCGAACCTCACTGCCAACGACACATTTACCCTCGACCTGATCGACAAGGCCAAGGAACAGGCGGTTTCCCCACCGCTCGATGCCAATGGCAACAACACGATCCCGAAAGTCCGCCCGGTGCGGGTCAACGGCGAGGATGTATACTGCTTCTACATGCATCCGTATCAGATCACGTCGATGCGCACCAACACCGGCACCGGCCAATGGACCGACATCACGAAGTTCGCCTACATGGGCGGCAAGCCGATGGACAATCCGATCTTCAACGGCGCGCTCGGTTACTATAACAAATGCGTGCTCCGCGAGGCCTATGACATCACCGCCGGCGTCTCCAACGCCGGCGTAGCGCAGAACGGGGCGAACGGAACGGCGAACGTGCGCCGCGCGGTCCTGCTCGGCGCGCAGGCAGCCGCAATCGGGTTCGGCCAGCGCGATCGTCCTTCGAAATATCGCTGGAACGAGGAGCTGTTCGATCACAAGCGGCGCATGGAGGTCTCGGCCTGGGCGATCTGGGGCATGAAGAAGATCCAGTTCGGCACGCCCGCCGGCACCGTCGATTTCGGCTCGGTCGTCGTCTCGACCTGGGCCGCGGCGCACACGTAAGGGAGCGGAGGACAACATGACCACCAATACCACTCCCTCATTTCCGGCGTCGCGCCGCGATCCGCGGCAAGTCGCCAATACGCTCAAGCGGACGTTGAACTTCAACGATACCGACATCGCGCAGGCAGGATTCGCCAATGCGCTGCCCCAAGGGGCCGTGATCCTCGCCGTCCAGGTCGAAATCATCACGGCGTTCAATGCCGGTACGACCAACCCCATCACGGTTGGCACCAATTCGACGACGTTCAACAATATCGCCACAAGCGGCGATATCAATGCCGCCGCAACCGGCGTCAATTTGCCAACCCGCGGTTTCGGTCAGAGCATCGCAGCCGCGGCCGACACGCCGGTGTTTGCGACCTATATCCCGACCGGGACCGCACCCACCACTGGCAAGGCGCTTATCACCATCCTGTTCGAAGGGGGTAATCTGTCATGAGCAAGATGATCAAGAACCTTCTCGCGACGGCGGCGATTGCCGGGCTGCTGGTCTCGCCGGCACTCGCGGCCAATTTGGAGTTGGACGGCAATCTGGTGGTCGGCGGAACGCTGACGGCGCCGGGTCATGTCATCACCGGCGCTACGCCGCCGGTGCTGACTTCCTGCGGCACGTCGCCGACGATCGTTGGTTCGGATACCGACGGCCTGATCACCATGGGCACGACTGCGACGGGCTGCATCATCACGTTTGCGTCTCCCTATGTGAGCGCGCCGTTCTGTGTCGTGACGTGGCAGGCGACGCCATTGGCATCGCAGAGCTACACGGTCACGAATACCGCGATCACGACCGTGCAGACCTCCACCAGCAACAACAAGCTGAACTATCACTGTGTCGCACAGTCCGGCGGCTAAGCCATCATCGTGGGGGCCGATGAAGTCCCGGCCCC
>DASQHM010000165.1:0-12502 GCA_035632095.1 Candidatus Cybelea sp. | reverse complement strand
CGCGCCATCTCCCGGCCTCCGGCCATTCCGGCCGCGCCCTGGCTGGCGAGATGCGGCAGCATCAGGTTGTCAGCCACGCTGAGATTTCCGAACAGGCGACTGACCTGGAAGCTTCGCACCAGACCCAAGCGCGTGATCCGGTGCGGCGTCAGTCCGACCAGGCTTTCGCCGGCCAAGGTGATCTCGCCGGACGTGGGCGCGTGGATGCCGGTTATGAGATTGACCAGCGTGGTCTTGCCGGCGCCGTTCGGACCGATCAGGCCGCGCGTCTCGCCGGCCTCGACGGCGAAATCCACGTTGTTGGCGGCGATGAGGCCGCCGAAACGCTTGACCAAATTGTGGGTCGCGAGGAGGGCGGTCATGCTTGCCGCGTTCGCTCGCCGAGGAGTCCGGTGGGGCGAAGAACGAGGATCAGCAGCACCAGCAGGAATCCGTAGGCGTTCTGGTAGGGAGCCGCGATGAAGGCCGCGCCGAGCGATTCGACAACGCCGAGCAGCACGCCCGCGACCAATGCGCCGGGGATGGAGCCCAAACCGCCGATGACGATGATCTCGAAGCCCTTGACGGTGGTGACAACGCCGTCGGTCGGATACACCATGAAGACCGGCGCCAGCAAGGCGCCGGAAATTCCGGCGAGCGCCACGCCGAGGCCGAACGCGGCCTGATCCAGGCGAAGCACGTTCACGCCCGAGGTTTGCACGCCGATGCGGCTTTGCGCCGAAGCGCGAAGCGCCAATCCGAGCCACGTGCGCTTGAGCAACACGTAGAAGAGCGCGATCGCGGCGAGGGCGCACAAGAACGCCGCGAACCGCGCGCCGCTTTCCGGCAGCGGACCGATCATGACAGGCGGCAAGCGGCTGCCGGGCGTGCGCTGATAGGGACCGCCGAGCGCGGTGGCAAGATTGCGCAGCAGCAACAGCAGCGCGATGGTCACCACCGTGGCGTAATCGTCCTTGCGCTCGATGCCCTTGGTGAACATGGGCTTGATCAGCACCGGCTCGATCAGCCAGCCGATGGCGAAGACGGCGATGGCCGCAAGCGGCGCCGCGATCCACCACAAGTCGGGCCCGAGCCAGTACACGATCAAGACGTACTGGGCATAGCTCCCGATCATGTAGAACTCACCCATCGCCCAGTTGATCATCTTGACGATGCTGTAGATGAAGGTTATGCCGAGCGCCATGAGTGCATAGAGCACGCCGATCATCACGCCGGCGATCAGCGTCTGCAGGAATAGCTCGGTCGAGTACATGAACCGGGCGCGTCGCCGCCGGCGCGGATCGCGTCCGCTACCGGCGTTCGCTCACGACACTTAAGGCGTCGACCCGACGTGCTCCAAGATGATGTCGGCGGACTTCCAGTCCTGGTTGGGCGCGGTGTATTGCAGGATCAGGATCGGCGGCGACCAATTGTGGAAATAGACGCCGTCGGCGCGCGGGAACGTCACGTCGGCCGCGGCCCAGCTCTTGTACGTGCCGGTTTCCAGCGCCTTGATGACCGCCTTCGGGTCGGTGCTCTTCGCCTTGTCCACCGCCTCGGCGATGATCATCACGTCGCCGAAGCCGTTGAGCGAGGAGTATACGGGCGATTCCTTGTATTTCTCCTCGTAGGCCTTGGCGAACCAGGCGCCGATGTCCGACAACTTCTGCTTCGGCGAGTAATAGGCGATGAAGTAGAGCTTGTCGCCGTTTTGCGGATGCAGCTGCCAGAATTGCGGACGCACCGGCGCGTCGTATGACACGAGCATGGGCGTCGCCGGCGTCAGGCCGATGGTCGCCGCCTGGTCCACCATGAGATCCATCGGCGCGCCGACGCCGATGTTGATGATGAGATCGGGCTTGAACGCCTTGATTTGTAACAGCAGCGGCGTCAGGTCCGTGGAGGCGTGATCGAAGGTGATGCTCTGCAGCTCGAGGCCGAGCTTCAGATCCTTGTTCTGCTTGTCGGTTTCGGTCACCAGGCCGATGCCGTAGTCCGTCGTCTCGGCCAGCAGCGAGATCTTCTTGTAGTTCTTGCGCTTGATCAGGTCGAGCCAGGCGGCGACGCGGATCGGATCGATGGCGTGGGTGCGGAACGCGACGTCGTAGTGCTTGGCCGTGATGTCGGCCGCCGAGGTTTGCGTGCCGATGGTCGGCACGCCGAGTTCCTTGGCCACTTCGTTGGCGGCGATATTGACCGAGCTGTGGAAGAAGCCGGTGACGGCGACGGCATGTTCTTCCGTCACGAGCCGGCGATAGGCGGCGACCCCGCCTTCCGTGCGGCCCTGGCTGTCCTGCACCGAAAGCGCGACTTTCTTGCCGCCCATCACGCCGCCCATGGGGCCGTTAATGTATTCCACGGCAAGCTCGCCGCCGCGCCGGATGAGTTGTCCTGCGACCGGGTCGCCCGGCGGGGACAGCGGCACTTCCAATCCGATCACGATCGGCTGGTCGGCGGCGCGCGCCGGGTTCGCGAGAGGCAGGGCAACGAGCGCGGTTGCGAGGCTGAGCGCGATGCGTGCGGATTTGATCATGTGACGTCCCCCTGAATCGCTTTGTTTCGGCCTTCGAAGGCCGTTCGATCCACAATGTAGCCGCATCCCGTGGCGGCGGTCTATTGTTGGCCGACCAGGAACTCAGGGTGCGTGCCGATGAACCGCCTTTCCGGTGCCGAAGCTTTCGTGCGGATGCTGCAATTGCACGGGGTGAAGCACATCTTCGGCCTTTGCGGCGACACCAGCCTGCCGCTTTACGACGCTCTATACCGCCTCGATCACGGCATCACCCATATCCTGACGCGCGACGAACGGTCCGCCGCTTATATGGCCGATGGGTATGCGCGGGTCTCGGGCAGGGTCGGGGTCTGCGAGGGGCCGAGCGGCGGGGGCGCCACCTACATCCTGCCGGGCGTCGTGGAAGCGAACGAATCCTCGATCCCGGTGCTGGCGGTGACCACCGACATTGCCGTGTCGTCGCGGGGCCGCTTCACCCTGACCGAACTGGATCAAGCGGCGCTGTTCCGGCCGCTGACCAAGTGGAACAAGGTGATCGACCGCGCCGTCGACATTCCGAAAACCTTGCGCGCAGCCTTTACTGCAATGACCAGCGGCCGGCCCGGGGCCGCCCATATCGGACTTCCGTTCGACGTACAGAAGGACCCGGTGGACGAAGCGGACGTGACCGGCGATCCGGGCCTTGGCCGCTATCCGTCGCGGCGGAGCGCGCCCGATCCCGAGGCTGCGAAGGCGGCGGCCGCTTTGCTGGCGCGGGCGCGGAATCCGATCTTCATTTGCGGCGGCGGCGTCGTCATTGCCGGCGCGGAGGCGGAGCTGCTGAGCATTGCCGAGCTGATCGGAGCGCCGGTCGCGACGACGATCAGCGGCCAGGGCAGCATCGGCGAGACCCATCCGCTCTCCGTCGGCGTCGTCGGCAGCAACGGCGGCACGCCGGAGACCCGTTCGCTGGTCGACATGGCGGATACGGTGATCTTCGTCGGATGCCGCGCTGGCTCGGTCACCACGGAGCGCTGGCGTCATCCTCAGCCCGGCAAGACCAAGGTTATTCACATCGACGCCGATCCCATGGTGATCGGCGCGACCTATCGGGCGGACGTCGCATTGCTCGGCGACGCCAAGCTCTCTCTCGCGGCCATCGGCGCGGAGCTGTCGCGCCTGAAGGGGGCGAACGCCGCGCGGTTCCTGGATGCGGCGGCCGTCGCCAAGGCAAAGCAGGCGAAGTTCGCGGCGTTCCGCGCCTTGGCGGAAAGCGATGCTAGGCCGATCACACCCGAACGCGTCGTAGCCGAGCTGCAAGCGGTGACGCCGGGCGACGCCATCGTCGTCGCCGATCCGGGAACGCCGTGCCCCTATATCTCGGCCTATTTCGAGTTCGCCAAGCCCGGCCGCCATTTCATTTCGAACCGCGCCCACGGCGCGCTCGGCTATGCCATGTCGGCGGCGGTCGGCGCGCATATGGGCCGGCCTGGAGCGAAGGTCGTGGCGGTCATGGGTGACGGCAGCTTCGGCTTTACAGTGGGCGAGCTCGAAACCATCGTCCGCGTCAAGGCGCCCATCGCCATGGTGGTGATCTCCAACGCCGTGTACGGCTGGATCAAGGCGGGACAGCGCACCGGCTTCGGCGGGCGGTACTTTTCGGTCGATTTTGACCGCACTGACCACGCCAAAGTCGCTGCCGCGTTCGGCGTGAAGAGTTGGCGGGTCGAGGATCCCGGGAAGCTGCGCGCGACCTTCAAGCAGGCGATTGAGGCTGGCGTGCCGACCTTGGTCGACGTGATCTGCCAGCCGTTGCACGAGGCGCGCGCTCCCGTCAGCGAGTGGGTGGCGTGATGGCGGCGAAACCCAACGATCGGAGCCGCATTGCCAAAGGCGGCAAGGCGGTCTACGGCGCGCGGCTCGGCATACTTATGCTCGAAGCGCGCTTCCCCCGCGTTCCGGGCGACATGGGCAATGCGGAGACCTGGCCGTTTCCGGTGCTCTACAAAGTCGTGAAAGGCGCATCGCCGGAGCGCGTCGTCCGGCAGAAGGCGGCCGGTCTGCTCGATGCGTTCGTCGATGCGGCCAGGGAGCTGGTCGCGCTAGGCGCCGACGGCATCACCACGAACTGCGGTTTCCTGTCGCTCTATCAGAACGAGCTTGCGGCGGCCGTGAAGGTGCCGGTCGCCACGTCGAGCCTGATGCAGGCGAGCCAGATCCAGAGCACGCTGCCGCCCGGCAAACGCGTCGGCATTCTCACCATCAGCGCCAAGACCATGACCGGCGAGCACTTGCGCGCGGCCGGCGTGCCCGCCGGCACGCCGGTCGTCGGCACCGACGACGGCCGCGAGTTCACGCGCGCCATCATCGGTAACGAGGCGGCGCTGGATGTCGCTGCGGCAGAGCAGGACATTCTCGACGCCGGCGATGCGCTGCTGAAGCAGCATCCGGACGTGGGCGCGGTCCTGCTCGAATGCACCAATATGTCGCCCTATGCGCGCGCCTTGTCCGAACATTTGTTGCTTCCGGTCTACGACATCGTGAGCTTCGTGACCTGGTTTCATGCCGGCTTGCGGCCGCGCGACTTCGGTCATCCGGGCAGCGCGAGGCGTGAATGGCGCGAGCGATGAACGGCCGCGTCTATCTCGTCACCGGTGCCGGCAGCGGCATTGGCGCCGCGATCTGCCGGCGGCTGGCCGCGCCCGGCGTGTCGATCCTCGTTCACACCGGCAGCAATCGCATTCGCGGCGACGCCGTCGCATCCGAATGCGAGGCAAAGGGCGCGCGCTGCCGGGTGGAGCTGGGCGATCTTGCGGATCCGAACACGGCCGTCGGCCTCGTCGCCGCCTGCGAAGCCCGCTTCGGCGGTCTCGACGGGCTGGTGTCGAACGCGGGCTTCGGCGACCGGCGCAAGCTCGGCGAAATCGACGAGGCCGGCTTCGAGCGTTCGCTCGGCGTGATCCTGAAGGCGCTGTTCCGCCTCGCGACGGCCGCGGAACCGCTGCTGTCGAAATCGGGCGCCGGCCGCGTCGTCGCGGTCAGCTCGTTCCTGGCGCACGAATTCAAGCTCGGCGGCGATGTCTTTCCGGCGTCGGCGGCGGCCAAGTCCGGTCTGGAGGGCCTGGCGCGTTCGCTTGCGGCGCAACTGGCGCCGAAACGCATCACGGTGAATTGCGTCGTGCCGGGTTACGTCAAGAAGGATGCGGCCACGCACTCGTCGCTCGATCCGGCGCGCTGGCAGTCGGCGCTGGAACGCATTCCGCTCCGGCGTCTCGGATTGCCTGACGAGATCGCGGCGGCCGTGGCCTTCCTGCTCGGGGCCGATGCCGGCTACATCACCGGCCAGCTGCTTCACGTGGACGGCGGGTTGACCTTATGAACACGCGGACGGAAGCGCCGGTCGTCGTCGTCGGAGCCGGCATTGTCGGCATGGCGGCGGCCAGTTTCCTGCAGCGCGACGGGCGCAAGGTGGTGGTGCTCGATCCGGGCGCACCGGGCGAGGGCGCATCCTACGGCAACGCCGGCTGCCTAAACGGCTCGTCCGTGGTGCCGGTGTCAATGCCGGGAACCTTGTCCAAGGTTCCGGGCTGGCTGCTGGACCCGGAAGGCCCGCTCACCATACGGCTTCGCTATTTGCCCGTGTTGCTGCCGTGGCTCTGGCGCTTCGTGCGCGCCGGCACGCCGGAAAAAGTGGCGGCGCAGGCGCGCGCGCTGCGTCCGCTGATCGCGCCCTCGGTCGAGACCTATCGCCAATTGGCGCGCGATGCCGGCGCGGAAGACCTGATCCATCGCGCCGGACACTTGATGGCCTATCGCAGCGACGCCAGTTTCGCCGGCGACGCCGGCGCGAACAGACTGCGGAGCGACAACGGCGTCGAGATTCAGGAACTCGGCGCGGACGAATTGCGCCAGCTCGAACCGGCATTGTCGCGGGATTACGTGCGCGGACGGTTGATCACCGAGAACGGCCATTGCGCCAATCCGCTTCGCCTGGTGCAGAGCCTGGCCGAGATGTTCGTGCGCCGCGGCGGCATTATCCGGCGCGAGCGCGTCCGCGACTTCGCCTTCGATGGCGTCAGCGTCGCCGAAGTGTTCACGGATGCCGGCCGCCAGGCCGCATCGCAGGTCGTGCTGGCGGCGGGCGCATGGTCGCGGCCGCTGGCCGCCAAGCTCGGCGATCGGGTGCCGCTCGACACCGAGCGCGGCTATCACGTGATGCTGAAGGATCCGGAAGTCTGCCCGCGCATTCCGACATTGTCGGGCGAGGGCAAGTTCGTCGCCACGCCCATGGAAGAGGGGCTTCGCTTCGCCGGCACGGTGGAATTCGCCGGTCTCGATGCGCCGCCCGATTGGCGCCGCGCGCGCGTTCTGCTGCGCCAAGGTCAGCAGATGTACCCGGGCCTGGCCCGCCAGATCGACGAAGGCCGCATCAAACAGTGGATGGGCTTCCGGCCCAGCATGCCGGACTCGTTGCCGGTCATCGGCACGGCGCGCGCCCATCCCAACGCGCTCTATGCCTTCGGCCACGGGCACATCGGGCTGGTGGCCGGCGCCATGACCGGGCGCGTCATTGCCGATCTCGCGGCGGGCCGCCCGCCGGCCATCGACGTCACGCCTTTCGACGTGCGCCGCTTCGCCTAGGATGCGAGGTCGTATGTTCGCAACCGAAGCGCTTAGGCGGCTTGATTCTGTTGCTGCTCGCGTAGGCGCCGCTCGCGGAGCGCGAGCAGATATCGCCGCGTCCAGGCGATGAGCACGATCAGCGCGCCAAACCCCATCACCGGGGAGATGACCACCACCTGCGCCGGCGACAGGACCAGCGCAAATCCGACCCTGAGCAGCGCTTCGACCAGATAGGCGATGCCCCATACCGCGGTGACCAGGCGAAGTGCTGCGCGAAAGTTCGGATATTGCCAGAGGCCGTTCCACCATTCGATGCGCACGGGATCGTCGCCGGCGACGAACTGCCGGTTGATGTAGAACATCAGCGGCCGTGCGGCGAGCAGCGAGCCGAGACAGATGGCGCCGAAAGTCGCGGTCAGGAACGAATCCTTGATCAACGCGAAAAACACGCTGCCCGAAATCAGCGATACCGCCGTTCCGACCGCCAGAAAGGTCATAACGATTATGCCGAGCGGTTCGAGCCGGCGTGACTTGAGCCAGATGCGGAGATTGTTGAGGGCCGGCGAGAGTCCGCCCGCCACCAGGGCCCAAAGCGTCGGAACGCCGAACCGGGCAAGAACGTTGAATATGACGATCGGTATCGCCACGTCGAACACCAGGGTCGGCAGCATCCGCACGAGGCTGAAACCGCCGGCAGGCTCGGGATCGATTGCCAATGGATTGGCCAATTGCCGCCTCTTGAGTTTCGGCGAGCGGGATCGGGTCGCGCCATCGCTTTCATTACCTATGCCGACATCCCTTGGCTGACCAGCGAATTCGCGCGCGTGCGCGGGCTGGGATTTCATGCCGGTCCGCCGGCTGCGGTATAAGAGGCGACGCGAGGTTAAGAAGGGGCGACATGAGGGAGACGACCGCGACCGAGCTTGCCCTGGCCAAGGCGTTCTTCGACCGCTTCGTTGCGGCCTTCGCCACGTTCGAGGCGGAACGAGTCTCCGAACTGTTCGCGACGCCCGGCGTCGCGCTGCGGAGCGACGGCTCCATCGTCGCGCTCACGGCCCGCGAGGATGTCCTGCGCTACTACCAGGCCGCGCTGGACCGCTATCGTCGCGACGGTTGCCGGTCGTGCCGGTGGGGCGAGCTTGAAGTGACGCCCATGGGCCGCCGCAGCATGCTGGCCGCGGTGACCTGGGAGCTTTTACGGGAGGATGGAAGCGTTCTTGTCCGCTGGCGGCAGTCGTACGGCCTAAACAACACTGACGGCGCGCCTAAGGCCTTTGCTTCGGCCACGCATGTGGAATGAGGACGATCCGCCGAGCAGAGTGCCGTCGTCGCGGTGACTCAATGCCGCCAGCCACCGCCATGCCATCTTCCTCCGTCGTGCCAACCGCGGCCGACACCAATGCCGATACCGATTTCCGGGCCGAAGTACCATGGATACGCGGGATAGTAGGGGTAATAGGAATACGGGGCATATGCGGGGGCATAAGCGGGGTAGGGATAGGGATAAGCATAGGGACCCGGCGGCGGGCCCGGCGCGACGACGCAGCTGGCAAGAACCAACAAAGCCGCCGCCAGCGCCATTCGGAACGAGCGGGTCATCATGACCGGATGAACTCCTGTGTTGACGTCGCTGAGGTTCTTTCCCATTGGATCGAAGCGGCGGTCAGAACTCTTCCTGCCGGTTTCCCAGCAACTCGTCGGCGGCCAGCTTCTGCGCATCCGACATCTGTCCATAAAGCGGCCGAAATGCCTCGAGGAAGCGCTGCTCGCCCTTCGCCCGCAGCGCCGTATAAGCGGCGCGCTCCTCCAGGTGCTGCAGCGCCGTCGGCTTGGTCGAAGCGTCGACCGGATGCTGCTGCCGGAACTGACCGAAGTCCACGACATCGGCGCGCATCGCATCCGTGAGCCTGCTCCACAGCGCCTCCTGATCCGGCGTTATGTGCAATTCGGCCTTCAGGAATGCAATATGACCTTCGATGTGAGTGCCAAAATGACGCTCTTGCGCCGGGTCGCTCCGCGCCGACTGCGCCATGGCGGACGGGCCTGACGGCAGTGAGATACCGCCGATCAGCGCCGCGCCCAGAAGCAGGACTGGTATCGTCATTTTATGGAGCGTCATGGCCAGCATTCCCTCCGAACGGCAAGCGGCTGCAACTCGTTTCATCATCGGCGTCCCGCAACCCAGGCGTCTTGATGCAGATCAACCGTGGCCTCGGCCGATGGCCGCGTGGCCATACGCGCCGCGCCGACGCAACACAGAACTGATGTAGAGTGAACGGCAGTCCCGATCGCTTGTTCGTCGTGACCGAAGCGGCGCATAGAGGAACCACAGCCAATGGACGTTACGCACGAACGCGAAGAAATGATCGGACGAAATCGCGACGGCGCTGTCCCGCAAAATGGCGAAATAGGGCCTGAGGAAATCTGGAAGGAGCCGCTCGACCGGCTGCTGGTGCGGCTCGAGACGACGCCGGCGGGGCTTGGTGCCGCGGAAGCGCAGGCGCGGCTGGCGACGTATGGGCCCAATGACGCCGCAGCCGTCAAACGTTCGCCGCTTTGGCTGCAATTCCTGGCCCGCTTCCGCAATCCGCTGGTCATCATCCTGCTTGTGGCGAGCGCGTTGTCCGCGGCGACCGGCGACGTCGCAAGCTTCCTGATCGTGGCGACCATCGTCACCATGAGCATGACCCTCGATTTCGTCCAGGAAGTCCGCGCCCAGAATGCGGTCGAGGCGCTGCGCCGGTCGGTGGCGGTGCAGGCGGCCGTGCGGCGCGACGGGACATGCCGTTCGCTGCCGATCGACCAGGTGGTTCCCGGCGATATCGTCGAGCTGATCGCCGGCGATCTCGTGCCCGCCGACGCGCGGCTGCTGGAAAGTCGCGATCTGTTCATCAACCAGGCGCTCCTTACGGGCGAGCCCTACCCGGCCGAGAAGCAGGCAAGCGATGCAGCCCAAGGCGCCGACGATCCCGCCGATGCGTCGAACGCCGTCTTCGCCGGCACCTCCGTAATCAGCGGCACCGCGACGATTGCCATATGCCGAACCGGCGGCAGGACGGCACTCGGCCATCTCGCCACGAGCTTGGCGGAAAAGCCGCCGGCGACCGCATTTGCCGTTGGCATCCGCCGTTTCGGCTTGTTGATCATGCGCGTCACCGTGTTGATGGTGCTGTTCGTCCTGGTAGTGAACATCTCTTTCCATCGGCCCGTGCTGGAATCGCTCTTGTTCGCGCTGGCGCTCGCGGTCGGTCTGACGCCTGAGCTGCTGCCGATGATCGTGACAGTGACGCTTGCCCGCTCGGCGATGGAGTTGGCCAAGCGAAAGGTGATCGTAAAGCGGCTCTCCGCCATCCACGATCTCGGCGCCATGAACGTGCTTTGCACCGACAAGACCGGAACGCTGACCGAAGCCAAGATTGAACTCCTGCGCGCCATCGACGGGCGTGGCGCCGAGAGCGCCCCCGCCTATGCCTACGCCTATATCAACAGCCAATTCGAAAGCGGCATGAAAAGCCCGCTCGACCAGGCGATCCTGGCCGCTCGTCCGTTCGACATGTCCGGCTGGCGGAAGATCGACGAAGTGCCGTTCGATTTCGAGCGCCGACGCGTCTCGGTCCTGGTCGAGCGCGACGGCAAGCGCCGGCTGATCGTCAAGGGCGCGCCGGAGGATCTCCTGCGGCTCTGCGGACGATACGAGGAGGCCGACGGGGTGGAGCGGCCGCGCGACGACGAAACGCGGGGGACTTTCCAGTCCACCCTTGACGCGCTCGGGGCGCAAGGTTTTCGCGCGCTTGGCATCGCTACCCGCGTGGTCGATGCAAGCCACGAAACCGCAGCGATTTCCGACGAGACCGACCTTGCCTTCTCCGGCTTCGCCGTTTTCCTCGATCCGCCGAAGGCAAGCGCCGGGGAAACGATCGCTGCGATGGACGCCGCCGGCGTTTCGGTGAAAGTGCTGACCGGCGACAACGAGCTTGTGGCGCGGCATGTCTTCGCGGAGATCGGCGTGCCGGTCACGGGCGTGCTCACGGGCGATGCGCTGACGCATCTTTCGGACGAGGCGTTGATCGGACAATTGTCACGGGTCAACCTGTTTTGCCGGGTCAATCCGCAGCAGAAGCTTCGGGTCCTGCTGGCGCTGAAACGGCTTGGTCACGTGGTCGGCTTCATGGGCGACGGGATCAATGACGCACCGGCGCTGCATGCTGCCGATGTGGGCATCTCGGTTGACGGCGCTGCCGATGTCGCGCGCGCCGCCGCCGATCTGATCCTGCTCGAACACGACCTTTCCGTCGTGCGCGAAGCGGTGGTCCACGGGCGCAGCACGGTCCAGAACGTGTCCAAATACGTCCTGATGGGATCGAGCTCGAATTTCGGCAACATGTTCAGCATGGCCGGCGCGGCGCTGTTCCTGCCCTTCCTGCCGATGCTGCCGATCCAGATCCTGCTGAACAACCTGCTCTATGACGTATCGGAGATCGCGATCCCGTTCGATCAGTGCGACCCGGAAGCCACGGCACGGCCGGTGAAATGGGACGTCAGGCTGATCGAGCGCTTCATGCTGGTGTTCGGGCCGGTCAGCTCGGTCTTCGACTTTCTCACCTTCTATGCGCTGCTGCGTCTGTTCAGCGCCGGCGAGGCGCTGTTCCAGACCGGCTGGTTCATCGAATCGATCACAACCCAGGTGCTGGTGGTCTTCGCCATCCGCACCAGGCGGCGGTTCTTCCAAAGCAAACCGCACAGGTTCCTCGTCGCCATGGCGCTTGGCGCCGTTGCCGCGGCGATCGTACTTCCATTGCTTCCGATGGGACGGTGGTTCGGCTTCGTCGAGCCGCCGCCGTTGTTCTTCGTCTACCTGACGGCCGCGACAGCCGCGTATCTAGCGCTTGTCGAGGTCACCAAGAGCCTGTTCTATCGCTTCGCTGTCCCACGTTGAGGGCCGCCGGCGAGGCTCAGAATCGAGACCGCGGCAGGGGTCGAGTGCTGCGGTCTTTTAGCGCAATGCAATCCGTCGCAACTCGAGAATGTCGATGGGGCGTTTCGGCGGCGCGACCAAGAGTGGAGGCCTTCTCCGGTCGCGCCGTCCGAGACGTGTTAGTTGCTGCCGCCTGAGGTCGAATTCAGGGCGTTGCCGACAGCGGTGAACATGTTCTTCACGTCGGAGCCGACCGCAACGACGGCGGCGAGAATGGCGACGGCGATGGCGCCGGCGATCAGGCCGTACTCGATTGCCGTCACGCCCGAGTTCTCTGGGCGAAGGCGGCGCAGGGTTTCGGTGGCGGCGACATAAATGCGAAGCATGGGACTCTCCAGCGTTGAGTTTTGGTCCGCCGCGGCGAGGTCCCTATCAGGCTGATCTCTGGGTCCATCGTCCGGTTGCCCAGAAGTAGAGAAAAAAGTTATGGCTAA